>NZ_JBPVIS010000015.1:0-83204 GCF_051660965.1 Vibrio glycogenivorans | reverse complement strand
GTTACCAACATCCCAATATCCCTTAAACAGGTTTACACAAGAATGAGGCTAGTTGTAGAACCTAAAAAAGAGACATTTTAACTTTGCTATAAAGTGACATTACAACTTTGGCCCTACACCCCTAGTTCGTATTATGTATATTATGGTAAATAGGATTTATATAGATGCACTCATATCCACATTCACTTGCTCCCCTCATCTTCAATTGGTAAGCGCATTGAACATAATTGTATTTACCATAAAATACCTAATAATCATCTAATTATCTGTCGATTAATTAGATGATTATTAGCTGCGTATATCATTTGTAATCTATCGTTCGCTCAGCTCATAGCTGTTAGTTAGTTCGCTATCATTCTCTGAACATCTTTACACTTTAAGCTTGTCTTTGTCAGTCCATGCCAACAAAGACAGCAGCATTTAAAAAAATTGTCGCTCATTGCAGCAATTAGAGTTTACCAAGATGATCTGTGTAGCCATTTGACCGTCAATAATGAGTGTTGAACCGATCATTTGCTGTAGCAACACCACTCGTGAGCCTTGTGATGAATGTTTGCTTTTTTGCTGGCTTTGGTCAGAAAATCAGACAAACCAGACTAAATCATCGATCTAAGCTTGCATTTGTGGCGAATAAATAGACAATGGCAGCGTTGATTGATTAACGCTTGAATGAATGGATTTGAATCGAACCCTACGGGAGTCTGTTAATGAAATTTATCTGTGTCTTGGTCTGTCTTGCCTTGTTTGGCATCTCTTCAATTGAACACTCTGAAGCTTTTGCAGCTGGCTCGATTGTGGCCTTATTATCTTTAGGCGCTTGCTATTGGATTGCATTTCAGCCGACGTCGATGCCTCAATTTGCTATGGGAATGTTGTTTCTTGGCTTACTGGCAAAACTGGTGATCACTTCGCTAGGCTTATCGCTAACCTTTATGGCCAACTTGGCTTCTTCACCTTTGATAGCGATTCTGGCTTACTTGTATACCTCAATTGCTGCATGCATTTACTGGTATCGTAAACGAAATCACCGCGCACAATTGAATGCGGCTTAAGGCAGTTAGGGTTGCATGAGTTTGGTTCGATACCATCTACCCAAACGCATGCAACCCAAATTTATGACCGAATCAAGCCAAGAGCGGCAAGACGAATAAAACGCACCACGCCAGATTGCAGCAATGCGAAGCTAAGAATGCAGATCACCAACATATCGGTCGTCGCATTGCCCGTCATGCTCAGTAATCGCAAGCCAACGATCCGCAACACTAAGTCGATGACAAACAACAGACAACTGCAGACAAAAACTTCAGTGATGCTCTCCACCAAGTTGCGGGTATTTTTCATGATATTTATCTCGCTAGACTATGATTTAGCAATCGCTAGACTCAAGTTCAATACTGGTCGCTAGTACTTGGTCTATTTTTCCGACCACCTCACTTTGTCGAATCGGCTTACAGATGAATTCATTCATTCCGCATGTAAAGCATTGATTTTTATCTGTTTCCATTGCGTGTGCGGTCAGTGCAATTATCGGTGTGTGACGGTTAAACTCACGAATTCTTTTTGTTGCGGTGATACCATCCATCACTGGCATCGAGAGATCCATAAGTATGACATCCACTTTATTTTGACTATCACGCATATACTCAACAGCCAGTGCGCCGTTATCAACAGTTGAAACTATAAAGCCACTGTTTTCTAAGATAAGTTTTGCAACTATTTGGTTGGTTTTTGTGTCTTCTACCACCAAAACATGCTTGCCTACCCTCGCCTGCGCTGATCCTAAACCATTGCCCTCATTAGCAAGGACCTTACGGGTTTCCAGTGGCATCCTGATCTCGACCGTCGTTCCTTGAGACTCTACAGAGTCGAGGTGAATAACCCCACCTTTCAACTCGACAATATGTTTGGTGATACTAAGTCCCAAACCTGACCCGCCAAACTGTCGGGTAATGCTTGAGTCAGCTTGGACAAACGGCACAAACAATTTGTCCAGGTTCTCGCGAGCAATACCGATCCCCGTATCAGTGATCGTCAGCAACAATTCGCCATCTTGTAGTGATGCGTAAAATGAAACCGACCCCTCATAGGTGAATTTCACAGCATTACCAAGCAAATTAAAAATGACCTGTGATAGACGACTCGAATCCATATAGGCATTAAGGTCTCCCTTTATATCTATCACGAAGTTGAAATCGAGCTGCTTATTTTTTGCTAGCGTTTGATGGTAAGCAATGCTGTTCTCTAACGTTTTCCTCAGCCCAACCCAACTGCGGTTGAGTGGGAAGCTACCACGCTCAATTTGAGTAACGTCGAGAATATCACCGATCAGTGCCAGTAGCATTTCAGCAGATGTGGTCATTTGCGACAGAATATTTTGCGACTCACTCCCCTTGACCTGTTGCGATAGCACATCGATGTAGCCCAATACCGAGTTCAGCGGAGTGCGAAACTCATGACTCATCATGGCAAGGAATTTGGATTTAGCTTCATTCGCTTCAATGGCTTTTCGCTTAGCGTGCTCGAGCTGAACTGTTCGCTGACGAACCAAGATGGTGAGCTGTTCTTTATGTTCTATATCGAAGACCGCGCGCTCCAAAAGCGGGCGAAAGCGATTAAGTGTCTCTCTGGTCTCAAGCGAAAACTGGCCGGGCTTATTACCCAGAAGTAATATAACCGCATCAGAGAGCTCGCTGCAGACACCCACCAACAGCGCGGAGTTAATTGATGGGGTGATACGTCGGTTAAGGATCTGAATTTCTTCGATACGCGTCGCATCGAAGATAACAATCGTCTCTCCCTCCAACACGCGGTTAAACTTAGGGCCATGCTCCCAGTAGACAGAGTTGAACTCCGCTGAGGTCGCTTGCAAGCACGCATAACTGGTTTGGTGTTTGCTCTTAGACAACACTAAAAACTCGTCAAACTCGATATACAGAGAAAGCACTTTGTGCAGCTCTTGAAAAATCTGCTCTTTGTTTGAAGCCCCCGTTATCTTTGAGATAGCGTCGAGAATGGTCATATTCTCTTTGAGCAGAGCAGCCTCTCTTTCTCGGCTGCGATTAAGCTCAAACAGCGCTTCTCTTAGCTGCTCCTGACTTCGATTTGGCATCGTTGCTGGTCCTTGCTTATTTCTACTGATGGAAGACCGCAGAGGTCACCATCAAATTGGCATGTGCAATTTCACCGCCGATGAAGCGCCCCTGTTCACCAAAGGTAAAGGGTGACAGGAATGGTGTAGAGCCTAGTGCATCCACAATGTGGTGGTAAACTTGACGAATATCCTCTTTGAGATACATCATCGGGCCTGCGCAGATAACAAAAATGGCGCCCTGCGGCGTATTGCCGATGGAAGCATCTTGCAGCACTCGTGCAGGGCGAAGGATCATCTCATCTTGATTACCATCCATCATAGTGACCCTGTCACCCTCTTGAATATCAGTAAATAAGAGGATTGCTCCCTCTTGATTACTCACTCTTATCGGATGTGATAGCTTGTAGTAGCTGTGGTCGAACAGCTCACCGACTTTGCGCCCGAGCGAGTACTTAGTCACAAGATCAAATTCGAAGTGCAACGGGACATCAACACTGGCGTACTCGGCAATCCAGCGTCGGTAGACTTGTTCAGCTGGTTCACCATCGATTTCAAATATTTCTCGACCACAAGATTTGGTCACAACGCCAGAAAACGGTGTTTTCGAATAGCCGGAACTAAAAGAGTGTGTGCATTTGGTTTTGGTGTAGAACAGCATCAATGCCACCCCAGACTGGCTGCATTGACTCTCATCAAACAATGACCATAGCCCCCAAACCCGATTGTCCGATGCGCTGCCACCGACAATGGGCACCGGGGAAATGAAATAGTCATCAATGGCAGAAACGACACTCTCCTCAAGCCCAGGCGTTGGATGACAGAGAATAAATGACGGCAGTTCTCCGATGCGGTCAACCTGCTCAAGGGCTGAGTCAAGCGCGGCATGGATTGATTGGCGAGTTTGCTGCTTGGTTGGGATCTGTGCGACTAAGGTCGTGTAGCTGCTTGCAGCGTCGTCATAGATTGCCATCACGCCAACCACGGTGCCAAAATGGACACCTTTATCACTGAACACGCCACGACAAGTCGAGCATGCCACGATGGGAGTATCCGGAAATGCGCTTTTGAGTTCAGATTGCAGATGATTTGGCTCGAACTCTTGACTGTAGTAACAGATGATACTGCTCGGCTGCTCACTCGGCAGTTGTTCTCGGATCTGTAAAACCGCTTGGTCAGGTTTATTAAGTTGGCTAATACCCGTTGCAAACTTCATCAAAATTCGTCGATCTTCGGTTAAATTGATTACATCTTAGCGCGTATACTAATCCAATATGTTGAAAAAAAACATTAATCTAAAGCAATGATGAGATCGATCGCTCGCTGATTGTCCATTTCTGTGAGCTTGAGTTTTATCTCGCCGAGTTGCTCGTTTTCTACAGGAACTAAATAACCGTCATTAGTTTGTTGCAAGTTTGTGCCAACGGCACCGGTTAGCTGCCAAGTCGGCTTTAAACCTGAGATCAGCAATGTGCCCTGCTCGGTACGCAAAACAGCAATGGTAACGCCGGCTTCTATTTTACATGCCTCCCCAAGCGTACACTTTACTGACCCTTGCTCTGCTTGGTTATAAGCTACGGTACGCCACCAAAACGCCGTCATCAACACAGCAAGAGTGATTAATATTTGTGCAATTCTAGCTTTAGTTAACGGTTGCGCTGCCATCTCCAATTTACCTCGTGTTACAAACTTCAAAGTTTTGAAATAAAGGATCTATTTCCAACTCACTACCAGGTTAACACTCTGTCATTAAAATGTTAACTGCAGTATAGTTGATAACGAAAATGTCACTTTTATAAAAATCATCAGGGAAGATGGTTAAAGTTATAAGTTTCAATTCTCTTCTCTCAAATGATTTTGGTGGCATTACGACGCAAGTCGTGTTGGAAGTAAAGTGTAGTTAATACCCATCAACTTGCCCCTGCGATCATGATGACTCCGGTCCCGGGTGTGGATGGTGCGGTATGTTTGAAATTGGAAGCATGTAAATGAGCCAAGAAAAGCAGCTAGAAGAAAACTACAACTACACCGTGGTTCGACAGTTCACCCTAGTTACTGTTTTATGGGGCATTGTCGGCATGGCCGTAGGTGTATTGATTGCCGCTCAATTAGTTTGGCCACAGCTAAACTTTGATACGCCGTGGTTGACGTACAGTCGGTTACGTCCATTGCATACTAATGCGGTTATTTTTGCGTTCGGTACCAGTGCTCTGTTCGCGACCTCCTATTATGTCGTGCAGCGTACTTGTCAAACCCGCCTGTTTGGCGGTCCATTGGTGCCATTCACCTTTTGGGGCTGGCAAGCGATTATCCTTTCAGCAGCCATCACACTGCCTCTGGGACTCACGTCTGGTAAAGAATACGCCGAACTTGAGTGGCCGATTGATATCGCGATCACCCTAGTATGGGTGGCCTATGCCATCGTCTTCTTTGGTACCCTGATCAAGCGAAAAACCTCCCATATCTACGTGGCCAACTGGTTCTTCGGCGCCTTTATACTGACGGTTGCCGTGCTGCATGTGGTCAATAGCATGGCGATCCCCGTCTCTATGGGTAAGTCCTATTCGGTGTACTCAGGCGCAGTTGATGCCATGGTACAGTGGTGGTACGGGCATAACGCCGTGGGCTTCTTATTGACCGCTGGCTTTTTGGGTATGATGTACTATTTCGTGCCCAAGCAAGCCGAGCGCCCGATCTATTCCTATCGCCTATCGATTGTCCATTTCTGGGCACTCGTTTCTTTGTATATCTGGGCAGGCCCTCACCATCTACATTACACGGCCCTTCCCGACTGGACCCAATCCCTTGGCATGGTCATGTCATTGGTTTTATTTGCCCCTTCTTGGGGTGGTATGATCAACGGTATCATGACGCTGTCAGGCGCCTGGCATAAGCTGCGTTACGATCCTATCCTACGATTCCTAATTGTTTCCTTGTCTTTCTATGGCATGTCGACATTTGAAGGTCCGATGATGTCAATCAAGACTGTCAATGCGTTGTCACACTACACCGACTGGACTGTCGGTCATGTTCATTCTGGCGCGTTGGGCTGGGTGGCCATGGTCTCAATTGGTTCGGTTTACCACTTGATCCCACGCCTATTTGGTCAAGAGCGGATGTACTCAGTCAGCCTAATTAATACCCATTTCTGGCTTGCGACTATCGGTACCGTGCTTTACATCGTGGCGATGTGGATCTCAGGAGTGATGCAAGGATTGATGTGGCGCGCAGTCAACTCGGACGGCACGTTAACCTATAGCTTTGTCGAGTCGGTTCAAGCCTCCTACCCGTACTACACGGTTCGCTTTGTCGGCGGATTGATCTTCCTCGCGGGTATGTTCCTCATGGCTTACAACGTCTACAAGACGGTTGTAGCGCCACAAGGCAGCCTCAAAGCTCAACCTCAACCGGCATAAGGAGACGATGATGAGTTCTAATTCGAACAATCGCCACGAAATCGTGGAGAAAAATGTCGGTCTATTGGCAATATTGATCATCTTCGCCATTAGTTTGGGCGCGTTGGCTGAAATCACGCCGTTGATTTTTCAAAAGCAAACCACTGAGCCTGTCGATAATCTTCGCCCGTATACCGCGCTCGAAATGGAAGGTCGCGATATATACATTCGTGAGGGCTGTAACGTGTGCCACTCGCAAATGATCCGCCCTTTCCGCTCGGAGACTGAGCGATACGGTCACTACTCTGTTGCCGGTGAGCATGTTTGGGAGCACCCATTCCTGTGGGGCTCTAAGCGCACTGGGCCTGATTTGGCACGTGTTGGCGGCCGTTACTCCGATGAGTGGCATCGTGTGCATTTGATCAATCCACGAGAGTTGGTTCCAGAGTCAAACATGCCAGGTTTCCCATGGCTTGAGCAAAATGTACTCGATGGCAAGTTGACGCAGAAGAAATTGGAGATCTTCAAAAACCAATTTGGCGTACCGTATACTGACGATCAAATCGCGAGTGCTCAAAGTGATGTGCAAGGAAAGACAGAGATGGATGCCATCATTGCCTACTTGCAATCTCTTGGCCACGCAATGAAATAGGAGGCGTTATGGATATTGGTACATTCCACAGTATTTGGACCATCGTGCTTTTTGTCAGTTTCATTGGCGTTGTGTGGTGGGCTTACGGAAAAAGCCGCAAATCACGCTTTGAGGAGGCAGCAAATCTGATTTTTGATGATGATCACCAATCTGCCACTAAGCAAACACAACAGGGAGTGGATAAATAATGACAACTTTTTGGAGTTTATGGATCATTATCATCACTATCGGCACGTTAGTTGGTTGTGTGGCACTGTTGGCTTGGTGTCAGAAGGACAAGATGGGGGTTGAAGACGGTGCAGATATGGGGCATGAGTACGATGGTATTCGTGAACTCAACAACCCCCTGCCTAAGTGGTGGTTTTATTTATTTGCCGGTACGTTCGTTTTTGCAGCGATCTATTTGGCACTTTATCCTGGGTTGGGCAACTTTCCAGGCTTACTTGGATGGCAAAGCTCAGATCAAACCGTCAAGTCATTAGCAGAGTCTCGCGCCTCTATCGCCAGCGCTCAGTCTGAGCGACGCTTGGTGCAATACGCCAAAGAGCTCGACGATGCGGATAGCTATTTTGGCGAAAAATTCAGTCAATTGGCCAACCTCAGTGATGGCTCGGGTCTTAAGCCACTAGAAGAAATTGCTTTGGATCCGGAGGCGCTCAAGGCTGGTCAAGGACTGTATTTGCAAAACTGCTCTCAATGTCATGGCTCAGATGCGCGTGGCCAAAAGGGCTTCCCTAACCTGACTGATAACGCTTGGCTATATGGTGGCGAGCCTGAGGCTATCATAACCACCCTTATGGAGGGTCGTGTTGGGCAGATGCCGGGGTGGATTGATGTGCTTGGTGAGGATGGCGTACGTGAAGTGGTTTCGTACACGCTCAGCCTCTCTGGGCGCTCGGTTAACGCCAAAGAAGCAGAAGCCGGCAAGGCGCGCTTTGTGGTCTGTGCCGCTTGTCATGGCACTGACGGCAAAGGTAACCCAGCGGTTGGCGCACCAGATTTGACCGACCAAATCTGGCTGTTTGGTGGCTCTCGCGCCGACGTCACCGAGACGATTGTCAACGGTCGCTCTGGCGTGATGCCCGCTTGGAAAGACATCTTGGGTGAAGAAAAAGTCCAGCTTGTCTCAGCCTACGTTTGGAGCTTGAGCAATTCCGATCAATAAAACGTAACAAAACGATAACAGCCCCTTTTTTTAGGGGCTGCAATTCCCTTACATTTTACTCTCCACTTTTACTTCTTTTCGAGAGCGTTTTATGCAAAAACCTTGGTATAAGCAGTTCTGGCCGTGGTTCCTCATTATTCTACCAGGTACTGTTGTTGTATGGACCATCATCACGGTCATCATCTTTTCGAAAAACTCCGTCGATCTTGTCACCGAGGATTACTACAAGAAAGGCAAAGGTATTAACATTGACCTGTCGAAGGTCAATAAGGCGAAAGAGCTTGGCTTGTCGGCACAAATTGACCAAAACGGTGAGCAGATGGTGCTTCGATTGGCGCAAGGCGAGCTCAGCCACTTCCCCGCACTTAAGGTCATGTATGCCCACCGCACTCTGCCTGATCAAGATTTTGAGATGTTGGTAACCGCCGATGCTCAGGGGATCTATCGCTTTACCCCGCCAGCCAGCATCTCAGGGCCCTGGTTCGTTGAGGTCACTCCGCATGATGATCAGTGGCTGATCCAAGGCCGGGTGTTCTTTCCATTAGAGCAACCGACACCACTTACTAATTAGCGTTTTAGGGAGCACTATCCACTATGTGCCAATCGTGTTACCACTGCGGTGAAGCTGTACCAGAGAGCACGAACTTTCAAGTCGAAATCCTAGGCACAATTCGCACCATGTGCTGCCTAGGGTGTGAGACGGTTGCGCAGACGATCGTCGATAATGACCTGGTCTCTTACTACCAATACAGAACCGCCCCCGCCGAGCGAGTTGAGCTGGTCCCCGAGCAACTCAAAGCTCTGATTCATTACGATAATAAGGATGTGCAGGCTGAGTTTGTGCGCAGCATGGAAAATAGCTCAGAAGTGACATTGTCACTGGAGGGCGTATCTTGTGCGGCGTGTGCTTGGTTGATCGAAAAACATGTTGCGGCCCACCCTGGTGTGTTATCAATTAGCGTGAATACCACGACGCTGCGCGCACTGTTGGTTTGGGATGAGTCGGTGACACGCCTTAGTGAAGTGTTGTCGATTATCCATCAACTCGGCTATAAGGCCGCGCCCTTTGAAGCGGATAAACATGAGGCGGCATACCATCGACAGATGAAGCAATATCTCTATCGTCTGGGCATTGCTGGCCTGGCCACCATGCAGGTGATGATGCTGGCGGTGGCTCTGTACCTTGAGGTGTTTGGTGATCTTGAGCAGGAGTTTAAGCATTTTTTCCGCTGGGTTAGCCTGATTTTCGCCACACCTGTCTTGCTCTACTCGGCATTGCCCTTTTATCTCAATGCTTGGCGCAGCCTGAAATCGCGCACCTTGGGCATGGATGTGCCCGTCTCTTTGGCCCTAATGTTTGCCTACGTAGCCAGTGTGGTCGCCACCGTTGAACAAAAAGGTGAAGTGTTTTTTGAGTCGATCTCAATGTTCACCTTTTTCCTTTTGGTCGGGCGTTTTCTGGAGATGCGAGCTAGACGTAAGGCAGCCGCCGCAAGTGGAAATTTACTCAAACTCATCCCTGCAGTCGCGACCACCTTGGAGGGCAACCAAGTACCGGTCAAAACACTGCGTCCTGGCGATCAAATTCGTGTGTTGCCCGGAGAGCATATTCCCGCCGATGGCACGGTTCTTTCTCAAACTGAACTCCTCGTTGATGAGTCTATGCTGACCGGAGAATCACTCCAGGTAAGAAAATGCAGCGGCAGCGCGGTGTATGCGGGCACGCTCAATGGCGATGAAGCCTTTGAGCTCGAAGTCACTGCAGATAAGCATAACTCAGTACTGAACAACATCGTGCGCTTACAAGACTCTGCTGAGCTGTCCAAGCCACGTATTGCCGAGGTGGCGGATGTCGTGGCGCGCTACTTTGTCGCCGCAATATTGCTGATCTCAGCCGTGACCTATTGGTATTGGTCGCAGACCCGCCCAGACGATGCATTTTGGATCATGTTATCTGTGCTGGTTGCTACCTGCCCTTGTGCACTCTCTCTAGCGACGCCAACCGCCTTAACTTGCGCGACCTCGCAAATGAGTGGCTTGGGAATCTTACTACGTAAAAACCATGTGTTTGAGACCCTGTGTAAGGTCAATCATTTGGTGGTCGATAAAACCGGTACCCTGACCGAGGGCAATATTGAGATAGCCAAGGTACGCATTGAGCCGGGTTTTCACCACGATGATTGTGTATCGCAAGCCAAAACCCTCGAAGCTCATGCCAATCACCCGATTGCCAAGGCATTTGCCTCGCTTCCTGGCAAGTTATTAGGCGCTGAAGAGGTTGATAATCATATTGGTTTAGGGGTTGAAGCTACGATTAATCAACAAAGAGTAAAGGTGGGTAGCGCTGATTATGTGCTATCTCAAGGTAATGCTGTAGCCGAAAACAATGCCGTTTATTTGTCCGTAGATGGCCAGCATGCAGCCACCTTCTTCTATCATGACCCGATACGTGAGGAGAGCAATGCCTTTATTCGCAGCTTCATTGAGGGTGGTGCCCAAGTGACTCTATTGACTGGGGACTCTATGCACAACGCTCGCCCAGTGGCCGAAAAAGTTGGGATTGAGCACGTTGTTGCTGGCGCTTCACCACATCAAAAATTGCAGTATCTGCAATCGGTGAAAGAGCGAGATGTCACCATGATGATTGGTGATGGTATTAATGACGCCCCAACCTTGGCCGGAGCCCACTTATCGGTTGCTATGGGCGGAGGAACCGATGTGGCGAAGGCATCGGCTGATATGGTATTACTGGGTGACAAGCTTGATCGCATCCTTGATGCCAAGCAGCATGCGCATAAAACACGTAAGATCATCGCACAAAACCTTGCCTGGTCACTGGGGTACAATATGGTTATCTTACCACTGGCGGTGGCAGGACTCGTTGCACCGTATATCGCCGTTCTAGGCATGTCAGCAAGCTCTGTCATCGTAGTGACTAACTCACTACGTTTACTTAAACATCAATCAATGAGGTGAGCATGGAAAGCATTTATATCCTTATTCCTATCGCCATTATATTAGTCGCGGTCGCGGTCGGCGTTTTCCTCTGGGCGGTGCGTAATGATCAGTTCGAAGACCTTGAACGCCAAGGACACAATATCTTATTTGACGACGACACCCACTTGACGGACAACAAGGTGGATAAGAAGTCATGAACTTGGATCTTATCGGCGCATTTATGGTGGGGATCGCAGGTTCTGTGCATTGCATGGGAATGTGTGGTGGAATCGCCTCGTTGGTTTCACTCGGTAGTGAGCAACAAGGGTCATCAGCCAATAGACTGTCCAATATTGTCGGCTACAACCTCGGACGTTTATCGAGTTATGCCCTATTCGGCGCCCTACTGGGTGGCGCCTTGGCAAGCCTCATCGAACTCTCAGAGCTAACCCAAGCTTTTATTGTCCTCAGACTCCTCGCTGCAGTGATTATGATTGCCCTTGGTTTATATATTGCCCAGTGGTGGTTTGGCATTCTCAAGATAGAACAGATGGGTAAAGGAATTTGGCGGATTATTTCACCACTAACCAAGCGATGGCTGCCGATTCGCTCACCGTTGTCGGCGATACCACTGGGCTTTTTGTGGGGCTGGCTGCCTTGTGGGTTGGTTTACTCAATGCTAACTTGGGCGGTCATTTCTGGCGGAGCCAGTGAGGGGGCATTGGTAATGCTGGCGTTTGGGCTGGGTACTTTGCCCTCTATGCTGGCGTTTGGCATTGGCTCTGTGGCGATACAACAGCTAAAAGCCTCGTCGTTTTTTAAGAAAATAGCGGGAATTACGCTGATCGCTTATGGCCTTTATAGCGCGGTGCATGTAATAACCATGATGACATTACATTGAACTGGCTCTTGTTTTTTTACTACCCCTACAGGTAAGATGGTGGTAAAATATTGATGTACATCAAATTGTAAAGCGGTTGTTATGATTTCGGAAAAGCCTTCTGTAAAACGTATCCAGTCTGGTGGCTGTGCCATCCATTGCCAAGATTGTAGTATTAGTCAACTCTGTATCCCGTTCACTCTCAATGACAGTGAACTTGATCAGCTTGATGAGATCATCGAGCGTAAAAAGCCGATCCAAAAGGGTCAAGAGCTGTTCAAAGCGGGCGACGAGCTTAAGTCGCTGTACGCGATCCGCTCAGGCACTATCAAGAGCTACACGATTACCGAACAAGGTGACGAGCAGATCACTGCGTTCCATCTAGCCGGTGATTTGGTTGGCTTTGATGCGATTACTGGGGATATGCACCCAAGCTTTGCCCAGGCGCTAGAGACTTCGATGGTGTGCGAAATCCCATACGAAATCTTAGATGACCTCTCAGGTAAAATGCCTAAGCTTCGCCAACAGATCATGCGTTTGATGAGCAACGAAATCAAAGGCGACCAGGAGATGATCCTGCTGCTGTCGAAAAAGAACGCCGAAGAGCGCCTTGCTGCCTTCTTGTTCAACCTGTCGACGCGTTTCTCGCAACGCGGCTTCAGCCCTCGCGAGTTCCGCCTCACCATGACCCGTGGCGACATTGGTAACTACCTGGGCCTGACGGTTGAAACCATCAGCCGCCTACTCGGCCGTTTCCAAAAGTCCGATATCTTAAGCGTAAAAGGCAAATACATCACCATCATCGACCACGAAGCCCTGATGGATCTCGCCGGCGTCAGCAAAAAATAACGCTAACCACCACAAACAACCCTTTTTCGAAAGCCCTGACTTAATGTCGGGGCTTTCTTATTTTCCCTTTCGGGAAAGAGTCGAGAGGCGAGACCGCTGCGCTGCGAGAGGCGAGGATTGATCGTGGAGGTGTAGCATGTATTTCTCAACTTTTTGGGCACCACGTAAGTTCTCTCTTGCCCTATGTTTTAAATACTTAAAGCGAGTAACACCGCATTTCGAGTAACGAAACCTCCACAGCGAGCACGCTTTTCCTCGCCTCTCGCCTCTCGAATCTCGCTTCTTTGTTTTATGATTCTCGCCTCTATGTCCAAGATAATGAGCTAAATCATACTTCTACACACAATTGGCCGCTTTTAGTAAACCTTATGCATGGCTTAGGCTACATTAGAAATAAGTCCTCTGTTTTAGGAACGGATTATGAGTATTTATAGCAAAATTCTAGTCGTTGCCGATATCAATCATGAAGAGCAACCCGCCTTGGCGCGCGCGATGCAGCTTGCAGCAAAGTCTGTTAGCAAAAGCCACGTTACCCTATTCTTGTCGATTTACGACTTTTCTTATGACATGACATCGATGCTGTCCATCGATGAGCGTGATGCGATGCGCCGTGGCGTGATCCAGCAGCGTGAAGCTTGGATGCGTGAAATTGCCGAGCCTTATATCAATGACAGCATTGATTTTGACATTAAAGTCGTATGGCATAACCGCCCTTATGAGGCGATTGTCGCCGAGGTGTTTGCTGGAGAGCACGATATCGTGATTAAAGGGACACGCAAGCACGATGTACTTGAATCCGTGTTGTTTACCCCAACCGACTGGCATTTGTTGCGTAAATGCCCAAGCCCGGTACTGCTGGTTAAAAATGCTCACTGGCCAGAGGATGCCAATATTATGGCCTCAGTGCACGTTGGCTCTGAGTACGACACGCATATCGACTTAAATGATCGCATGGTGGAACAGCTACAAAGCTTATCTCAAAGGCTTGAAGCGGCTCCCTATCTCGTCAATGCCTATCCGGTCACGCCAGCGAACATCACCATAGAGCTGCCAGAGTTTGATCCCAACACTTACACCGATGCCGTGCGCGGTCATCATCTCACCTCAATGAAGGCACTGCGTCAAAAGCATGGGCTCGATGAGCAGCAAACCATAGTTGAGCAAGGTCTGCCGGAAGACATTATTCCCGATGTTGCCAACCGTCTTAACGCGGCGATGGTCATTCTTGGCACCACGGGTCGCACCGGATTATCAGCGGTGTTTATTGGTAATACGGCAGAGCATGTCATCGATAAAATAGACTGTGACGTTCTTGCGCTTAAACCGCAGGGCTTTATCAGTCCACTTGACCCTGGTGAATAGTCACTAGGCTACATAAAATCAAAGCTACTTAAAAATAAGTTATTTCAAACAAGGCGAACAGGATGTTCGCCTTGTTTGCACTTGTGGTCAGCAAAATTATCGGTATCATACGCAGTTCATTTTTACCATGTGAGTGCTGTCGGTATTATGGCGGCCAAACTGAGCGAAACAGTCTTTATGAACGAGCAAACCAACGAACTTACTAAAGCGCAGCAATACAACTTTAATAAGTTACAAAAGCGCATCCGCAGAAACACCGGCCAAGCTATCGCTGACTTCAATATGATTGAAGACGGTGACCGCATTATGGTGTGTCTATCGGGTGGTAAAGACAGCTTCACGATGCTTGATATCCTGATGAGCTTGCAAAAAAGCGCGCCAGTTTCATTCTCACTGGTTGCGGTTAACTTGGACCAAAAACAGCCAGGTTTCCCAGGTCATATCCTGCCGGAATACCTAGAGAGCTTGGGTGTTGAATACAAGATTGTCGAAGAAGACACCTACTCTATCGTTCAGGATAAGATCCCTGAGGGTAAAACCACCTGTTCACTCTGCTCACGCCTGCGCCGTGGCATTCTTTACCGCACGGCAAAAGAGCTTGGCGCAACCAAAATTGCCCTAGGTCACCACCGTGATGACATCATCGAGACCTTGTTCCTAAACATGTTCCACGGCGGTAAGATGAAGGCGATGCCACCGAAGTTGGTTTCGGATAATGGTGAACACGTGGTGATCCGCCCATTGGCCTACTGCCGTGAAAAAGACATCATCAAATACGCTGAAATGCGAGAGTACCCGATTATTCCGTGTAACCTTTGTGGCTCTCAGCCAAATCTTCAGCGTCAAAACATCAAGCAGATGCTCAACGATTGGGACAAGCGCTTCCCTGGCCGAATCGAGACCATGTTCCGCGCGATGCAAAACGTGGTACCAAGTCATCTAGCCGACTTCGACTTGTTCGATTTCAAATCGATCGATAAAGATTCAGGCGTGATTAACGGCGGCGATATCGGTTTTGATAAAGAGACCATGCCAGAGACCACTCCTGGCGAAGAGCTGGAAGTACAGCAGTTCGACCCATCATTGCAACTAGATGTGACAAATATTTAAATGAAAAGCGCTCCAATTACTGGGGCGCTTTTTTTAGGGGCGAGGTGCGGGTTACACTTCGTTCCGGGTAGCGAGGAGTTTGATGCGAGAGGTGAGTTTTGTACTAACTCTCGCTTCTCGCCTCTCGAATCTCGCCTCTCCCGCTAGGGATAAACGGCATCACGCGCAGAGTTTCGGCTGGAAGAGAGAGTTTTGTTGTCGAATCAAGCTCGCGAAGGTCGATGGAGATACGGTGATTTCGAATTGGTAACTGCCGGCCGTTATCCAAAGTGATCATCCCTTTTGGCTGAGAAAATTCTAAAGTTACTCCCTCAATGTTTGGTGTAAACCAGCGTGCAAACATCCCGCCTAAACTGGACTGCATTGATTGCATATCATCTCTTATCAGCGTCAACTGCTGGTGACTTACCTGATCAAAAAGAGGCTCGCGGCTCACCACGACCATGGAAAAATCACACTGCACGGGCTGCTCGAGGTGAACATAAACCAAAGGGTTGGCTTGACGCAAGTTGCTGTCGAGCGGCAGGTTTAGCTCGCCGCTTGGTGCGACACTCAATGGAGCATAGTGCTTCGGGTTTTCCATCCAGGCTTTGTCAATTTCACACGGAAAACCTGTACTGGTATCGACGAAGAACACCCCGAGGCGTACCAAGCTCTGTTCGTGATTGAGGTTATGTTTGAGCTGAGAAAACAGTTTTGAATAGGTAAAACGATATTCTTGGGGATAAGCAAAAGCAGACGCCACCGCAAGGCTGGCTAGCAGCGGCGTCACGACTCGAAGGCCAAAACGGCCTATCTTTGTCTGTTGCATATAACATCCTTGTTATTCTGTAGGGGTGATTACCCAGTAGTCAGGGTTATTGCCAATAAGAGTGGTTGTGGCGGATCATCGCACGAATATCATCAACATAATACTGACCACGCTCCGAGTAGCGAGTCAGACCACCAGCCAGTACATTAGCAGCGTCAATGCTCTCGAGATCTTGGCCCTGCTCACGCAGCTCAGAGCGCATCTGGCGCAGTTCCACATAGGCTGAGTTGCGATTAACATTCATGAAATAACGGTGGGTGGATTCCGCCGCAGAAGAAAACTTCGCCACTTCATAAGTCATGCCTGCTGGGCGCTGATTGGGCACCAATCCACAGCCTTCACTGTAACACCACTGGCCAAAATAGTTGTTTGCTTCGGTAGCAAAACGTGACGCTCCCCAAGCGCTCTCATTCGCCGCTTGAGTCAAAACCAAGGCTGGCGGAAGAGTGTCTACGCGCTGCAGCATCACCTCAAACCAACGCTGAGTCGACTCCCCCTCTTTGGGGAATGTCAGGCGATACTCTTCACCCAGCGCCACCAGCTCTGCACGCTCTTCAGATGACAGGGCCGGCTGTTGCGCAAGCTGCTCGATCAACTCACGCTCTTTGGCAATGCGCTGATTCTCAACAGCGATACCCGGACGCAGATAGTCAAAAAAGGTCTGCTTTTTGGTTGGGATATCGGCAATGGCATCGAAATCGGGCTTCTGGGTTGCAAGCTCTATCTCTTGATCATTCTGGTCAATGCTCTGACTCTGCTCGGGTTGTGATTTAGTTTGCTCTTCGACTGGTGACTCCGTTTCGCGTGAAGTCTCGTAAGAGACGCAGCTGGCGATTGCAACGATACATGTTGCAATCACGACGGATACTTCTGTTTTACGCATTAAAAACCTTGCTATTACCTGATTGGTCGCCGCCCGATGAACCATTATTAGGATCATTATCAGAGTCGTCATCGGAATCATTGTGCTGATCACCAGAAGATGGCCCTTGGGTTGCGATAACTTTTAAACGAATACCGAACATTTCACGGTAGATGATCGCTTTTACATGGAAGAAAAGCGGTAGGACGAAAATCAACCCAATGCCATACAGCATTGCCCCCATAAAGAACAGGCTCGCCATGATCAAATAGATCCCGGTCAGTGGTAGGATCTTCTTATTCACCGCACGCAGTGACAACCACAGCGACATCATCGGGGTCACGCGCTTCTCACAAATCAACAGTGTGGAATTGGTGAAAGCAAGCGATAGATACAGCGATACAAACGGGAGGAACATTCCAAGCACGCCCTGCAGTAGCAGAGAAGCTAGTGTGGCAAGGATGACCGGAACAGTAAACTGAAGACCTTTGAGAATATGGCGCGTTTGCGTCTCAAGGCCTGCAGCATGGCTCATCGCCATTAGACTGACGCCGGCATAGAAAGGCGCGCTGATCACTTCATAGCTAAAGTTAGCCAAGAAAATGGCCTGAACAATATTGGCATCAACATTGTCAGGATTGGTGACGAGATCGAAGATCTGCGAGACATCGCTGATTTGTAACTTAAGAGCGACGTAAAAGATCACCAGTTGCGCGATCAAAAGCAGCAGAATCGCTGGAGTAAAGCGCATAAATTGTTTGGTTGTCAGTCTGGTGGCTTCCCTTAATACATCACCAGTTTTAAGGCTGTAATCGCCTGACAAAGCCCGCTCGATGTTGCCGCCAACATTGAATTCTCGTTGATAATTTTGAGTCATTATTGTTCCATGCCTCATGGGCAAATATGAGTGTCATAAAGCGTCGATTATACTCGCTTAGTGGTTTTATGCAGCAATCTATTGACATGTTCGAGCAAAATTTAACGTCTAAACGCGATTATATTTGTGTATTTGAGTATATTTTATACTGTGTTTTGCTAAGGGCCATAGCGCATAAAACTCGTGTGTTTTCATTACTGTTTGACCCTATAAGTAGTCAATCTCCGATGCGTTATGCCAAGTTTCGTCTAAGCTTTTATCTACAAAACAGTGAGATTTCCTGAGCAGAGACAAAAGGCAATTTGATTGATATGCAAATGTATCCGGATAATGAGTCGCGCAATGACACGCAGCAAGAGTGCTTGATTTCAATCCAAGGTTTAGAAAAAAGCTTCGATGGAAAAACGATTATTGCGGACTTTGATCTCAAGATTAATCGCGGAGAGTTTTTGACTATCCTCGGTCCTTCTGGCTGCGGCAAGACGACCA
Organism: Vibrio glycogenivorans; assembly: GCF_051660965.1. Taxonomy (NCBI): domain Bacteria; kingdom Pseudomonadati; phylum Pseudomonadota; class Gammaproteobacteria; order Vibrionales; family Vibrionaceae; genus Vibrio; species Vibrio glycogenivorans. The sequence goes on along the minus strand of NZ_JBPVIS010000015.1, from coordinate 64,727 downwards.
TTTTGCGCCTGATAGCAGGGTTCGAGCAGGCCGAGCGTGGCCAGATAACCCTCGATGGTCAGATCATCAGTGAACTACCCGCAGAGAAACGGCCAGTGAATACCGTGTTTCAGAGTTACGCTCTTTTTCCCCATATGACGGTGTTTGATAATGTCGCGTTTGGTTTAAAAATGCAGAAAACCCCGACTGATCAGATCGAACCCCGAGTAAGTCAAGCCTTGCGTATGGTGCGTCTTGAAGAAATGGCGCAGCGTAAACCTCATCAACTCTCGGGTGGGCAGCAGCAGCGTATCGCCATTGCCCGCGCAGTTGTTAATCAGCCTAAAGTCCTCTTGCTTGATGAATCTCTCTCTGCCCTGGACTACAAGTTGCGTAAACAGATGCAGATGGAGCTTAAACAGCTGCAACGTCAATTGGGGATCAGCTTTATCTTTGTCACCCACGACCAAGAAGAGGCACTATCGATGTCGGATCGAATCATAGTGATGCGGGCAGGCAATATCGAACAAGATGGGACACCTAGAGAGATATATGAAGAGCCGCGCAATCTCTTCGTTGCCCGCTTTATTGGCGAGATTAATCTATTGTCTGCGACGGTTATTGAACGTATCGATTCAACGCGAATCCGCGCAAGTATCGAGGGAGTGGCAAGCACCATTTACTCGCAGCTCGCAGTTGATATCGGTGAGACACTGCAGGTTTTGCTTCGTCCCGAGGATCTGCGTCTTGAAGAAGTAACAGAGTCGGTCGACAAGGGCATAACTGGTCACGTTATTGAGCGTACTTATAAGGGCATGACGTTAGACTCGGTAGTGGAGCTTGATTCTGGTCAAAGGGTGATGGTCAGTGAGTTCTTTAACGAGGACGACCCTGATGTCGACCACTCCATTGGGCAAAAGGTGATAGTGACTTGGGTGGAAAGCTGGGAAGTGGTGCTGAAAGATGACCAGTCGAATTAATCTGCAAAACAGCATCATCTTGGTGATTGTGGGCTGGTTGACCCTATTTGTGTTCGTGCCTAACCTGATGATCATCTTTACCAGCTTTCTCACCCGTGACGAGGCGCAGCTTATCGAGTTCGTTCTAACACTCGACAACTATATCCGCCTCGGAGATCCGCTCTATGCTCGGGTCATGCTGCACTCATTTTATATGGCCATCGTTGCCACTCTGGTTTGTCTCCTAGTGGGTTACCCTTTCGCTTATATTGTCACCCGTATGCCTGCAAGGGCCCAGCCGTTTATGCTGTTTTTGGTGATTGTGCCCTTTTGGACCAACTCTTTGATTCGTACCTATGGGATGAAAATTGTCCTAGGAACCCAAGGAATTTTGAACAAAACCCTGCTTCACCTGGATCTTATCGAAAAACCGATCCGAATTATGTTTACCGAAACTGCGGTAATGATTGGTCTAGTGTACATCCTGTTGCCGTTTATGATCCTGCCCCTTTACAGCTCGATAGAAAAGCTCGACCACACCTACCTAGAGGCGGCCAAAGATCTTGGGGCGAATAAAATCAATACTTTTCTGCGAGTCGTGCTGCCGCTGACTGCGCCCGGCATTATCGGCGGGTGCTTGTTGGTTCTTCTGCCTGCGCTTGGCATGTTTTATATCGCCGATTTACTTGGCGGCGCGAAGAACTTGTTGATTGGTAACGTGATCAAAAGTCAGGTGCTCAACGCGCGCGATTGGCCTTTTGGCGCCGCAACCAGTATCGCATTAACCCTGGCAATGGCGATTATGCTGCTGGTGTATTACAAGGTAGGCCGATGGCTTAATCACAAAGGAGAGCTTGAGTGATGATAAAGCCCCTGTTGCGTTATTCCTATTTGACTTTAGTCTACCTGTTTCTTTATTTGCCGATCATTGTGCTGATAGTCAATTCTTTTAACGCTAACAAGTTTGGCATTAAATGGGGCGGATTGACGACCGACTGGTACGTGGCGCTCGTCAATAACCACAGTCTGATGCAAGCAGCCTGGCATTCACTGAATATTGCACTGTTCTCTGCCACAGCCGCGACAATGATAGGTGGTCTGACCGCCGTGGCTTTGTATCGCTATCGATTTAGAGGCAAGCGTATGGTCAGTGGTATGTTGTTTGTGGTGATGATGTCACCTGATATCGTGATGGCAATATCGCTGCTGGCGCTATTCTTAGTACTTGGGGCGCAGCTGGGCTTCTTTACCCTGTTGATCGCCCATATCACTTTTTGTCTACCCTTTGTGGTGATCACGGTATATGGCCGTTTGAGCGGATTTGATACAAGAATGCTTGAAGCGGCCAAAGATCTTGGCGCCAGTGAGTGGACCATATTGAGTCAAATCATCTTCCCGCTCGCAAAACCGGCCGTTGCTGCAGGTTGGCTACTGAGCTTCACGCTTTCACTCGATGATGTGATTGTCAGCTCTTTTGTCACCGGCCCTACCTACGAGATACTGCCACTAAAAATTTATTCGATGGTCAAAGTTGGTATCACGCCGGAAATCAATGCATTGGCAACCGTAATGCTGGTTGTCTCGTTACTCTTGGTTGGCCTATCACAGCTCATCGGTCGCCAGGGCGTTCAATCAAATCAAAAGTCTTAACCCTTGGGAGTGAGTTATGAATAGCAAATGGAAAACAGCCCTTATTACCAGCACGTGTGCCCTCTCGCTTTCGTCTTTATCCAGTCAAGCAGAAGAGCTGGTATTTATGAATTGGGGGCCGTACATCAACAGCGCTTTGATTGATCAATTTACCAAAGAGACCGGGATTAAGGTGATCTACTCCACCTACGAGTCAAATGAAACCTTGTATGCCAAGCTAAAGACCCACAATCAAGGTTATGACCTAGTGGTTCCCTCGACGTATTTTGTATCTAAGATGCGTGATGAGGGCATGCTGCAGAAGATTGATAAGAGCCAGCTGAGTAATTTTGCTAACCTTGACCCCAATTATCTCAATAAGCCTTACGATCCTAACAACGACTACTCCATCCCGCACGTCGTTGCGATTACCGGGCTTGCCGTCAATACCGATATGTATGATCCAGAAGATTTTCAGAGCTGGGCGGATCTATGGAAACCCGAGCTTGAAGGTCAATTGATGCTTATGGATGACACGAGAGAGGTGTTTCATATCGCCCTGCGTAAACTAGGCTACTCAGGTAACAGCATCGATGATGAGCAGATTGACCAAGCTTACGCTGAGTTGCAGCAGCTGATGCCAAATGTGCTGCTGTTTAACTCGGATAACCCCGGTGCGCCGTATATGTCAGGCGAGGTCGGTCTGGGCATGTTGTGGAATGGCTCTGCAGCAGCGGCGCAAAACGAGGGGCTGCCTATCGAGCTAGTCTATCCCAAAGAAGGCGGCATTGGCTGGGTCGACAACTTTGCCATCAGCAGCGGCGCACGCAATGTCGAGGCCGCGCACAAGATGATCGATTTCCTCCTAAGACCAGACATCGCCGAGCAGATCACGAGAGACACCGGTTATTTAACGGGCGTAAAAGCCTCCAATGACAAGTTCAGTGACCTCGCACCACTCTTCCCAGACCAAGACGACCTAGATAACGTTGAATGGCAAGCCGACGTAGGTGATAAGACTTTGCGTTATGAAGAGTACTTCCTACGCCTCAAGGCTGGGCAATAAACACAGAAGCGAGAATCGAGGAGTTTGTCACGCGTGGTGAGCCCCTCGCACCTCGGAACGCAGTGAAACCCGCTCCCCGCCCCTGATTTTAAGAAGCTATGGACATTTCCCCACGCAACAATTCCGCGACAATCTTCGGCACTTCAACGCTCGCCAGTCCGTAGCGTTTTTCTGCGAATTCGCTTTCGATGGCGCTTGGTTCTAGGTTGATCTCGACCGTGTGAGCGCCGTGCATCTTGGCGTCATGGACAAAGCCTGCGGCGGGATAGACGACGCCTGAGGTGCCGATTGAGATAAACAAATCAGCTTGTTGTAACAAGGAGTAGATTTCGCCCATTTTTAGTGGCATCTCGCCGAACCAGACTACATGGGGGCGCAGTTGATTGGGCAGTTGACAACAGTGACAGGTATCGCCCAGTTGGATATCAGACTCTAGACTCACCAGTTGGTTAGTCTCTGGACAGCGCGCCTTGAGCAACTCACCATGCATATGGATGACATGCGAGGACCCTCCTCGTTCGTGCAGGTTGTCAATATTTTGCGTCACAACGGTGACCTTGCCTGAAAACGTTCGCTCTAATTGCCCTAACGCCTCGTGCGCGGCATTTGGCCTTATGCTTGGTCGAAGTAAGCCTGCGCGGCGTTGGTTGTAGAAATCAAGCACCAGCTGTGGGTCGCGTTGATACCCTTCTGGCGTGGCAACATCCTCTATGCGATGATTTTCCCAAAGACCGTCATGAGCACGAAAAGTCTTGATCCCCGACTCTGCCGAGATCCCTGCACCGGTTAACACCACAATATTATTGATTGTCTTATTCATGATACTTCCCTGTCCAACGTATGGTTTTAGCCTAACACTAGAGTGGTAGTTTTGCCTCATTGTCTTGGTTAGACATTGGTCTAACTGGGTCGTTCATCAATAACCAAGAATCGGGTAATTTCCTTTGCTAAATTTCCAGCTTGCAAAACTCAAACAGGTTCGGCTAATGACTGAGCGAAAACCGCTACTTATCGAAATAACCGCCAAAGAAACGTGACAATGTGACGCCTTGGGGGCACAATCAGCGGCAACTATTAGCGACAAGCTAGCGGCAAGTGTTCGCAGTGGAATAATTTTAAGGAGCGACCATGGCAAGAACCATTATCTATACCTACAAAGATGAGGAGAAGCGCCTAACCTTCTCTTACCAGCAGCATCGTAATATTCACGAAGCCGTGGCGGAGGCTGAGGGTATTGATATCCGCGACTATCTAAAGATGGAGCAGCAAATCGAGGCCATCTCAGACACCAAGGCAGTACGCAACTACCGAGACAATCACTTTAAAAAACTGGGATTTGGTAAAATCACGCTCGAACAGCGTGAAAACAAAGGTGTCGGGAAAAAATAGGTTCGAGGTTTGGGGACGGGCTGAAAAACAGAAGCGAGAGTCGAGAGGCGAGAATCGAGGTGTTTACCACACGCTGTGAACCACTCGAACCTCGGAACAAAGTGTAAGTCGCTCCCCGTTCCTGCTTTTAAAGGCGAGAATCGAGATGTTTACCACACGCGTTGAACTACTCGCACCTCGGAACGTAGTGAAACCCGCTCCTCGCCCCTGTGTTTACTTGATGTTTAGGAATGCCGCACCACGTACGCCACCCGAGTCGCCGTGTTTGGCTTTGATGATGGTTGGGCACTTGGCTACGGGTAGCAAGTATTTTGGAATGCGTTTTGGCATCTCTTCGTAGATGAGATCGTAGTTTGATAGACCGCCGCCCAAAGCAACCACATGTGGGTCGTTGGCCGTAAACAGCGTTGCAAAACAGATCGCTAGCATCTCCATAAAGCGTTCAACGTGCTCAATCGCTTTCTCACAACCCGCTTCACGCGCTTGGATAATATCGATGGCCTTTTTCTGCTCGCCAAAGTAATGCGCGTAGATTAGCTCAAAGCCACGACCAGATAGGTAGCTATCTAGACAGCCTTTTTTGCCACAGCCACAGCTAAGTAGCGGTGCGTTATCACCAAGGTGGAACCATGCATCAATTGGCAGGCGCATATGACCGACTTCACCGGCAACGTTGTTGCGGCCCGAGAAAACCTTACCGTCATAGATTAGGCCGCCACCAAAACCAGTACCTAGGATCAAGCCCATGACTGATGGTGAATCTTGCAATTCTTCATCCCATGCTTCAGAAAGCGCAAAACAGTTGGCATCGTTTTCTACTTTTACGCTGCGACCGATACGCGCTTCAAGATCAGCACGCAGGGGCTTGCCGTTTGCGCCAGGAATGTTGACCGTCAATACGGTGGCATCATCGGCATCTTCCATCCCAGGAAGGCCTAGGCCAATCTTACCCTCACAGCTAAACTGCGCATCGTATTTATTAACAAGACCTGCGATGGTATCTACCAACAGTTGGTAGTCATCAGTTGGCGTTGCTACACGCTCAGTAGCCACACGATTAAGCTGCTCGTCAAAAGCACCAAACTCGATCTTTGTCCCACCTACATCAAAGCCGTAGTACATTGAATTCTCTCCTTACTTGACCTGGCAAATCATAACGTTAGCGCCAGAAAATCATTAACTGACGACATTATCCATATAGCTACGCCTACAAACCGTGATGAAGGACGAATTATTTCCCGATTTGATGCCGTTTGAATAAAGCTTCATCACTCGGCATTCAATAATGGGAGTTAATTCTCGTTATTGAAAAATTCCTTCCACTGATTAAACGCAGGTCGACTTGGATCGGACTTATAACGTGTTTTACTCAACATATAGGTCTCACGAAAACACTCAAACCAGCCCTGGAGTGCTTCTCCCGCCTTATCATCACCTAACTGATTGAGAACCATTGCGGCGACCTCTGCGGTAGAGAGATGCTGCTCATTTTCGGAGCTGCGCATAAGGTACTCAGAGATTTGCTCAGGCTCGATAGACAGAACAGGTAAATGCGCGAGGTAATCCGAGCGGCGGAACATTTTGCGCGCTTCACGCCAACTGCCATCCAAAAAGATCGGCAGTAACGTTTTTGATGACTCGGTTTGATGCAGTCGGCAGCTTGTTGTTAAGCGACTCTGATCGTCGACGTATTCGTCAGGGAAAACCACGAATGGCAGGTAATTCGAGTCCTGTAACAAGGCTAACAGCTCTGGTTGTGGCTCGGTGCGATTCCATTGATACACATGGGTCTGTTTGAGCGTATCAGCTATTAAGCGGCCGGTATTACTCGGCTTGAAGGTCTCGTTGTCTGACACAATGATCACCGCCGCGGTCTGCGCGTCGATGTCGGGCTGATAGGCACACAGGCAATTATGCTCTGCCACTAGACAGTATGAGCAGCGAGAGACCTTCGCTCCACGGGCATTAAACGGTTTAGTTGAGGCCTTAAGGCGCTCTTCGCGCAATCGGTGAAAGGCATGTATTCTCATAGGAAACGCGGCTCATTAACAACAATAAAAACGAGGCGCATTTTACACATTGAGTTACGTGCTGTGAACTAAAGAAAAGGAAAGTAACGGATGAATGCAGATGTGCTGCGATTGGGGTGCTTTTTTAGTATCTTTATCGCCTGTGCGGTATGGGAGCAATGTAAACCACGGCGGGTGTTATCACAACCAAAATGGCTCCGCTGGGGCAACAATCTGAGTTTGGTTGTGCTCAATAGCGTATTGCTAAAGCTCCTGCTTCCCGTTTTGGCCGTCGATCTCGCCTATCAATTGTCGGCAACCGATATTGGCTTGTTGAATATCCTCAGCCTACCCTTGTGGCTCTCGATGTTACTGACAGTTCTCGTGCTTGATTTTGCTATTTACTGGCAGCATCGGCTTTTTCACCAGATCCCTATGCTATGGAAGCTGCATCGTATGCATCACAGCGATCAGGACATTGATGTCACCACGGGGGCACGATTTCATCCAATAGAGATCATTCTATCGATGTTGATTAAGCTGATCGTAGTTGCGCTTCTGGGTGCGCCGGCTCTCGGTGTCGTGCTGTTTGAGATCATCCTAAATGGCAGTGCCATGTTCAACCACAGCAATGCTCGTATGCCACTCAAACTTGATCGCATTCTACGCGGTTTTGTGGTCACGCCAGATATGCATCGTGTTCATCATTCAACCATTCGCACCGAGTGCAATGCGAATTATGGCTTTTTCCTGTCAATTTGGGACCGACTATTTGCTAGTTATATCCCACAGCCCAGTCTAGGTCATTCTAATATGCAGATTGGGACGATGAACTTTAGGACCCAAGTCGAGCAAAGAATCGACAAAATGCTCACTCAACCTTTTCGGAGTCGTTAACAACATGCCCAAACTCAGCTTATTCGCGCACTGCTTGATTGTTCTCACGCTAACAGCTTGTGCGAGTAAACCCTCACAAGATACGTCACCTGAGAAAGTCACTACTAAGGCCTATCACAACTTTTATCAACAGTGGCAAGGGGTTCCCTATCGATTAGGCGGCAACAACAAGGCCGGGATTGACTGCTCTGCGTTCGTTCAGCAGGCTTTTCTCGAGTTGCATCAGATGCCGCTACCACGAACGACACATGAGCAAACTCAGGTGGGTAAACGTATCGAGTACGAAAATGCACGCCAAGGTGATTTGGTCTTTTTCAAAACGGGTCGCGAGTTGCGTCATGTCGGTATCTATTTACAAGGTAATCAGTTCTTGCACGCTTCGACTTCACAAGGCGTGATCATCTCTCGCCTGGATAACCCCTACTGGGCAGGTCGTTTCTGGCATTTTCGTCGGGTGACGGACGTTGATGACTGAGTGAAAAGATAGTTGAGATCAGAATGGCGATTGTGCCGCCATTCCATGTCGTTTGGCGTGTTGGTCTTAAGGATTAACGTTTTTTGAGTACTGATTTAGGTGGCTAGTAGCCCTAATCGTATTTCGCCACCGCGGTGTCAAATAAGTTTTTGACCAGTCCAACATACTCATCGAGAAACGTAACTTGGTCATTGGTCGCGGCCTTTTGCCAAGCACCTGCCAATACCTCGCCGAGATCAGCCACCACAGAGTCTGCCTCTTTCAACAATTGGAAACGAACACTTGAGTGAAGCTCAGGGTTCTGTTCGAAAAGCGCCATGATATTAGAGGCAATCAGATCGGTGACAACCTCTTCAACACTCTCCGTACCAATATCACCCGAAGCGTTAGAGAATAGGTCCAGATTCATTGTTAAATGCTCGATCAAGGCTAAGTAGCCATCGGTCTCTACAACCACATTGTGCTCCCAAAATGAGATGTAAGTATCTGGATAACCAGACATTAAAGGTAAAGTTAGGCTCTATATTAGGTATCTACCTAGCATACATCAAGTAAATCTTGTTCCGTGTGGGGAGAGGCGAGAGGCGAGATCGCGGTGCTGCGAGAGTCGAGGGGTGATTGCGGACAGCTCTCGTAACCCTCAACCGTGAAATACAGCTTCATTCTAGCTTGGTTATATGGCTAAAAGCTTACGTACAATTTAAGCATGTAGCACTCTCTCCTACCGACGCTAGTGCTCAAAATTTAATTTTCACATTGCTGATTTGTTTAAAAAAGTGACGGTACTCTGAGCTTAAATATGCGATTCATCTACAATTAGGGTTAATCTTGTGCGTCAGGTGAGGAGTGGCAGTTATGTGGCGAGCGATCGAGCAAGCGATATCTGAGCGTTTAGGGGCGCCTTTTGTAATAAAGGAGCACGAAAAGATCACCGGTGGCGACATCAATCAAGCCTACGTTTTTGGTGATGGTGAGCAGCGTTTTTTTGCCAAGGTGAACGATAAAAGCCACCTCGAACGCTTTCAGCTTGAGGCTGAACAACTCGACCGGCTACAAGCCTCAAATACCGTTCAAGTCCCCGATTTAATTGCAGTCGGTCACAGCAAGCAGCACGCTTGGCTGATCCTAGAGTACCTCGTGCTTAAACCGCTCGATAGCTGCGGTGGGTCTTATGAGTTTGGCAGCCAACTTGCCCAGCTACACCGTTGGGGTGAGCAGAAAGAGTATGGCTATGATGTCGATAACTTCATTGGCGCCACCTTTCAACCCAATACCTGGATGAAAAATTGGTCACACTTTTTTTCTGAACAACGTATCGGCTGGCAACTGCAACTGTTAAAAGAAAAAGGTGTTCACATCGTCGACCTAGATGAGTTTGTAGAGCTTGTCCATCAAAAGTTACTTCATCACAATCCGCGCCCTTCACTGCTACATGGTGACTTGTGGCATGGTAACGCCGCACAGAGTGTTGCAGGTCCTGTCATGTATGATCCAGCTTGCTATTGGGGGGACCGTGAGTGTGATATCGCCATGACCGAGCTATTTGGTGGGTTCGACCAAAGGTTCTATCAAGGCTATAACGACGAGTGGCAACTCGACAAGTCTTACCCTCAGCGGCAGCCAATCTATCAACTGTATCACTTGCTTAATCACCTCAATCTGTTTGGTGGTGATTACCTCAGTCAAACGCAGAAGTTAATCGATAAAATCATGCGAGCGGACTAATGTACCCAAATACGTCTTATAAGTAAGATTTTGAACTCGTCACTCTAACGCTACTCGACTAAACTCTTGGTACAGGTTTGGTGAAAAGACGCTCTTCGCCGCAGCCTACTTGTTGCGGCTGATAGCGTCTGACCTAAGCAGGCAAGGAGTTCTCATGCAAACATTTACTGAACGACGCATAACGTGTCCCCATTGTAATCACTCATTCGGTGTTACCGTTGACGCCTCTAACGGCAATCAAGAGTTTTATGATGACTGCCCCGCCTGTTGCCACCCGATTCATATTAATGTCGTCGTTGATGAAGTTCATGATACGCTCGAGCTCCGTTCCGATGCTGATGATGAGCAGATTTTCTAGAACGCTTGTGTAACCTTTTTATGTGCCTGTTTTTGGCCAGATTGTCGAAGGTGTAATAGGCAGTTCTTGCGCTTGTATATTTTCCTGAGGGTAAGCAGTCCTTCAGGCTACGGCATTAGTCCCAAGTTGATATATATACAACTTGTCAATCTCGGTCATCTGCCACTCGCAATGCTCGTATCGAGGTGAAGACGATAGCCATTTAATATATTTATTCTGAAATTAGCCTTATATTACCAATATTGAGATTGTCGCTTTCAGTATTGAGATTGCAATTTCTGATATAAATAGTTAATTTACCTATTAAAGTCATAATTCGTCACACGCTGACAGCTAATTGACAAAGTTTCCCATTTAACGGCACAATTTATAATAATCTACCACTCGACTTATTGGCTTAGCTTATACATGCTAAACTAGTGCAGACCAACACCCAACACATAAAGCACTGAACTTAAACATAAAATAATTAGGTTAATTTGATCGCCTGACCGTAATGGGCCAAAGGTTATACGAGTATGAATAGTAGATTTATCAAGCAACTAATATGTTGGTTTTTGGGTCATACCATGTTGGACTGGTTCGTATATAGTGCTGTAAAGTTAAGTAAAGCAAGGTGTTGCTTATTAAAAATAGTGCTACAGTTTAGTTGTAGTTTTAAGAATTAATCATTTGTACAGGTTAAGTAGACAATCACTACATTGTTTTTATTTGCTAAAACTAGTGGTTGAGATAAAGGGAGAATACCATGAGCAAACTATTCAAAACCGTTTTAGTTCTATGTGCTGCTACTAGTTTTGCTATTACAGCAAACGCAAGTAGTTACGACATCGGCGGCTACGAGTACGATACCTCGGGTCTCGGCGATATGACAGAAGGCGAACCCACGATCGCTTGCTTTGTTGATGGTGAATACATCGGAATGACTTTTGTCACTGACTGCCTACGTCAACGTGAAATCGCTGAAGAAGAGGAAGAGTCCTAAAGACTTGTTCGGACACAAAGTGCCCTGGTGTGATCCACCCTGCCGATGTGTTCCATCGTCGGTAGAGTGGATCTTTAACATCTCAAGGACTTCAAGTGTCAACCCACTTAATTGCTCATTTTATTGCTAAGATGGCAGACGTTGATTCATCAGTCTCTCAACAGTATCGACAATCGCTTGTGTCGAGGGGTCAATCTCCAAATTCACCTTGTCCCCAGCAACTTTCTCACCAAAAAGCGTTCTTTGTAGGGTCTCGGGGATCAAGTGGACGCAAAACCGGTTCTCTTTCACCTCACCAATGGTTAGTGAGCAACCATCAAGGCCAATGTAACCCTTTTCTAAAATATATTTGCTATGGCTTTCTTCAACCTCGAACCACAAGGTCACGTTATTGGCGCTCTCATCACGCGCTACAATCGCTGTCACCCCGTTGATATGCCCAGACATACTATGCCCGCCAATCTCGTCTCCAAAACGCGCAGCACGCTCAATATTGACACGGTCACCAACACTGAGCAGACCTAGGTTAGTGACTTTGAGTGTTTCTTGCATCAAGTCGAACGAGACAAGATCACCATTGATATTAGTCACGGTTAAACAACACCCATTGTGAGCAACCGAAGCCCCAATTTGAAGGTTCTCTGCCATGGAGCCACTCAAGCGTAAGGTATGAGTTTGGAAATTTTCTTTCTTCGCAATATCAACGACTTCAGCCGTACCTAGCACAATACCGGTAAACATCTTATTCTCCTGTAAGCTTTACTGGCACTCAGTGTGACATTTCTTTATGATTCCGCCAACCGCCTTTTTCTGACCAATAACAATCCAAGTGATTGGGGAGTTCCTTTGTACCGATATAAACAAGAGGCCATCAGGCTGATCAAGTTAGCTAGCCCCGTGTTGATCGCTTCTGTCGCTCAAACCAGCATGAGTTTCGTCGATACCGTGATGGCCGGTGGCGTTAGCGCTATTGATATGGCGGCGGTTTCTATCGCTGCAAGTATCTGGTTGCCCTCAATTCTTTTTGGTGTTGGGCTGTTATTGGCCTTGGTACCCGTTGTGGCTCAGCTCAATGGCTCTGGTCGAAGAAGCAAAATTGCCAAGGAAATTCATCAGGGAGGCTATTTAAGCTTGTTGGTGGCTATCCCGATTATCCTGGTCTTGCTGCAAAGTCAACGTATCCTCGACTGGATGGACGTTGAGGCCGCGATGGCCGAGAAAACCAACGGCTATATGACGGCGGTGATATTTGCCGTACCGGCGTATCTTTTGTTTCAGACCCTGCGCAGCTTTACCGATGGGATGTCATACACCAAGCCGGCAATGATCATCGGCTTTATTGGCTTGCTGATTAACATCCCCCTCAACTGGATCTTTGTCTACGGTAAATTTGGTGCCCCGGCGCTTGGTGGTGTCGGATGTGGCGTGGCCACCGCCATTGTCTATTGGGTTATGTTTCTTATCCAGCTTGGCTATGTTGCCACCACCAAACGCTTTGCCAGCGTCGCCCTATTTGCTGTTTGGCATAAGCCGGATTGGCGAGAGATCAAACGCCTATTTAGCCTTGGCTTCCCTGTCGCAGCCGCTATATTCTTCGAGGTGACGCTGTTTGCCGTGGTTTCAATCTTACTCGCCCCACTCGGCTCGCTTGTGGTTGCCTCACACCAAGTCGCAATGAACTTCTCATCGATGGTGTTTATGTTACCGATGAGTATCGGTGCTGCGGTGAGCATCAGAGTGGGTCATATGCTTGGTGAGCATAGTGTCGAGGGGGCACGCATCGCCTCTCATGTTGGCCTGATTGTCGGCGTGGCCACCGCCATTGTCACGGCGATCCTAACCGTACTATTACGCGAGCATATTGCACTGCTCTATACCGATAACCGTGAGGTTATTCGTGTCGCTATGCAACTTCTTTTGTTTGCTGCCATTTATCAAGTGACTGACACTATTCAAGTGATTGCGGCTGGCGCCCTACGGGGATACAAAGACATGCAGGCAATCTTCTACTGCACCTTTACCGCTTATTGGGTACTTGGCTTTCCGACCGGCTATATACTCGGTCTGACCGATTGGATCGTTGAGCCTATGGGGGCCTATGGTTTCTGGATTGGGTTTATCGTTGGCCTTTCCTGTGCGGCACTGCTACTCGCCGTTAGGTTGATGTGGATTCACCGCCAACCTGACGATCGCCAATTAGCGTTTGTCGAATCCTAAACTGTAATGAGAGGCTTAGAGGTTCCTCGAAGTAAATCACTCTCCGGGGGCCTCTTGTTAATTCCCACATCAATTTAATTCACACATCAATGTGACGCCGTCACTCTAACTGTATGATTGACCACTCCAGATAAGCAATCATTAATATACAGTGACGAGACTTGCAAATTTCGATAGTTAACCCGTCCATAATATGTCCCACCTAGCAGTATCTTTTTACTTGCACTGCAAGTGCCTTTTCTTTCGCGTCCGAATTGGTTATGTTGGTATCTAAATGTACCAATCAAACATAAGTATATGAAAAATTGGGCTCTAATTGCATTTCTAGCCAGTATCCCGTCATGTCTTTATGCTCTGCCTGACTTGGAACACCACCATCGTCTAGCGATCGGCAAAACTCGTGCTGACTTTACCTTTTCCAGTTCAAACCAAGATAAACAGCAGGTCCAAGGTGATGGCTTTAAGGTTGAATACAGCTATGATTTCAATCGATTGATCGGAATTCATGGCTCGCTAGAGCAAGCCAAAAAAAACCAACTGGCAACAGACACTATCAAGATTGGGGCTGATATTGGCTATCCATTGTCAATCGGTTCCGTCTCTTTCAAACCTTTTATCGCCAGTGGACTCTTTTACTATGATGAGTCTGACTATGACGATCTGGGGCCTTATTATGGATTTGGCCTAAGAATCAATTACTTATCGGCATTTATAGAGGCAAGGAAAGATTATCTCAACATGCAGTTTAATCGCAGTGATCTTGAACTTGAGCAAGCGGCTTTAACGCTTGGTTTTGGCTTTTAAAAGCCTATTTTCACGATTTCGGCTGCCTTGATCTTAACTCAACCATGCCCAGCTAAATCGCGAATTTCACTTATATTGGTGTGTGAATTTACGGTGTAAATCAAGCAGCCCCACGTCCTACTCGCTCATGCAACATTCCAACTTAGCCAAATTAGGTGACACTGTAACTGTACTGATTTCATTAAGCATCACTAGTGTGGCTAAGTTAGTCTATTTTTAAACTAATCAGCATCATACCTTTAGAGTTTTTATAACCAATTAAGGGCAGCACACGAGTGAGTAAACTACCTATAGTCGTCATCATTTGCCTATCTCTACTGGGCGGCTGTCGTCAGCAGCAAGAAAGCATGTTTGAGCGCTACATTGTGCGCTTGTCGAATGTATTGGATGTCGAGCCTCTTTCATTACCTGAGCCCTTGCTTATCTCTCTCCCTGATACCAGAGACCTTTATCGTGAGCCTTCTCCACTCTACCTTGGACTGCTCGATAGTTATCAATTGAGACAGTGTGGTTTATTCCAGTTAATTGCCGAGCGCAACTCGATTTTAGGCAAAGTGGCCGATCCCTTTAGAAGGTATGACTATCACGTTAGTTTTGTTCAACTCGCTAAGCAGTGTCTCAACGAGCAGCAGTTTGAACCTGAAATCAATCGGGCACTGACTGAGGCGATTGAGGTAAAAACTCTTGAGCTGACGAGTGTGCACTTCTCTAATCTTATCTGGTCATCTCAAGCCATACGCCGCCAATTGACCGGTGTTGAATGGCTAGCTGAGGGTGACATGCATAATAGCGCGCCTGTGGTTGACGCCTTTGAAGCCCTCACGGCGGCATTTCAAGGCTCCTACATGCAGGAGTGGGCGGTGATACCTGAGCTCGTTCCTCATCAAGAGGTACTTGAAAAACAAGCGCTGGTTGGAAATCTGGTCTACTCAATGTCGAACGCCAGTCACTATTTATCGGCGATAAACCTGTTTTTGACGCAAAATCTCGATACGGTTCGCTGTGGACAAGGGGTCGACAGCACCCAGTATCGTTATCTCAACAATGTCCTCAATCAACAGTATATTCAGACCATTCAGCCCTACCTTGCTGATCTCAATCAGCTGTACTATCAACTCTCTGAGTACACTCAGTTTCTGAGCTCGCTACAGCTGAGTTACCAGCTTGATCTCGAGAGTGTACACGATGAGTTTCAGAGTAAAGTCATTGAGCATGTGACGCAATGGCAAACGCTTTCACGACGCTGCGAGGCAGCAACAAGCTAACTTCGCAGCCATCAATGAGCTAAGTACCTCACATCATGACATCCTGCCTATAGGTCTGTTATCATGGCACTCTTTGTAAATAACCATAAGTAAAGTGACCTATGCACCTTTCTAAACTGACGCCAGACCTATTTAATCACCTGTACCGAGACATTACTGAGTTTCGTACCACATTTGATTTGCCTGTCGCTCAGCCTGACACCCTTGATGAGCAAGCCGATACGCTGCACACCTCTCTTATCATTGAAGAGTTAACCGAGTTAGCTCAAGCGCCTGATAAAACTGAGCAAGCGGATGCTATCGTAGACAGCGTCTATGTATTGATGGGTCGATTGGTTCATTTGGGTCACAGCAACATTGAAAATAACCTGTCTATTACCTATATCATCGACTTGCTGCTGAATGTTGCTAGTAACCTAGCGATTGATTTCGTTCCATGCTGGGATGAGGTTCACTCAAGTAACATGAGCAAGGTGTGTCGCAATGAAAAAGAGTTTGCTGACACCGAGGCGCACTATGCTAAGCAAGGCATTGCCCTGCAAGCTGTCGTGAATGGTGATTACATTATCGCTAAGTGCGCTGAGGATGTGGTCACGGCAGAGAAGACGATTCGTCGTGGTAAAGTACTCAAGTCCGTTTACTACCGCGCTGCTGATCTTGCGCCGCTAACCAAATAGGCCTCTTCCTTATTCGGCTTCCAGGTCGAGACAAAAAAATGGCCACCATTTCTGGTGGCCTCTGCTAACGTTAAGCTTAATAAAGATAAGAACGAGAATGTATCCCTTCTTATCTAGCTATCTCTGTGCCAAGATCACCATCTTTAGGGCATATTCTATATAATCTTTATAAATCATAGCTTTAGATTGGGATGTTCAATATTTAAGGTCAAGCCCAGTCGATACTGTGACCAAGTTGATGCCCCAAAAACTCTCAAAACGCCCTAGAATGGCGCACTAATCAAACACAAACAGCGCTTGACCATTGACACAGCCTAGCGTCACTGGGGTTTGATAGATTGCCTCTACTCGGTGGGCTAACAGGGTGTCGGCAACCGGGCCAAAACCTCGCATCACCCCCTGATCGAGCATCATCACTTTATCGGCATGGCGCAAGGTTCGATTCAGATCATGATTCGCCACAATCACAGCCAGCCCCTTGTCAGCCAGCTGTCTTATCAACTGATGAAGTTTGCCTTCAAAGCTGACATCCAAGGCGGCACTTGGCTCATCGAGCAGAGCGAATTGGGCATGCGGGTTGTAATCTGGCCAGATCTGCAGGCATGTGGCGACAATTCTCACTCGTTGCCACTCACCACCAGAGAGTTGATGCACCGATTTACGCAACTTGGTTGTTAGGGCAAAAAGCTCAATCAGCATCGTGAAGGTACGCTTAAAGCAATCATCGTGTTTATCCACCCATTTAGGGACGGAAACATCGAGATACTTGTAGACCGGCACATTAAAGGCGGGACGACCAGATTGAGCAAGATAGCTTCTGATGCTCGCCTGCTGCTCATTCGCTTGACGCTCGAAAAGGCGACCCTGCAAGTAAACCTCTCCCTTATACACAAGCTCGCCCGCCAGCGCCGCTATCAAGCTGCTTTTACCGCTGCCATTGGGGCCGACTAAATGCACCACCTCACCCGCTTCAATCTGAAAGCTGGTTGGAAGTAAGCGATGGTCTATCGCGATATCTTTAACGGTAATCATGGTTACGTATCAGCATCCAAATAAACACCGGTGCCCCCAGTGTGGTGGTTACAACGCCAACGGGTAGCTCACCTGAGCTCAGCGCCAATCGCGCAATTAGGTCAGCCAGCGCGACAAGGCTCGCCCCGGCCATGGCACTCATAGGGACAAGGTAGCGGTGATCATAGCCAAACCATAGACGAATTAAATGAGGGACTACCAGTCCTACAAAGCCAATGATCCCACCAAGCGCAACTGCACTGCCAACTAACAGCGACGCCGCGATGATCATCGTCATGCGCAGAGCATCGAGGTTAAGGCCCAGTTGACGCGCATGGCTTTCCCCAAGCATCAGTTTATCCAGTTTGGCGGACTGTAAGCCAATCCAAGTCAGCGTCGGTAACACGACCAATACCAGACCCAGTTGATACCACTGATTACCGGCCAGATTGCCCATCAACCAGTAAAGCAGTTGACGTAAATTCATATCGTCACTGAAGTAAAAGGCCCAGGTAACCAGTGCACTGGACATTATTCCGAGCGCAACCCCAACCAACAATAACCTAGGTGTGTTGAGGTTCAATCGACGCGCGATAAACACCAATAAAGCGGTAAACGATAGCGCGCCAACGAAAGCCGCGACCATTAAGCCAAATGTTGTAGCGGCCCAAGGCACGCCAAATAGCACCACGACCATCGCCAGGCTTGCCCCACCAGAAATGCCAATGATGCCTGGCTCAGCTAATGGGTTAGCCAATAAGGTTTGCAACACGGCCCCTGCAACGGCAAGGGATGCGCCAATCATCAGCGCAGACAGCAGTCTTGGGAGGCGTAATTGGATCAGCAATTGCTGCTCAATATCGCTCATCGACCAGAATGGGAAGATAGTCAGTTCACCGAGCGCTAAATAGAGTGCTGAGACGACAATTAATAGCGCGGCAAAAACGAAAAAAGCGCGTCGCCATCGCGCGCGCTCACAAGCCAGTATCGATTCCAGTTCCATTAGCGTTTCAATACCGTGACAACAGGGGTTTGCATAATCAGCCTAAGGGATGAATTAATCATAGACAAGTTGGCCAGCATCATAGCGTGTGCGCACAGAGCACACCATCAGCGCAGCGCGTTGACCAATCTCAACATGACGATTAGGGAATACTACGGCTTCCCCCTCATTCTTGGCCATTAGAGGCTTGTCACCATCATGACCAAACACCTCACCATGTTTGAACTCGGTAAAGTTCTCCACATCATCACCAAACATGAAGTCAAAATCTTGATTGATACGAACAATGGTTCGACTGACTCGGTAATGCACTACTCGACGAGGGTGGTGTTCTGATGGCGCATCGGCAATAAGATCGCGCAACGTCATATCGAATGCCACGAGCTTATCCAGTTGGTTCTCGCCAATTCTCGCCACCTGACCAAGCTCGATGGTCATCGCTTGCGCGGCAAACTTTTCAGCACTGTACCAACTAAAGGTGCTCGAGGGCGCGTTAGACAACAGTACCGCTTCCACATGACACAGCTCAACAAAATCAAACAGTGCTTTGCTGCGCGTAGCGTGGCGTGATCTCGGACTCACGGCAAACGAATAGTGCTTAGACAGGCGGATCGCGCAATGCAAATCAAGGTGCCAGCGATTGCTTGGCACAGTGTCAGCAAAGAATTCGCCGATAAGTGCCTTAAGATTGTCAGCAATCTGCGATTCCGTGCTACTTGGTCTGGTCTTGTTGTCAAACAAGCGATTGAGATTCTCGTCGACGCAGCGCTGATGCAATATCGTTGCTTCTGGATGAGCAATGATAAACAGCGTGCGCTGTTTAATGGCCTGGAAGCCAGTAGCGATATCTTCGACGATTTTGTCGATAAGTTCCATCGGTGCCGTTTCGTCACCGTGGATACCTGTAGACACAACGATGTGTTTGCCAACCTCTGGGTCAAAGTCGGCGGGAACACATTCAACAACACCACGTTGGAGCAATTTCAGCGTTGTGCCATTTGCTGCCACGAACTGCTGTGGTTTAAATGGGGTCGCTAAATCCAGTGTATCTTGTAAAAAGGATTGCTGAAATGGTGATGATGCCATGTATTACTCCTTGACCTTACGCACCAGTTGGCTGAACCGTCGTATTCAGTGCCTCTATCGTTTCTCCATGATAACCGAATTATCGCGTCGAAATACGATCGTAGGCGCACATCATATACGCTATTGTTCGATAACTAGCGACATCCTAACATGATTTTTCCGGTTTTGTGACGTTAAGCGCCGATCTTAAGGCGAGTGGTTATCAATGCGGCAACTATTAGCAAATTCGCTACCTTATCAACCCTTTATTAACACGCGCATGTTAACACGCGCAAAGATATTCACCCTCATTTAGGACGCGACACGCTAAACACCTCACCCAGATGCGCATACTCCTGTCCACCCAAGCGCATCAGTGGCTGTAACAGCGCCGCATCAACCTTAACTCGCCCATCCACATTGCACGCGACACTATCACTGATATAAACACTCTCTATCTCAACAAAGACCAGTGACTGAGGGGTATCACCCATTTCAATGATCTGCTGCAGTCGGCAACCAAATGCAATCGGTGCACCTGCAACCCTTGGCAGAGGAAAATCAGTCAAAGTGTTCAATTCTATCGCGTTTTTGCTCACTTCAGATTCACCATGATCGAGCGTCTCCGCGGTTGCACTCACTGAAGGCGCAAGCTCGGCACTGGCAATATGCACCACACAGCGCTGCTGGCGCTCGAGATTGACCACGGTATCTTTGCGCTCACCCGTTGGCTTCTTGCCAATAGAGAACATCATCAAAGGGGGTTGGCTCGACACCGCAGTAAAATAGGAAAAAGGCGCTAAATTGTAATTCGCCTCTGAAGACTCGGTGAGCACCCAAGCAATCGGCCGTGGGATAACGGTTTGAGTCATTAAGTGGTAGCGTTCGCTCGATGAGAGCGCCTTAAAATCAATCTGCATTCTTCCCTCCGCTGCATGAGCATAATCCCGAGGCCAGCAAAATGGCTCGGGCAAAGTCCCTAGATTGTGGTAGGTTTAGAGTGTGTAGCAACTATTGGACAAGTGCAATGATCTCGGTCGAAAATCAACATGACTATACCGCCGTGCTCGCCGGTGCAACGGGATTGATTGGCAGTGCGCTGCTCGATGTGTTGCTTGCTGATCCGCGTTGCCAGCAAGTGCTGGTGATCACCCGTCAAGCTTTGGGTCGAGATGACCAGCGCATCATTGAGTGTCTCCACCCTCACCTAGTTTTTACCCACGAAGATATCGACCAACTTTGCCTGCCGCCAACCTGTGGCTTTATTGCCCTTGGCACAACACTTAAACAAGCAGGCTCTAAGCAGCGGCTAGCGAATGTCGATCTACACCTGGTCAATAGTGTCGCTGATAGAATGAAACAAGCCAACATCCAGCGCCTGTCGGTGGTGTCTAGCTATGGCGCAGCACGAAAAAGTCTCAGTTATTATTTGCAGTGCAAAGGCTTAATGGAAGAGTATGTTCAAGCGCTTGAATTTGACCATACCGCTATCTTCCGGCCAGGTCCTTTGGCGGGAGAGCGCCAGCAGCCGCGCACAAGCGAGGTGATCACCGCAACCATCTTGAATGTTATTAATCCAGTGATGATTGGCCCGTTAAGAAATCTACGATTGATTGACGCCCGCACAGTAGCGAGAGCGATGTGGCTCGCTAATCAGTCGCACCTAGGGCTGCAAATTCTCGACAATCGCGCCATGGAACAACTGGTTGCCGATGCAGGCAGATAACTAAGGAGGGCAATAACGTGCGGCTGTTCTACGCCCTCACCTTCAGCGGTGAAACCAAACAAATGATCACTCAATACCAACAACGGCTTAAACACCAAGGCATTGGTGGCAACTATACTGCGCTTGATAAACTACATATCACCTTGGCGTTTATTGGCCAAACGACGCCGCATCAAACCAGCCAGCTCATCGACAATCTTCATCTTATGCGGCCCTTTTCCCTCAGCCTCGTGATTGATCACTTTGGCGTCTTCCATCACAAGCGAGCTCCCTTGATTTGGCTGGGCACACAACCTAATTTGGCCCTTAAGCAATTTCAGCATGAGTTATGCCAAACACTGGCAAAGCAACACTTTCCTGTTGGTCAGCATCAATACATAGCGCATATTACCTTGGTGCGCAGAGCAACGTCCGTGCCGTCAAACCTCAGCTTAAAAGCACAAACCCTACCGGTAGAGAGTGTTGCGTTAATGGAATCTTTGCCAACGGAAGGTCGCAGTGCCTACCGCATTATTGAGTCCATGCCAATGAGGGCGTGAGAAAACGGCGACAATATAATGCTCAAATTGAGCGGGTACTATCTAGACTCGACTGAGCTTCACAACCCGTGCGGTGCCATGGGAATGCATCCAGTCTGTGCCAAAGCGGCTGAAGATCGATCACTTCACCGAGGCGACGCGCACTGTCGATACTTAATGCAATAATGCCAGCTTCTAAAGCCTGCTTGGCTGTGACCGCGAGTGGGGCTGCGTCACAACGTAAGAACTGGCTGAGAAGGTTGGCCATTCTCAGATCAGCGCCGTAATGATGAGAGCACGCCTGAGGGTCCTGAGTGTAATCAATATCCAGACACAACTGATTGGTGCGCGCACAGTGGACTTTAAGGTAGCCTTTCTCGAACTCCCCCTCCGCCATGCCATGCGTGCCATAAATCGAAAACCGGCGCTGCAATTCTGGGGAGTTGGTGTTGGTATGAAACGTCATTGAAACACCATTTTCAAACTGCAAGATAGCGGTCTGGTGATCAACGATGTCCGCCTCGCTGGTAAACGGATTTGACGTCGAGCGCCAATAACTGGGCCGTTGATGGTACTGTTGATCCCCCTCAAGGCGGGACTCAAACTCTGGTACGAATGCAGCACGTGCGCCAAAACTGGCGACTTTGCTCGGTCGTGAGCCAACTAACATGTGATACAAGTCCAGGTCATGACAGCACTTTTCAAGCATATACCCTCCTGAGTAACGGCTGAAACGCCGCCAATCACGCATAAAAAACGCCCCATGTGAAGGTAGGATATGCTCACATGCTTCGAGGGATACAATCCTTCCCAGAGTGCCATCAGCGATGACTTTTTTCAGGTCCAGCATGTGTTGCGAGTAACGCAACACCATCCCCACCATCAGGCGCGAGCTGCCATATTTACACAACAAGCCTGCCATCTTCCAGGTTTGCTCTAATGAAGAGACGAGCGGCTTTTCACAAAACACCTTAACGCCAGCTTCAAGTCCTGCTCTAACATGCTCTAGATGAAGATGATTGGGCGAGGCAACCATCAACAGATCAGGTACCACGCTCGCCAGCATATCCTGCACGCTTTGATGGTTGCCTCCACAAACCGGCAGGTTGAGTTTGTTCAGTAACACTGGGTTGGGATCGCAATAACCGACCAGTTTGGTTTCTGAGTCAACGGCATACAGGTCGTTGAGCACCATCACGGCGCGACGCCCCAAACCAATCACGGCGATCTTCATCTTAGTCACTCCTTTGTCTCATGAGCTAAACGCGAATATGCCACACCTGCTGCATCGAATAGATGCAGTGACGACGAGCAGTAGTGTAAGGTGATGTGCTGCGCTTTAGGCAATTCGGTGTAAAGTGTTGCTGTCAAAGGCGTCGAATCCTCCAAGTGACCAAAGAGATGACTCACATGACCTAACGCTTCACGCCGTTGGCAAGTCATGCGAATCGCACTATCTCCCCCACAAAGCGATAGCGACTCTGGCCTTAACCCTACAGTGACCCTGTCACCGACCTTGCACCCTTGCGAGTGAACTTTTGGGCGGTAGTGGTGGCCATTGGCATCGACAACACTAAGCGCACCATCCACAATCTCAGTAACTTGAGCCGGTATTAGGTTGATCCTTTGCTGTCCGATAAAGCGCGCCACAAATTGATTGACTGGATAGTGATAAAGATTAAGCGGTGTATCGAACTGCTCAATTCGACCTTGATGGACCACACCGACCTTATCCGCCATCGTCATCGCTTCAACCTGATCATGGGTAACGTAGATCATGGTTGAACCGAGTGATTGGTGCAGCGCGGTGATCTCTGCGCGCATCTCCGTTCTTAGCACCGTATCTAGGTTAGATAAGGGCTCATCAAACAGAAACACCTTAGGTCGACGCACAATCGCCCGCCCGATCGCCACACGTTGACGCTCCCCGCCCGAAAGCGCTTTAGGTTTATGCTTTGCTCGATGCTCTAGTCCGAGTAATGCGAGCGTTTGATTCACTCTCTCTATTCTTTGCGGCTTTGGCCACCCTGCGCTTTCAAGAGGGAAAGCCAGGTTGTCAAACACGGTTAGGTGGGGGTATAAAGCGTAAGATTGAAACACCATCGCGATATCGCGCTCAACGGGCTCCAGTTCCGTCACACACCGCTGTTTCATGTAGATATCGCCACTGGTCGGCTGATCTAACCCACAGATAAGGCGCAGCAGAGTGCTTTTTCCGCTACCTGACGGCCCGACAAGCACGATAAACTCACCCTCGTCGACCTTGAGGTCGATACCATGAAGGATGGGTGTCTTGCCGATTGATTTGGTCACTTTTTCTAGGGCGATCACTGCAACTTCCTTAGTTTATTCCATCTATCCAACTTCTAACCCTTAATCCCGCCGACACTGAAACCATAGAGAACATAGCGTTGCGATAAGGCATACACGATAATAAGCGGCAGCGTTGAAACCACCGAGCCTGCCATAAGCACCGTCCAGTTCGCCTCATACTGGCTAAAGAAGTTCATTAACCCCAGTGGTAAGGTGTAGCGCTCCGTGTCATTTAAAAACAGCAGAGGTCGCAATAACTCGTTCCAGTTGTTGGTAAACGCAATCACGAACACCGCAATGATGGCGGGTCTGGCTAAAGGACAATAGATTTTTCGAAATATTCGCCAGGCAGATGCTCCCTCTGCATAGGCTAATTGCTTGTACTCCTGCGGTAGCTGACAGAAGTACTCTTTCAAGATAAACGTACCAAAGGTTCCGACCAGAAAAGACGGCACGATGAGCGCATAAAGGCTATTGAGCAGCCCCAACTCTCGCATCATCAAGAACTCTGGGATAATGGTCACCTCGACCGGCACAAAGGCGGTGACCAGTAAACACCCAAACAGGCCATTTTTACCCGTGACTGGCAAACACGCGAGCGCATACCCCGCCAAGGTTGTGGTAAAAACCTGACCAATCGCCGCGCCAGTTGCGACTAGCAGCGAGTTGCGCATAAACAGCCAGAAATCGTGTTGGGTAAACAGGATGACATAGTTGCCCATTGGGTCCTCTGAGACTAACTTGCTCGGAAGCAGGCTCGGTGGGATCCTAAACACATCCGATGGCACCTTAAAGCTGGTGATCACCATCCATAAGAATGGGCCAAGGGCAAATATCAGGTAGGCAAACAAAAAACCGTACAGCACGACCAGTGTTGCCTTATTTTGTCGCTCTTGAGCACGGTAATCAGTCATCTTGCCACCGCTTTCTGATTTGAAATTTGAGTAGAGTTAGCAGGCCTAACAAGAAGCACAACAGATAAGCCAGCGCAGACGCGTAACCGAACTTAAAATCAACGAAGGCATGCTGATAAATAGAGAACGCCAATGTGGTTGAGGCATGGTTTGGACCGCCACCGGTCAGTGAGTAGGTGATCTCAAACGTCTGGGTAGAGCGGATCAGCGCGATGATCGCAACCACGAACAAACTGCGTGAGAGCAGCGGCAGCGTGATGCGATAAAAACGGCGCCAGCGCCCTGCTCCATCAACTCGTGCCGCCTCATAGAGGGTGGGATCAATGGTCTGCAACCCTGCTAGTAATAACAGCATGTAAAATCCCGCGTCTTTCCACACTGCCACGATGGCGACTGACGGCAGTGCCCAAAAAGGGTCGGCTAGCCACGCCGGGGGACTGGTCACTCCCAACCACAGCAACAGGTTGTTTAACAGCCCAAATCGCGAGGCAAAGATCCAACGCCAGGCCAAGGTGACCGCGACAGCAGAGGTAATGTAGGGCAAGAAAAACGCCCCGCGAAACAAAGCAGAGAAGCGAAAGGCCCGATTGAGGACAATAGCCATCAATGTCGCAATCACAATTGAGCCACCCACATACATCAGCGAAAAGAGCGCGGTGTTGGAAAAATAGGTCAGTGCGAGCTCCGAGCTGGCAATCTGGCGGTAGTTTGCCAGCCCAACAAACTCCGGCGTATCAAAAATTTTCCACTCATAGAAAGACAGAGCAAAAGACCACACGATAGGCACCAGACGAAACACGACTAAGCCAAGACAAGTTGGCAATAGGAACAGCAGCGCCAGAGTTTTTTCACTTAACCGTTTTCGGCCAGATGATCGCTGGTATGCTCTCATCTGGAAGAGGTGAAAAGCTGGCGCCAGCTTGATTATTTTGGCTATCACAATCAGTTATTCAACACCTGATTGCCATAGGCGGTGGCTGCGTCAATCGCTTCCTCAATTGACTTTCTGCCATTAAAGGCTTGGTCGAGCTCACCATTTAAGCCACCCGAGCCCGAGGCGCCATAGCCGCGCCAGGCACTCCAATTAGCAGAAAAGCCTGAATAGGTGTTTTGCTGGCCTATTTCCAGCAGCAGGTGTTTATTAGCCGGCTGCTGATCTTGCTCAAGGAAGTCCGCGCTTTCAGCGGTAGCAATATAGGCTGGAATTTTCCCGCCTCGATAGTCAGAGACAGAGCGCTCTCCGCCAGACATGTGCTGGATAAATTTCCAAGCCAGGTCTTTGTTTGGTGAGTCGGCGGAAATAGACAGCATATCAGACCATGTGTAGGCACGATCTGCTCCGCCTTTCGCATCTGGGCCCAGAGGTACTTGGGCGATCCCCCAACGATATTGATCACCGACGATATCGCGCGTGTTGGAGATAAACCATGAACCATCAACAAACATCGCCGCCAGTCCCATTGGCATCACATCTTGATGACGAATACCCTCCATCTCTTGCGGCTTTGGCGCAACCTTGTGAACCTGGATCAAATCGTTTAAGAATTTTAAAGTGCTAACCGCAGCGGGATTGAACGAGAGCGCCGATGCATCATCGGAGAGATACTGCCCCCCATTGCGAAACACCCACGCATCGATATGGGCATAGCGGCCAAACATCCACATTCCCCATTGATCAATCTTGCCATCTTCGTTGTGGTCTAGTGTCAGCGCCTTAGCGGCCGCTAAGAAGTCTTGCCAAGTCCAATCAGGCTTAGGCAGTGGCACGCCTGCCGCCTCAAACATATCAATGTTGTAATACAAGACGGGAGCGACCCAGTTTTGCGGCATCGCAAAGCGGCGCCCTTCCACCATCCCTGCCGCAGAAGCCGCTGGATAGTAACCATTTAAAACGGTCTCATCCGCTTGTTCAGTCAAATCAGCCAATAAGTCGGCTGCCGACCACTCTTTGATAAAGCCCGATGACATCATAAACACATCCGGCATGGTTTTGCCTGCTGCCAGTGCCGATAGACGGGTCCAGTAATGCTTAGAGGCAACCGCTGTGGTCTTAACCCGAACTCCAGGGTGCGCTGACTCGAACGCTTCGATGGCTTGACGCTCCACCTCGAGCTGTGATGGGTCCCATGACATGTATGTCAGTGTGACGTCACTCGCTAAGGCATGGTTAACATAAATTCCGTTAATCAATACACTGGATGCTAAAACCAATGTGTTGATGCTTGTCGCTCTAATCACTTTACTTCCCTACTTACGATTAGTATTCCGCTTAAAATTGATGCAAAATCGCTTAAACAACCGCTCACAGTTCATGATGTTAGCGAGCCAAGCTTATATGATGATTTCTACAACAATTGACATTACATCAATAAGTTAGCAATAATTAAGCCAGATCGGAACCTCACTCTCTTGGGTATTGAGTTGCGGTTTATTAGTGTTGCCAACACAAATCAGCCCGAGCGGGTAACTATTATGGTGCAATCGTTCATTTATGTGGCAGTCTATTGCACCATCTTAACGCACGTCGCGAGAGGCTAAAGTTTGATGGATTATTGTGGCCCACCTATGCAGACCACAACAGTCGCATTGATTTATCTATTACAGATTAAAAGTGCCACTTCACCAGTGCTGAGGTCACTCGCTCGTTGATATCAGTACCGTACTTGTTATTCCAATAAGCAAATTCAGCCCCTAAGTACAAAGGTGCCGATAGATTAAAGTTGGCCCCCACATCCCATTTCAACTGAGACGTCCAGTTAAACTCGGCGAGATTGGTATCGGTTCTATTCGACCAGTCAAAGAACCCGTCATACAAGAACTTCTGATTGGCGAGCTCTAATGGCAGTGCCCAGCTACCGTTAAACAGCCACTCGTTATCACTCTTTTCGTTGTCCATGTAATACAGGTTTAGGTTGACGTAGCGAAAACCAGGGATCGTCCAGGCGCTGCCGATACCTGCGCCAAAGTTGTCAAACCCCTCGCCCATCTCCCACATTGTGGCAACGAATAAGTCTCTGACTGGACCTAGCGATAGCTCGCTGCCAGACAGGTAGCTTAAGCTCAAGCGTGGGCTAAATTCGCCATAGAAATCGGCGTTGCCTTCATCTGGCATTCTTCGGTCAATAAACAGAAAGGTATCACCCCAGTTGTGTGAGCTTGCATGCTCAAAGGTCACCACCTCCATCTCGCCATTGGGGGTAAACTGATAGTTTGTGCCATAGAGGTACGTGACACTAAAATTTTGCCAGTTAAGCTCTGCCTGTGCACCCGTACTGGCCAAAGCTAAGCTTGCCAGCGGCAGCGATAAATATTTTGCGTATCTCATTAATAAGTCCTTTTAAGTTAATCCAAAAATAAACACAAATTGATATATACAATCATTAAACGAAGGGAATACCCCCGCAATTAATATAATTGCATATATTAATTTGCTATAGGTTTCTCATCTGAATTACCTACGGCTAAATATATAAAAACAACTTTCGCCAGAGAATATAATTTTTAGAAAAATATAATACACACAATACGCTGATAAGATTTAGCGCCGTCTAATTAAATAAGCATTTACTTTGTCATATTCTTCGTGGTGATACTGAGGTCAGTGTTAAGACTGACCTCAGTATTAAGGTTTCTTTTGGGACTGTTGAATTGAGCTAGTTAACTGTCACAAAGACATGATTAAAGCGCCATCTCACCTTTGATCTGCTCAACCCAGGTCGCCACTCTATCCTCAGATAGGTTGGATTGGTTGTCTTTATCGATAACCAAGCCAACAAACTTATCTTCTTCCACTGCGGTCGAGTCGTTGAACCCATAACCGTCAGTAGACCAACTACCGACGACATTGGCGCCGCAATCCACCACACAGTCAAACAGCTCGCCTAGGCCATCAACAAACTCATCCGCATAATTGACTTGGTCACCAAGCCCAAATAACGCGACGGTTTTACCAGAAAGATCCATATCATCAAAATTAGGCGCAAACTCTTCCCAGCTTTCGCTTTCACACTCAGCAGACAACCCTGGCAACTCACCCTCGCCATAGGTCGGTGTGCCGAGGATCAAATAGTCGTATTGGTCAAATGCAGTCTCATCGACTTGATTAATATTTACAGGCTGCGCTGCAATATCACCACCTAATGTTTGGTGAATTAAAGC
Source organism: Vibrio glycogenivorans (assembly GCF_051660965.1). NCBI lineage: Bacteria > Pseudomonadati > Pseudomonadota > Gammaproteobacteria > Vibrionales > Vibrionaceae > Vibrio > Vibrio glycogenivorans. The sequence continues at coordinate 35,585 of NZ_JBPVIS010000015.1, read as the reverse complement.
TGCAATTTTCTTGGTACTCCCTGAGTCCGTTCCGTAAAATATACCAATTTTAGCCATCATATACTCCTAATAGGTTTTAAATATAATCATTGTATTTCAATATAATTGTTCACAATTTCGTGTTGTTGCTCGCCGTTAACCATCGATATCATTTTCTTCATTTTTCCAGGTAATTGGGCGATAGATCTCGACCCGGTCTCCCTCTTGTAACTGACAGTCCAGCTTGGTGAGTTTGCCAAATATCCCCACCTTAAGCTGGTTGAGTTCAATACTCGGAAACATGGTTAAGATTCCCGAGAGATGAATGGCGTTCATTACTGTGTCTTGCTCATTCACCTCTAACGGCAGCCAAACCTGCTCTTGCGGTAACGCATACACTACACTCACTTTCATCTCTCTATCCTTATGAATCTCAATACTTGTTGTTTTTGCATTTATCGCTTTTTGTGCTTATTGCTCTCTGGCAATCAAACGGCTGCGCGCCGATGCTTGGCGCCGGGCAAAGCTTTGCTTAATACCCAGCAACGCTCCGAGAATCAAAAAACCGCCTGGCGGCAATATCACCAGAAGCAATCCTCGATACTCTTCGATAAGTGTCATCTCAAGAAAGGCAAACTGCTCTCCAAGCAGCAAGCTCGCATTGGCAAATAAGGTTCCGCTGCCAAGCACCTCCCGGATGCCGCCGAGCAGCACCAGCACCCAAGTAAACCCAAGCCCCATTGCAGCGCCGTCTATAAGTGAAGGCAGGACTCCCGAGCGACTGGCAAACGACTCAACGCGGCCTAAAATGGCACAGTTTGTCACAATCAAAGGGATAAATAGGCCCAGCGACTGATGAAGCGGGTGTAGCCAGGCGTTCAGCATCAAGTCGGTCAGTGTTACTAAGGTGGCGATGATAATGATATTGACTGGAATTCTAATTGCTCGGCTAATCAAGGTTTTACCCATCGAGACCAGTACATTAGCGGCGATCATCACCGCAGTGGTAGCCAGGCCCAGGCCCAAGCCATTGGTTGCGCTGCTCGTTACGGCCAACAATGGGCACAGGGCCAGCAGTTGTCCTAATACAATATTGTTGCCCCACAATCCCTGGTAAACGATTTTGTTGTAATCACTCATTGATCGCCTCCTGATTTTCAGTGCTGTTGCGGGACTCAAATGCCTGCAGCGCATTATGCACTCCCTGCACCATGCTTCTTGCGGTAATGGTTGCGCCAGTGAACTGGTCAAACTGGCCGCCATCTTTTTTGACCGCCCAGGCGGGTGTGTTGGTTAAGCTGCGACCATTAAAATCGAGTATCCAGTCACTTTTGGCCAGCTCAATCTTATCGCCCAGCCCTGGGGTTTCACTGTGGCTAATCACTCGAACGCCGGTAATCGTTGCTGTTGCATCGACGCCAAGGAGAAAACTGATCGGCCCGCTGTAGCCTTTCTGTTGGGCTTTGATAACGTGATGCGAGGTCTTACCCAAAGCGTTTTTGACCGAGTAAACCAAGTAGACTTGATCATTGAAAACCACACTTTGGCTGCGATCAAACACACGGTTCGCGACATCAGCACCAGCAAGGACCTCAGTCAGTAGAGCCTGTTGGTCATCAAGGATTCGCTGAGCAATAACCGGCTGCGTATAGTGATAACAGATAAACAGGAGTGATGCGGCAAGACCACAACAGCTACCAAGTAACAGACTTTGATACGCAATCCGCTCTTTCCATCTCTCAATCAACGCGCTCATTTCACACCCTCCTTGGTCGCTTGACTGCCAAACAGGCTTGGTCTTACATAGTGGTCAATCAAGGGGCTGATCGCGTTGAGCAGCAGCACGGCAAATGCCACACCCTCGGGGTAACTGCCATAGCTGCGGATCAACCACACCAGTGCACCACATCCCGCGCCGTAAATGAGCTGCCCTTTCACCGTGCTTGGTGAGGTGACCAAATCGGTCGCAATATAAAATGCACATAGCATGGCACCGCCACTCAACAAGTGCTGAGGCATCGATAAAAATTGTGTCGGTGCTAATGTCGAGCTGATCAGCGCTGGCAGCGCCAAGCCGGCGATAAATGCAACCGGGATCGCCCAATGAATGATACGTCGGTAGATAAGATAGACGCCACCTAGCAGTATCAGTATTGCACTGGTCTCACCTAGGCTACCCGCGTGGCTGCCTAACGCCAGGCTGCTCAGGCTTGGCGTAACTGAACTCTCACCAAGTACGGTCGCCGCTGACACGCCGTCAAATAAAAGCCAGTTATCGGGAATGTTGACCTGATCTAAAGTAAACTCTACCGGGGTTGGTCCTGCCCATTGGCTCATTTCCAGTGGAAAGCAAATCAACAGCATTACTCGAGCTAACATGGCAGGATTAAACAGGTTCTGACCAAGGCCACCATAGATCTGCTTACCCACAACGATGGCAAATACCGTACCTACTGCGCACAACCACAGTGGCGCGGTGGGTGGCAGGCTCATCGCCAACAATAGTGCGGTGAGAAGTGCTGAGCCATCTAGGCAGGCGCGGCAATCTCGACCCATCAACTTGAGACAAAGATACTCACTGAGTACGGCGACTAGGCAACACACCATGACCATGGATAAGCCGTTGATACCAAATTGATAAACACCGACCATCAGTGCCGGTAACAGCGACGCCATCACGCGATACATGATTCTGACACTCGAGTTCTCCGAGTGTGCAAAAGGCCCCGCTGCAGAATCATAGTTAATCATGGTTTGCCTCCGTACTGGCAGTGGTTGATTTACGCGCTCGGCTGGAGCGTTTACGCCGTCCTTCGGCTTTGGCCGCCTTGGCGGCTTTCTTCGCCTCGGCCTCTCTCGCTAGGCGTAACTTACGAGCCTCAGTCAATCTCTTGGCCTCGGCCGATTTTTGCTCACGCACTTTACCCGCCTTAATCACCCCTTTTGCATGCTGAAAGTACTGCACCAAAGGGATGTTGGACGGACACACGTAGGAGCATGCTCCGCAGGCGAGACAATGATTCACGCCCAACTGCTCAGCCTTATCAAACGCCGAGACGCGGGTATGCGCCGCCATCTGAAACGGCATCAGGCCCATTGGGCATGCGCGCACACATTGACCACAACGGATGCAGGATTGTTTTGGCGGTGCTTGGACTTCTTCTGCAGTGAGGGCGAGGATCCCCCCCACACACTTATCCACGGGTACAAACGGTGAGGCGATCACTTGGCCCATCATCGGGCCGCCAAAAATTAACCGCTCGGTGTCATGGTCAAAGCCACCACAGAATTCGAGGATCTCATGCACAGGCGTACCAATCGGCACCTCAACATTCTGTGGGTTTTGGATGCCCTTGCCTGACACCGTGATCGTGCGACTGACCAAAGGGCGATTAAAACGCACCGCGTGATACACCGCTTGCGCCGTCGCGATATTATTTACTACAACGCCAACCGACATCGCCAACTGCCCTAAAGGCACGGTGATGCCCGTCGCCGCCTTAATCAGGTGTCGCTCGGAGCCCATCGGGTAGATGCTTGGCACCTTGCGCACCTTGATATTGGCATCCTCAGAGGCCGATGCTGACAGCTGCTCAAACGCCTCAGCCTTGTTGTCCTCAACACCGATTACCGCGGTCTCTGCGCCTGTCGCCGTCAGCATTAAGCGCACGCCAGCGATAATCTCTGCTGAGTAACGGCGCATGGTTAAATCATCACAGGTCAGGTATGGCTCGCACTCCCCGCCATTAATCACCAGTGTCGAAACCGCGTGTTGACGCGCAGACTGAAGTTTTGTGGCGGTGGGAAAACCGGCTCCACCCAGGCCAACCACCCCAGCACTCTCGATCTTGGCCAGAATAGCCTCATGGCCTAACTGATAGAAATTGCCTTTGGTGGTGTGCGTGCACCAATGCTTGCTTTGATCAGCGCGAATGATGATGGTATCGCTATTGGCTCGAGAGGGATGCGCCGTAATGTGTGAGGTAATTCCTGTGACGACGCCATTCACCGAGGCATGTAGCGGCGCATCCATCTCAGAACGTCCAACCGCAATTACCTGCCCGCGCGCCACCTTGTCGCCCACCTTGACTAGCGGCTTGAGCATCACGCCACTGCGCAGCATCAGCGACATATACACCTGCTTAGGCCAAAAGTGTCTGGCAATACCCTTATCGCGCGTTAACCATTTGCGCCCACGTGGCTTGATCCCGCCCCGAAACGGAGATTTTATTATCATCTAGCCTTACCTCAATTTATCATCTTCGTTTCAATTACTTGCCCTGGTACTTGCTCTGGTACTTGCGCTGATACTTGGTTTGGCACTTGGTCTGGGTTCGGCCAATACCAGTTTGCTGCACTGGTCTTCACCGCCTGCATCTGCAAACAGCCTTGAGGACAAACCTCAACACACACACCGCAACCGGTACACACTCGCTGAATCACGGTATGCATCTGCTTATTGGCCCCCACAATCGCATCATAAGGACACGCCTTAAAGCAGCGAGTACAGCCCGAACATTGCGATTCGGTAATATAGGCAATCTGAGGTTCATCGCGCTTATCTGCGACCGAGATGCCTAACATCTCAGCCACCTTGGCGATGAAATCCTGACCCGCGGATGGACATGAATCAGGGCTTAACGTCCCTTGTGCCATCGCCTCTGCGGCTTGGCGACACCCTGGCTCGCCGCACTGACCACACTGAGAGCCTGGCATCATGTCTTCAATCTTGTCGGCAATCGGATTGCCCTCGACTCGAAACACGATGGCGGCATAGCCCAGAGCAGCACCTAACGCGGCACCTAAAAGGATAAAGAAGATTACTGAGACCATATTTCCCCCAAATCAAGCCATGCCAGAAAAGCCCATAAAGGCCATCGACAAAAGACCAGCAGTGATAAAGGCAATCGGTGTGCCCTTCATGGCAGCTGGCACACGGTTGAGGGCCAATTGGCTACGCAGGCCAGCAAACACCACAATCACAAACGTGAACCCGAGGGCAGAGCCAAAACTGAACATCACCGTATTGATAAATGACAGCTGGTCTTGAACCGCTAATAGCGCCACCCCTAGCACTGCACAGTTAGTAGTGATCAAGGGAAGAAAGACACCTAGCGACTGATACAGGGCCGGATCGGCTTTTCTTACATACAGCTCGGTGAGCTGCACCACGGCGGCAATAACCAAAATAAACGCAATAATTCGCATATACTCCAGTTGCAATGGCAGCAAAACATAGACTTCCATCAGCCAGGTCGTGATCGCCGCCACCGTCAAAACAAAGGTGGTCGCAATCCCCATCCCTAGCGCACTGGCTATTTTTCCTGACACCCCCATAAACGGGCACAAGCCAAGAAACTTAGCCAACACGACGTTGTTGACAAAGGCGGCACTTAATAAAATCACGACACTTTCTGGCATTGAGTTATCCTTAACGCTTTAGTAAGCGCTGCAATCCTGGTTATCGTAGATTGCAGCACAACACGATGTTTTCCTTTGTTCGTTCGAGAGGTTAGTTAGCTTGCGGCTTTGGCTCTAGCGGCTCACCGTCACCACTGGGTTTCTGCTCACGCAACGCCTGTGGCAACAGCAGGTTAAGCGCAATCGCGGTTAAGCCACCTGTGGTCACAGCCGAGCCAAAGATATGTTGTACATAACTTGGGAAGACCGACAGTACCTCGGGTCTAAACACCACACCAAGCCCCATACCCAAAGACATCGCAATGATCATCACCCCACGGCGATCGATGGTGTTGCTGGCGATAATTCGAATGCCTGACGCTGCCACTGTACCAAACATGATGATGGTCGCCCCGCCAAGGACCGAGTTAGGAATAATCGAGAACAAACCGCCAACGATTGGGAACAGACCTAACAGCACCAGCAGACCCGCAATCCATAGGCCAACATGACGACTGGCCACGCCGGTCATTTGGATCACACCGTTGTTCTGACTAAACGTTGTATTCGGGAATGAGTTGAAGATCGCTGCCATAGCAGAGTTGATGCCATCACCCAAGATACCGCCTGAGATACGTTTGAAGTACTTTTTCCCTTTGATAGGCTCGCCAGAAATCATTGAGGTGGCAGTCAAGTCACCAATCGATTCTACAGTGGTGATCAAGAACATAAACGCCATTGGGATCACATACTCCCAAGCAATGTGGAAGCCGAACTTAAACGGCACCGGCGCGTTGATCCAGCCCAGGTCGCCAATCTTGCCAAAGTTGACCATTCCCATCATCGAGGCCAACACATAACCCAGTGTAAGACCAATAGCGATTGCGCCAACTCTCAACCATTTGTTGCGACTTGCATTTAACGCAGCCACGGTAAACAGAACGATTGCCGCTAACGCGATATTCTGCGGACTCGCATAAGCCTCAGGCTTGTTGGTCAGCAGCCATTGTCCACCACCAATATCCGTGATGGCCACGCGCACCAGTGACATACCAATCAGTGTCACAACAATGCCGCTGATCAGCGGTGTAAAGACCTTCTTCAACGCCGGAATAAATCGGCTAAAGATCATCTCAATCGGTGAACAGATAAGGGCAACACCAAAAATCGATGCCAACGCCTGCTCGGGTGTCCCGCCTGACGCTTTTACCGACAGGCCGATACCAATACACAAGGTAATAAATGGGAAACTGGTGCCTTGGATGCTGAGTAGTCCCGACCCAATTGGGCCAAAACGCTTGGTTTGGATAAAGGTGGCGACCCCAGAGGTAAACAGCGCCATACTAATAATGTAAGCCTTTAACTCCGGTGATAGCTCTAGTGCACCGCCTATGATCAGCGGTGGTGTAATAATGCCGACAAAAATCGCCAACAGGTGTTGCAGTGCGGCAAAAAATGACGCCACTTTATTCGGTTTATCGTCTAATGCGTAGATTAACTCTGATTTTGGCGTTATTCCCTGATTACTCTCAGTCATGACTAACGTCTCCTTGTCTTCTTCTTTTTCTTCTTGGTATAACTAGTGTCATCCATCGGTAGTTTTGTCCTAAACTTACCGTCCAATATTAGATAGGCACCCTGAATAGCCGGTGGGGTTGGAATCGTGGCGAGTTCGCCGACTCCTTTGGTCCCACAGGCGATGGTTGCGTCGAATTCACGCTCGACAATGATGGTTTCAATTTCTGGGACATCCGCTGCTTTTAGCAGTCCCAAGTTGTTGTAGGTGGCTTTGGGTATCGCATTGACTAATGGGTAGTCTTCGGTCAGTGCATAACCGAGCCCCATGACAATGCCACCTTCGATTTGTCCTTCTGCACTCTTGCGATTAACCAACTTCCCCAGGTCGTACGCCGCCACGACTTTAGTGATTTTGCCGTCCTCACCTAAGATCACGACTTGAGCGGCATAACCATAAGCCACATGGCTGACTGGGTTGGTTTTATCACTGCCAATTGGGTCGGTCTCACTACAGTACTCGGCGTAAAACTCTTGGCCTTCGAGATCGCTCAGTGTGCACCCTGGCGACATGGCCTCGCGGACTTTTACTGCGGCTCTGCGCACCGCTTCACCGGTAAATACGGTCTGGCGTGAAGCAGTGGTGGTCCCGGAATTAGGCGTTCTTGCGGTATCTGGCGCTTCTACCACCACACAACCCGGTGGTAACCCCGTCACTTCACAGAACATCTGTACCGCTACGGTACCGATGCCTTGGCCAATACAAGCAGCACTGGTACGGATATGTGCTTGGCCTTGCTCAATGGAGATCATGCAGCGCCCAGTGTCAGGCACCCCAACCCCAAGCCCGGCATTTTTAAATGAGGTGGCAATACCCACATATTTGCTCGAGTGATAAATATCTTTCACCGCGTCCAAACACTCGACTAGAGCCGTGCTCTCATCGGCAATCTGTCCATTGGCGAGCACCAACCCGGGCCGGATTGCATTGCGATAACGGATCTCCCACGCCGAGATCCCGACCTGCTCTGCCAATAGGTTAAGGTTCGACTCCATTGCAAACGCCACTTGCGAGACGCCAAAGCCTCGAAACGCGCCACCTGGTGGGTTATTGGTGTAGACCGCTTGACCTTCAATCAACAAGTTCTCGAGAGGATAAGGCCCAGCAGCATGCGTGCACGCCCGCTGCAATACCGGTCCGCCCAAAGAGGCGTAGGCACCGGTATCGAACAGCAGCTTGGCCTCTAGGCCAACCAACATCCCTTGTTCATCACAGGCAGTGGTAAACTCCATCTGCGCGGCATGACGTTTGGGGTGGATCAAGATACTCTCTTGGCGAGAGAACTTGACCTTGACCGGTTGCTTGGTGACCCAAGTCAGCAGCGCGGCATGGTGTTGCACACTCATGTCTTCCTTGCCACCAAATCCACCGCCCACGAGCTTACTCTGCACCCTAACCTTCTCTTTAGGTAACCCAAGCAGGCCAGCGACCTCTTTCTGCTCGTCATAGATCCCTTGCGCGCCGGTATAAAGCAAAATACCCTCGCCATCAATCATGGCGATCGCACACTCAGGCTCCATAAACGCGTGCTCAGTAAACGGGGTTGAATAGGTATGAGTGACCTTGTATTTTGCGCCCGCAATAGCAGCTTTGGCGTCGCCGCGCACTAGGCGCTCACTCGATAACACGTTACCTGAGGCATGCAGTTGTGGTGCCTCTGCACTCAACGCTTCTTCTGGGCTAGTGACTGGTGTGAGCTCTTCGTAGTCGACCTCAATCAGGGCAAGGATCTCATCCAGTGTCTCCTTGCGCTTGCTCGCTACCAGCGCAATGGCATCACCGATATAGCGGGTGATCTCCCCCTCTGGGATTAAGGCATCCCAATCTTGGACCAAATGGCCAACCTTGTTGTCTCCCGGCACATCTGCAGCGGTCAACACGCATACCGCATCAGGATGTTGCTGCGCCGCTAGGGTATCAATACGATTGATGCGTGCCCTTGGGTAGCGGGTGCGCAGCGCCTTACCAAATAGCATTCCTGGGACAACGATATCATCGACGTATTCGCCATAGCCTAAGGTCTTCTCACGCGCATCGATTCGATGCAAGTCATCGCCTAGCTTACCCGTATTCTGTTTGGGCATTACAGCGAGCCCTTCTCGAAAGTACTTCGCGGCGAGTAGAATGGCGTCAATAATCTTCACATAGCCCGTACAGCGACAGATGTTGCGTCTTAACGCGACCTTAATCTCTTGCTCGTTTGGCTCAGGGTTCTTGTCGATGAGCGCCTTGGCAGCCAGCACCATTCCGGGAATACAAAAACCACATTGAACCGCACCGGCCTCGGCAAACACATAGTCAAACACCTCTTTTTCGCGCTCTGATAGTCCTTCAACTGTGACAATATCGAGGGGCTCATCAATGCTCGACAGGTTGATACAAGACTTTTGTGCCGTGCCATCAATAATCACGGTACACGTGCCACAAGCACCCTTAGCACAGCCATCTTTGACCGAGGTTAGCCTATGCTCGTCTCTTAAATAATCCATCAAGGTAATAGGAATGGAATTATCAACACTAAATTGTTGGCCATTAATAGTTAAGTCAATCATTCATATTCCCTCAAAATAACGCTTGGCTTATATTTTTGACGAGCGCAGTCGCCCATCGGTTAGCAATGGATTGTCTAATGATCCGATTAATCGTGTTCAGTACAGCGCCTTGGCCTTACTGAGTTTATTAAAACAACTAGTTACAGGTGTTCAACGTCTTTCTTAGCTGATTACTCTTATCCCATTGAGCTTGATTACTGGCTTGCAGGCTTGCTTGACCATTGGCTTGGTTAGATGAGCGGTTTGATGCAAACAAACCCAACAGCTGGGCACTGATGGACACGGCTACTTGCATCGGCAGTTTGCCGGGTACATCAGGGTGACCAATCGGGCAGGTCAGTTGCTCAAGCCGCGCAGAGTCAGATAACTGCTCACTCAACCGAAATTCAAAGCGACGTTTTTTCGCTTGGGAGCCAATAAGACCGATAAATTGACTGTCCCCACGCTCAAGCGCCTCAAGCGTGAGCTCGTAATCCAAACGGTGGTCATGGGTCATAATCACTAAATAGGCGTCTAAAGGCAGCTCTGCAACGGCCTGCTTGGGACACGTATAGTGCTCCGCCGCGACACCTTGAGCTGCAATAGAGTCCAACCACTCCTGACGGTTATCCCTGACCAAAACCTTACACGGCAGAGGCTGCAAGATAGTGGTCAGCGCGTGCGCAACGTGCCCTGCGCCAAAGATGACCACGTTGGGCAGTTGAGTATTAAAAAACTCAAACATCACCTGTGCAGCGCCACCACAACACTGACCCAAGTCTGCCGCCAGCGACAAGCGCTCAATATGCACGGCCGACAGTGACTCCCCACCAAGCCGTTGGCTCAGCTCAGCGCGAGCCGACTTAATCACCTCAAACTCAAGCTGACCACCGCCCAATGTGTCGTATTGGTGCGTCGCGGTGATCACCATCTTAGCGCCATGGGATCTTGGCAACGAGCCAGACTCCGCCACCACAGTTGCGATACAGTAGGCCTCTCCCTGTTGCTCGAGCCACTGGCAAGCATTTAGCCAATCGAGGCGAGATGCACTCAATAACTGCTCAACGGATGATGACATGAAGAACCTCCTGTTACGCATGTCCTAATATAATTTTGCAGGTAACTCTTATTAATATTTACTTGCAATATTCTGACCAATTAAACAAATTGACAAAAATATTTTTTATCGTGGGAGTTTCTTATAAAAACCCCACATTTTAGCTGGTTTTATGACCAAAATTGAGTTTATTCTGGCATTGCCGTCGACAAACCTTACTCGGTGTTAATTAAGGCTAATAAATGCTGCACCAAAATAAACCAACTGCACCGTATTTGATCCCCGCCAATGTCACTTAATCGCTTTCCTCCTCTGAAAATACACCGAACAAATACAATAAAGTTACATTTAAATAACGTACTTCATGTTGTAATGGTTATCGCACTGCTAGCCACGTCTTAGTTCAGACCATCCATCGTATGCCATACTCTTTGTGCGACCCGTTGCGCCTGACGATATATGGACTCAACGTCAAATGGAAACTCTCGATCTTGGTAGACAAAACGACCCTCTACCATCACACTTGAGACACTGTTTGCATTGAGGCCAAAGGCAAAATGACCGGGTAGATTTTCAGCCAACAATGGCGTCGGACTCAGATAATCTAGGATGGTTAAATCGGCCTTATAACCCGGCTCAAGCAGGCCAAATTTTGCACCAAAATTACGCGCAAGGATCTGATTACCATTGAACAAGTGCTTGAGAAAACTGTCAGGCCACAGCTGACCGCCAGAATCACGATGCTTGAAAAAGGCAAACTTCAGCTCTTCGAACATATCTGCGCCAATACCGTCGGTACCTAACGCGACATTATTAAATCGGCCAATACTATTATTGTAACCAACGTTATTATTCATATTTGAGCGAGCATTATGCGCTAAAAACGCATCGCGCTTATTTAATATTGAAATATCTTTTTCAGACAAATAGATCCCGTGGGCAATTAGGGTTTTATCGTTAATCAACTCATATTTATCAAGTCGCTCAATCAAGTCTTGTTCGTAATGATGATGACTGTGGGTCACATCATAACGGTCTTCCGCTACATGAATATGTAGGCCACGCCCGGTCGCCTTAACCGCCTCGGATAACATTGCCAATCCATCATTGGAGACAGTAAACGGCGCGTGAGCACCGATATGCGCTTCCACCAAGTACGGCTCGTCGCCTGACGATTTTGCCGCATCAATCGATTGAGCAAAACGGATATTCTCCTCAACCCCACGCATCATCTCATCGACACCACCATTACGATCCGTGGTTTCAAAACAGGTCATACCGCGCAGCCCTGTCTCAAGAAAACTTTTTCTCAACGTAGTGAGCGAGCCATCGATGTAGTTGGGTGATGCGTGATGATCGATAACGGCAGTGCAACCACTTTTGATCGCCTCTAGCGAGCAAATCAAACCACTGTAGTACAACGCTTCCTCATCCAGGGCGCGATCCATTCGCCACCAGAGATTTTTCAAAATAGAGATAAAATCTGGGCTGGGTTTAATGTCGGCCATGATCCCGCGTGCGAGACCAGAATAGAAATGGTTATGCGAGCAAACAATACCCGGCATGACCAACTTGCCACGCAGATCCTTGCGGCTAGCATTGGGGTACTTGTGCTCAAGGTTGCTACCCACCTCAAGGATCACCCCATTGTCAATCGCGATATCCGTCCCTTCTCGGACCAAAGCTGGCTCAAACTGAACCGCTGTTGCATTGGTTAAAATTAACATAGTGAACCTCCCTGTTATGCGCTGACTTCACCGAGAAGATAGCCGTGGTTTTGGATGACGTGTTGGATGATTTGCTGTTCTTTTTCCATGCCTTGTGGCAATTCAAACTGATTGCTTTCACCCAACTGGGCGCGATGCACCTCACCATTGACTCTCAACCATAGGTTACTCTCCGCAAGCCAAAAACCTGGGTTGGTACTGGAGTGGAAGTCTTGCTCGAGGTTAAATAAGGTGAACTTATCTTTATAAGGCTTGCTATCCCAAGGGCAGAACTGCGCACAGTTACCACACTCATTACAGTAGGCATCGATATGCATCACTTGCAGCGCGTCTTTAAAGCCTGCAATCGGCAACGAGACATTGGCGCGGTTTGGGCACACATCGACACACTTGCTGCACACATAAGAGCACTCGAGACAGCGAGCACTTTCTTGCTCAGCAAACGCCTGATGCTGCTCTGCCTTTAGATCTTGTGGCTCAATAACATTCACTTCGATCATGCCTTTGCGCTGATAGAGCGCGCTCAGGTCAGTCGTCAGCGCTTTGCCGCTCGTGGCCACTTGCCCAGATGCGGATTCACCCTCACGCGATAGGATTGATTGCGTTGCCTGTCGCGCACCTTGGATTGCCGAGACAATTGAAGAAGGCCCTGTTTTGCTATCGCCAAGTAAGAACACGTTATCAACCTGTGTCTCACCAGTTTGGTTATCTATCACCGGCCAGCCATCAGCCCCTAGGGGAACGCCCATTCGCTCAAGTACTGGGGTATTCGCTTGCTCACCGATGGCCGTGATCACGCTATTGGCTTCGATTGTCATGGTGTCTTGCGTTGCAATCGGACGACGTCGACCCTGCTCATCCGGCTCACCCAGCGTCATCACTCGGGCAACCAGTTGGCCGTCTGCGTCAAAGTGCTCTGGGCTGGCAAGGAAGATAAACTCAACCCCATCCTCGAGCGCCTCAAGGTACTCTTCCTTGTAGGCTGGCATTTCTGCCTCGGTTCGGCGATAAACCACCGTCACTTTCTCGACACCCTCGACCTTGAGCGCCGCGCGTGCGCTGTCCATCGCAGTGTTTCCGGCGCCAATCACCACGACGTTTTTACCCAGATTGGGCACTTGATTGCGGTTAAAATTTCGTAAGAAATCCAGTGACTTGTAGACCTTTGAATTATCGCCAGCGAGTGACATCGGGTTGCCTTTATCGGCGCCGATACCCAAACAGATGTATTTAAAGCCGCTTTGCTTAAGGGCCTCAACCGTGATGTCCGCGCTGGCCCCATACTCAATCTGCACGCCATGGTCTTGAACAAACTGGATATCGTGCTCAATCGCCGCCGCCGGAATACGGAACTCGGGAATGATGTGTTTGACCACGCCGCCCGCGCTGCGCTCTTTCTCAAAAATCGTCACAGGGTAACCTGCTCGGGCCATAAAGTAGCCTGCCGATAGTCCTGCTGGACCTGCGCCTATCACGGCAACCGCTGGCTTGTCTGAATCAACGCCCGGTTGGTGCCATTTGTCACGATAACCCTGCCAGCCCTGCTCCAAGGCGATCTTTTTCATCTCGCGAATATTGACTGCCCCTTCGTAATCACGGCGCGTGCAGTTGTATTGGCACTGATGATCACAAATATGCCCGGTAATCGAAGGCAGCGCATTGCGCGCATAGATAAGCTCAAGCGCCTCTACATAGCGCTGCTCTCCCACCAAGCGAACATACTCCGGGATATCTTGACTGATTGGACAAGCTGCGACACACGGAGCCACGCTGCAATCGGTCAACGGAACCGCTTTATCTATCTGGATTTCTTCCGGTCCACGCCACTCTTTTTGCACGTAATCGGCGCTTAAGGCCTTAGTCGCGAGTTGTTCGAGCTTATCGACATCGACACAGCTGTTATGCCAATCTTGGCTGTTGTCTAACTCTTGTGCGCATCCCGCTAAACGCAGGTAACCGCCAGGCTTAAGCAAGTCCGTCGCCATAGTGATTGGACGAATACCGGTGGCAAAAATTTCTCGAATATTAAACTTGCTGGCCCCGCCGGAGTACGAGATAGGCAGCTGACCGTCAAACTCTTTCGACAGCTCGAGCGCTACGTTTATCGACAGCGGAAACAGCGCACGGCCCGACATGTACATCTCTTTGTCTGGCAGGCGACCTTTATTGTTTAAGGTGCCCAAGGTATTGGTTAGCTTGACGCCAAAGCCAAGTCCTTTGTCTTTACCTAACGCAAAGAGACGATGCAGCATCGCTTTGGCATCGTCCATCTGCAGGTCATGGAGGAACGCCTCTTCACTCAGAGCAATATAATCAAAGCCTGCCTGATCGAGAATATGACGCACCCTCTGGTAGCCAAGCAGGGTTGGATTGAGCTTGACGTAGGTATTTATGCCTTTTTCTTCCAGCATATAGCGACAGATGGATTCAATCTCATCCGATGGGCAGCCGTGCAAGGTAGACAGCGTCACCCCTTGAGTCACTTGAGCAGGCACCTGTTCGACGAGTGCTGACAGTGTCGCGCGATCCCAATCATCAAGCAGCTCACTGTGTTGGACAAACGCCTTAAGCTCTTGTTGATATTGAACAAACTTAGGATGACGTGAGGCATCGAGCATATTGTCGATGTATTCCTGCATCGGCGCCGTCTTGATCCCCTCAAGGTCATAGCCAACACTGATGTTAAACACGAACGACTTATCGTCACCAGGCTGCTTGTGAGTAAACACGCCCTCGAGCAAGTGCAGAGCAAACCAAGCCTTGAGGTACTCATCAAAAGCTTTAGGCAGGGTAAATTCCGTCGACCACTCAGTATTAAAACACTCATCCTCGGCATCAATACACGGCTTAGCAATCTCAAGCTGATCTAGTTTTTGTACCGTTTTGAGCTCGATAAACCGGCCACCTGCTAGCCAAGAGGCGATGATATTTTGGCTCAGCTGGGTATGTGGACCAGCTGCGGGTCCCACGGGGGTAGCGCACTGCTCGCCCCATACGCTAAAGTCACGCGCTTGAGGCTGCCTATAAAACTGTTTGGCTGGAATGCCAAAGATGGATTGGCTTTGTTTAAACTCGCCAAACACGCGTTCGAGCAGTTCGCTAAACGGAATCTGACGCATAATATCGCCCATAATCACTCTCCTAAGATACGGTGCTTTGCTTGATTTCTCAGTCGGTGACTGGGTAAACCAAGAGGAATGTACTTAGTAGAGCAAGTGACGCGCCAAAAGAGGCCTAAGTCGATATTTCGCCACTAGAACAGAATATTTTCGTGCGTGATGGCTAATTATTCACATAAAAAACTAATAAATCTCCCATTAATAACTCACTATTCGCATTGTGCTTTAGACGGCCATCAAGGTTAATGGGTTGCTATCGCCAACTATCACTATCAGAATAATAGTGCACTATCACTTTGATAGCTCTCATCTGTGATAGCTATCATTGATAAGAATAAGCAGATTGAATGGTTCTGTTTTACTCGTTCTCTCTCACTACGCCGCGCGATAGACATAATTTTCATTTCGCCTGCTGAAGCAGCATTTGATAATCATCGGGGGTGTCAACATCAAAGTAGATG
Source organism: Vibrio glycogenivorans (assembly GCF_051660965.1). Classification (NCBI taxonomy): domain Bacteria; kingdom Pseudomonadati; phylum Pseudomonadota; class Gammaproteobacteria; order Vibrionales; family Vibrionaceae; genus Vibrio; species Vibrio glycogenivorans. Next base: position 19,735 of record NZ_JBPVIS010000015.1, on the reverse strand, counting down.
CTTGGTTGGTCAAGATTTAAGAACGTCATTGGGTAGGGCTTTAGCAGCGGCTTCATTGCCTGATGCTCGGCACTGCTGATGATCCTTTTTGCCAGTGGGGTTGAGATCAATACTGGGTGCCCACCTTGCGCAGTAGTGCCGGGAAACACGCTGCCCGGGCCTCTTGCCGCCCACAGCTGACGATAAGTTTGCGCCTCAATACACGGCATATCGGCATGAGCAACAAAAAAGTGCTCGCTGCGAACATGCTCAAGCCCAGCCTTAATCGATGACAGCATGCCTTGACGGTAATTAGGATTGCAGACAATTTTAACCTTGGGTTGATATTGAAAGCGTTCAATCATTTCATCCGCGCGATGACCTACCACCAAAATAACTCTAGAGCACACCTTTAATGCATTACTGACGCTTAATTCAACCAGGGTGGTATTTTTATACGCCAGCATTAGTTTCCATTTACCCATTCGACTTGATAATCCCGCCGCGGGTATTATACAGTCGACATTGGGTTGAGTGTTATTTGTTGGCATTCCCTGCCCCTTTTTTAATTAGCTCTAGGTTGTGAACTAGCATAATGCATCAAAGTCACCCAGGTGAAAACCTCGCGCCCACCAATAACAGTAAGTCTATGCGCGCCGCTTATCGTGCGCTCAAGCGCCTCATCACAGCAACGCATCGAACGTGGTTAATCTCGATTGTTGGCGGCGGCGGTAAAACCCATCTGGTCTTTGCCCTTGCCAAGCACTTTCAGCAGCAGGGAAAACGTGTTGCGGTGACCACCACCACCAAGATGTATTTGCCACATCAAGCCCAGGTGGACGTTATCAGCCAGTGGCGTGATGGCGGCCAACTTGACCATGGAGAGGGTATTTATTTTCTCTACCAAGAGCAGCTAGTGGATAGCCAAACGCAAGACCGACCCAAAGTGCGTGGACTGTCTCTCACCCAGCTCGATAGGCTGTGTGATTCACACCAGTTTGATGTCGTGATTGTTGAGGCCGATGGCGCTAAACATAAGCCGCTCAAAGCACCAGCCGAGCATGAGCCCTGTCTGTCACATCATTCTGATGCGGTATTAGCAGTCACGGGGGCAGAAAGCCTGCTTGCGCCAGCCATGCCCAGCCAAATCCATCGCTGGAGCCAGTTTCAAACCATTACTCATTGCCAACCAGGAGAGTTAATCGGCGAGCAGCACCTGAAACGACTAATACACCACCGGCAAGGGATGTTTAAGTCCGCTCCTGAGGGCGCAATCAAAATATGGATCATCAACAAACTTGACCAATGTGCCAATTCAACCGCGCTGCTGTCGATGGCAAAAAGCCTTTATGTCGATACGCCGTGGCTTAATGATGTATGGCTTTGCCAGCTTAATACCGGCGAGCCACTGCATGACCAACTCACTCCACTCTCTTGGCCCGCGAGCCTGGATAGGATTTAACCTAATAAGGTAGCAAGGATGCAAAATTCTCCCCAACCCACCCGACCTCATCACTCCCCGCTGTGCGATCAGCTGGTGGTGATCCGCGGCGCAGGTGATATCGCCACGGGTGTGGCCGTCAAACTGCATAACTGTGGTTTCCCGGTAATAATGACCGAGATTGCCCAGCCGACCATGATCCGCTGCAGTGTCTCTCTCGGCCAGTGCTTATACGATGGCGTGACCGAAGTCGAAACAGTCACCGCAGTTAAAGTCACCGACAGCCAATCAGCTCTTGAAGCACTCGCCAAAGGGCGAATTGCGGTCCTAGTTGACCCACACTTGACGCTATCTCAAACGCTGAAGCCCCACTATGTTATCGATGCGATATTAGCCAAGCGCAATCTCGGTCTTACACGCAGCCATGCGCCAATTACCATTGCACTGGGCCCGGGCTTTCACGCCGGCAAGGATTGCGATGCGGTGATTGAGACCAATCGCGGCCACTATTTGGGTCGGATCATCTATCAAGGCCCTAGCCAAGCGAACACGGGCGTACCAGGCACAATTGCCGGCTTTAGCCATGAAAGGGTTATGCGCGCGCCTTGTGATGGCATCATGCGCGGCTTGGTTAAATTAGGTGACGTTGTCACTCAAGGTGCTACAATTGCGATGATTGACGATACTCCAGTAGCGGCGCCACTATCTGGGATGGTGCGTGGCCTGCTTAATAGTGGCTTAAGCGTGACCCAAGGCTTGAAGATTGGTGATATCGACCCGAGGGGAGAAAAAGCCGATCACACCACGATATCCGACAAAGCGCGTGCCATCGGCGGCGGAGTTTTAGAAGCGATGTTGCACTTGGACCGCCATCGTACCTGATGGCCTAAGCAACATTTTGCCGCCAAGGAAAATGCCGTCAAAACTTGAGCAGCTTTGACGGCATTGATCTTTTGGTGAGACAGCCCGGTTACTCCGTGGCCGCAACAGTGGTCGCCGTGAATTCGGTTGGGGCAACGGCGGTTGGCGCAACGAACCTTTGGCGGGGTAGAAACCGACCTTGACCCGCTTCACCGACAAATTCCCCATGCCAGGCAACCACTGCACCACGACTTAAAGTTACCACCGGCCAGCCTTGCACCTTTTGGCCCTCAAAAGGCGTGTAATCGCTATTATCGAGCAGCAGCTCATGGCGTAATGTCGTAACCGCAGACGGGTCAAAGATCACCACATCCGCGTCCGAGCCCGGTTGTAAAGTGCCCTTCTGCGGATAAAGGCCAAACAATTTGGCCGGCATGGTGCAGTTCTGGCGCACGAACTCGCTTGGCGACATTCGCCCATTCATCACCCCATGGGAAAACATCAGCGGCATCCGCGCCGCCACGCCTGGTAGACCATTCGGACAGCGGGTAAAGTCATCGGCGCCGAGTTGTTTCTGCTCGTGGTAGGTAAACGCGCAGTGATCGGTGGCTACGGTATCAATACTGCCATCGATTAACCCCTGCCAAAGCTTATCTTGCTCAGCTTTCGGTCGAAGTGGCGGACTGAGAATATATTTAAGCGCATCTGCTCGCTCATAGTACGAATCATCGAGCAGCAAGTATTGTGGGCAGGTTTCGACGTAAACCGGTTGGTTATTACTGCGGGCAAGGCGCGCATAGTCGAGCCCAAGTCCATTGGATAAATGAACAATGTACAAAGGCGCATTATCGGCCAGTTTGGCCAAGTTAATCATCCGGCCGATGGCTTCAACCTCACACTCCAATGGACGACTGATCGCATGATAGCGCGCACTGGTTTTCCCCTCGGCAAGTAAGCGTTCGCGCTCTAGGGTGATCACCGCATCATTTTCCGGGTGAACGGTGGTTAACGCGCCCACTCGGCGCAGCTCTTGAAGCGCTTGAAACGCCGCTTGGTCGTCAAGTTTGTAGCCGTAGGTCAGATACAATTTGAAGCTTGAGATCCCCTCACGCTCCACCATTGGCGCCATCTGAGACAATATCTTGTCGTCGATATGCTGAATCACACCATGAAAGCCATAATCGATCACCGCATTCGCTTTAGCGTACTGCTTATAGACCTTCAATTGATGAAACAGATCGCAGCCCTTTGGCCCAAAACCCATATGGTCAATGATCGTGGTGGTGCCCCCCATCGCTGCGGAGCGGGTGCCGGTAAAGAAATCGTCGCAGCTGCGGCTGATCCCGACATCAATGTTGAGGTGGGTATGTACATCAATGCCTCCAGGCATCACATAGTGCCCATTGGCATCGATCACGCAGCACCCTTCGCTATCAATTGATGGACTGACTTGGGCAATTTTTCCATCCAGGATCAACACATCGGCTTGTCGCTGTGAGTCTGCTTCAACGACTAAACCATTGCGGATCAGCAGGGGCTTGTCTGCCCCTTGCCTGCCCGCTAGCTTGACTTGGTGTGATTTAAGGCATTCTTGTGTGTGCATCGCTGCGCCTCTCATTATGATAATTAGGTGTAAACAACCTAGCTCAAACCAGTAATACGCTTAATTGCTTGGGTATTTGCCATGCCAAACCACATCTCGATAATGAGCCGGGTCAGTATCGCCCTCAGAGCTGATCACCAACACGACCGAGTCTTTATCAAGCCCTAGCGCGGTTTTTAGCGATTCTCTCTCGGCACTGAAATGAACGCCAGCCAACAGACCCGCACCAATAGCACCCGACTCACCTGAAATCACTCTCGGATCGCCACTAAGTGGGTTAGCTAAAACGCGCATGCCAAGTGCCGCTAAGGTATCTGGGCTAGAAACAAAGTGGGTCGCACAATCGCGTAAAACCTGCCAGCCAAGCGGGTTAGGCTCACCACACGCCAAGCCAACCATAATCGTCTCAAGGTCGCCGTCGACGTTCACGACCTCGCCGCTCGCTGAGCAACCTGAGCGGTAAATACAATCCGCGTTAGTCGGCTCAATAATCACTGCGTTCAATCCATCATCGGCAAATGCCTGCGCCAGATAGCCGAGCACGCCGCCAGCCATTGCGCCCACGCCCGCCTGCAAGATAACGTGGGTTGGTTTTTGCAACTGCTCTGCTTGGATTTGCTCAACCACCTCTGCGGCAAGTGTGCTGTAGCCCTGCATAATCCAGGTTGGGATCTCGGTATAGCCTTCCCAAGCCGTGTCTTGGACCACTTTCCAGCCGCGCTCTCTTGCTGTTTCCACCACAAAGCGCACCGTATCGTCGTAGTTCATATCGGTAACGATGCACTCCGCCCCCAGTGCGCGAATGTTGTTCACACGCTCATCGGCCGCGCCCTTTGGCATGTACACCACCGCATTTTGCCCAAGCTGCTTTGCCGCCCAAGCTACGCCACGACCATGATTGCCATCGGTCGCGGTGGCAAAGGTCATCTTGTGACTGATTTTTTTATTCAGCTCAGCGAAATCAAACTGGCTAATATCAAGCTGATACTCTTGGCACAGTAAGCGTGCGATGGCGTAGACGCCGCCAAGCATTTTGAAGGCGTTCAAGCCAAAACGGTAGGACTCATCCTTGACCAAGATGTTTTTCAGGCCAAACTCCTGAGCAAGTTGCGTCAGCGAATGCAGCGGCGTCGGCTGATAGCCATCCAAGCGCTGGTGGAACGTGCGCGCTTTGTCGCCCTCTGCCACGGAAAATCGACTCGATAGCTGGCCGGTATAATGCTGGTTGGCTTCAATGTGAAACGTCTGGTTACTCACGATAATCCCTCATAATATTGGTAAGTCAAACAATAAGATACAACTTGCATGCCAACCTTGATCCCTATGCCCAGACAAGCACTGAAGCGCGAATACTGAGCCGTTTGACTCTCAAAGTGAACGTCATGCCACCAAAGTGATAGTCAGTAACTCTCACGGACTATCACTTTGATAGTCTCTCGCTTGTCCAGCTTATCTGATTTCTGCGGCTCGCGTAGAGCGACTTGCGTAGCCCAGTACTGCCCAGCAGCCAATTTGTTGCTTTACAAGCCTGTCAGTATCCATAAAATGGAAAAAGTGCTTGAGCATTCAATGCTTTCACAGCACAAGGAATCACAAAACAATGGATTAGTATGTTAAATAGACCAGCCTCCTCCGAGCTAATGGAGATCCAGCCGACCATCATTCGCTTTAGCAAAATGTTGGCGGCGGTGCTCAAAGTCGACGCTGAAGTCGTTGATGCGGATCTGGTGCGCATCGCTGGCACCGGCCCTTACGCGCAAAAATTTGGCAAGAAGCTCAGTGCCAGCTCGCGCCTGTTTCGCTATATCATCGACACCAAAGAGCAGAAAACGGTCATCAAGACCCAGGCCGATCCACTGTGTGAGGGCTGCGATAGCAAAGATAACTGTAGCGAAACTGCCTTTCTCGGCGTTCCTATTCTCTACGAGCAGCGCTGCATTGGCGTGATTAGCCTGGTCGCCTTTACCCAAGAATCTCAGCAGCGCATCAAGCACAATACTCAGCTCTTTTCCGACTATATCCAACATATCGCTCAGCTACTGGTGGCCAAACTTATCGAAGAGCGCACCCCGCGCAACGGACTCGAAGACGTGTTTATCAACTTGATTGATAATATGGACCAAGGCGTGCTGGTGCTCGATGAAGATTATTACGTCCAATATGGCAACCAGCCAGCGCTGGATAACCTCAACCTCACCAAGCGCGATATTCAGCACACCCCGATCACCATCCGTCCACTCGCGCAATGCAAAAATAGCGTCGAGCAGCAGCAACAGTACATTATCTCTCTTGGCCAACGCGATGAGCTTTTGGTTGGACAAGTCCATGACTCTGAGGGACATAAGCTATTCCTGATGTCCTTCTACCAGCCACACAAACCAATCATCAGCAACGAGAGCAATCTCGTGTTTCAATCGGTGATTGGTGAGAGCGAGATCATGCACAGGCTCAAAACCCTGATCACCCGCATCGCACCAAGCCCATCGAGCGTCCTGATCAATGGTGAAAGCGGCACTGGTAAAGAGGTCATTGCTAATGCGGTGCATAAGCTGAGTGACCGGGCGCAAAACCCCTTTATCGCTATCAACTGCGCGGCCATTCCCGACCAACTGCTTGAGAGTGAGCTGTTTGGCTATACCAAGGGCGCGTTTACCGGCGCTTCAAGTAAGGGACGGGTTGGCTTAATTCAGGCCGCGCACAAGGGCACCCTGTTTCTCGATGAAATTGGCGATATGTCGATGCAGCTGCAAGCTAAATTGCTCAGGGTTCTCGAGGCCCGCGAGGTGATGCCTATCGGCTCTAACTCACCTGTGCCGGTGGATATTCGTGTTATTTCCGCCACCAACCGAAACTTCGAGCAGCTGATCGCCGACAATCAATTCCGTGAGGACTTATATTACCGCCTCAATGTGATCCCACTTTATCTAGCCCCTCTGTCTCAGCGAAGCGGTGACGTGACGCTATTACTCAACCATTTTGTCGAGCTGCACACTCGCAAGCTCGGGGTAATTTATCCAGGCTTTACCCCACAAACCATTGAGTGCTTGACCCAATACGCTTGGCCGGGCAACGTGCGTGAGCTAAGCAACTTGGTTGAGTATCTGGTCAATATCGTGCCCGAGGGCGGGCTAATTGATGTTGATCTGCTGCCGCCGCATTTTTCGGTCAATATTGCCAAGTCGCAAGAAACTGTAGATACAAACAGCCAACAACTGAGCTTGGAAGAGATGGAGAAACGCCAGATTGAAGCGGCGATAGAGAAACTCGGCAACCGTAAATTGGTTGCCGAAGAGCTCGGCATTGGCATTGCGACCTTGTATCGCAAGATAAAAAAATATGGCTTAAGCGAGCGCGCTTAAGCCGCTTGGTGACGTTACTCTGTCACTTTCTCTTTTGGCTGACTGATGATTTGGTACTCTTTGGGGCTGCGATGGAGATCAAAGTTAAAGATATGCTCTTTGATCTCTTTGGTACGCTCAAAGTCACAATCAGCAACAATCAACTCATCGCCTAATGTTTGAGCCTGAGCAACAATCTCGCCAGTCGGCGCAATAATGCAGCTTTCACCTAGCAGGTCGCACCCCTCTTCATTACCGGCCTTGGCACACGCCACCACCCAGCAACCATTTTGATATGCTGCTGATTGCATCACCACATGGTTATGGAACGATTGCAGGTGATCATGCTGCGGCACGGGTGGGTAGTGCATCGGCGTATTGTATCCAAGTACGATCATCTCGGCGCCTTGCAGTGCCATTACGCGATAGGTCTCAGGCCAGCGGCGATCGTTACACAGCGCCATACCGACCTTACCGCCCATAAAGTCCCAGGTACCAAAGCCAAGGTTACCAACTTCAAAGTAGCGCTTCTCCAAGTGCTGGAATGGACGCCAAGGCTCGTTTTCCTGATGGCCTGGCAAGTGGATCTTACGATACTTACCGACGACTTGACCTTGTTCATTGACCAGAATTGAAGTGTTGAACTTGCGCATTTCGCCCTGCTCTTGGCACTGCTCAGCGTAGCCTAGATAAAAGCCAATCCCAAGCTCGGCTGCTTTATCAAACAGCGGCTGAGTCTCTTTACTTGGCATGCTCGTCTCATAGAACTGAGCCAATTCGTGCTGATCGTCAAAGAACCAGCGCGGGAAAAAGGTCGTCAGCGCGAGCTCTGGGAACACGACAAAATTGACACCCTTTTCACCCGCCTGCTCAAGCAGATCAACGAGTCGTGCGACAACCAGCTGGCGGCTCTCACTGCGCGCAATTGGGCCTAATTGGGCAACGCCGACTTTTATACTTCTGGACATGCTGCTATCTCCTTACTTTCACATGCAAATTCGAGTACCGTCTCGAGCAGTAGATTCGCTCCCTTGGCAATCTGCTCTGGTGCGGTGTATTCATTAATGTTGTGGCTTATGCCACCTTGGCTTGGAACAAAAATCATCGCGGTTGGACAATGGGGAGCAAACATCTGCGCATCGTGGCCAGCACCTGAGTACATGCGCTGACACGCCTGGCCTTTTGCCTTGGCTAAGGTCTCAATTCGACTGACTAATTGCGGATTAAACGGCACCGGCTCAAAGCGCGCGAGAACCTTGCGCTCGATGGCCAAGCCATGCGCCTTTGCTTGCTCGGTGAGATAATCCAATAGTTGAGTTTCTGCTTGCTTGAGCTGCTGCTCGTCGCAGTTTCTTAAATCAACCGTAAACTTCGCGGTGTGTGGGATCACATTGATAAGGTTGGGTGCAAGCTCTAGCGCCCCAACCGTCGCAAGTTGGGTTGGCGAGATCTCGTTCGCCAGTTGATGAGCAAAGGTCATCACTTTAGCCGCGACAAGCCCGGCATCGTGGCGATAAGCCATGGGTGTGGTTCCCGCGTGGTTGGACACACCCGTCAGGGTAAATTCTTGCCAAGAGATCCCTTGTACTCCCTCGACAATACCAATTTCCATGCCGAGCTCATCCAATACCGGACCTTGCTCGATATGCAGCTCAAGGAACATGGAAACCCACTTGTGAGTCGGGGCAAATTTGTCACTGCCGTTGTAGCCAATACGTTTAAGTTCATCGGCAACCACGGCGCCATCAATGCCTTGGGTTTGCAGCGCAACATCGAGCGAAAGTGCACTCGTAAACACACCACTGCCCATCATGTCCGGAGCGAAGCGAGAGCCCTCTTCATTGGTAAAAAAGCCCACCGCAATCGGACGAGTTGGCGTAATGCCCGACTCTATCAGTGTTTCAATCACCTCAATTCCGGCCAGCACACCAAGATTGCCGTCAAACAAACCCGCAGTAGACACCGTATCGATGTGCGATCCCATCATAATACACGGCGCATCACTCTCACCGGCCAGCACACCAACCACATTACCAATCGCATCAACCTTGACCTTCAAGCCTAGCTGCTGCATCCAACCCACCACAAGATCGCGCCCAAGCTTATCAGCATCGGTCAGTGCCAAACGGCTGACACCGCCACCCTCAAGCGCGCCAATCTCGCCAAGCTGCTCTAGTCGCGCCTGCAGTCGATCACAATTAATCGTTATCCCTTGCTCACTCACCTTACACCTTCCTTGTCTCTATGAAATCATAGTATCAATAATCATGATGCTAAAATTATATTTTCAATAATTCAAGCCTTTCTTGAAAATTGATTTTCATTTAGTATCTATACAAAACAAGATTTTCAACCCTGTGGAGTTGTTCGTGAGCCAAGTGAAAAAAACCGATCTGTTGGATGCCCGCATCCGCCAACACTATGAATCGATCCCACCATCAGAGAAGCCCCTTGCCGATCTATTGCTCACGTTTCCCGGTGACATCACCGACTACTCGGCCACAGAATTGTGCGAAAAAGCCAATACCTCAAAGGCGGCCGCATCGCGATTTTTTAGTCGAATTGGCTATAAGGATTTTAACGATGCACGGCTGCAGGCTCGGGAAGCCAAAAAATGGGGGGCACCGCTGTATCAAAGCTCGAGTCAGTACCAAACGGAGCCGGGCACCTCTGACACTAGCGCGGAGATCAGCGAGCACATCCTGACCGAACAGGCCAATCTGGCGAGAACACTGGAGAGTATTAACAGTGATGATTTAACCCAGATAGCGCATGAGCTAACAAACGCAAAACGCGTGCGAGTCATTGGCTATCGAAATAATCACTTTTTAGCCAGTTACTTTAGCCACCAACTGTCACTGGTGCGCAGCGACGTGACACTGCACCCACAAGCCAATCAAACCATCGCTGAAGAGCTGTTTGACCTGAGCCAAGATGATTTGCTGGTGGTTTTCGGTGTTAGACGCAGAACCCCGTTATTAGAGAACGTGCTGAAACTGGCTAAAAGTAAGGATTGTAAGACACTGCTGATCGCCGACCCCACTGCAAATGCACTTTATAAATACGCGACATGGAAAATCGATACCATAGTGCATAGCACCTCAACCTTTGACTCTTATACCTGTGTTATGAGCGCCATTACGCTGCTTGTTAATCGTGTGATAGCGGATAACTCAGAGTACATCGAGCGATTGTCGGCGATTGAGTCGGCGCATGAGGTACTTGGGGAGCTTGATTCGGTTTGATTATCCGTAGATTAATGACGTTCGCATGGTTTCACGAATTTAGCCTATGAGGACACTATAGGAGGGCTCAATCTTTCGATAGACCAGAAGGTGTTTTGTGGACGCCCCTAGTCCTGTTTAGTTAGATGAGCGGGACTCAGAATGTAAGTTTGACATATTCACACCTTAATTTTTGCTGCGCGTGCTTAATATCAAAATCGACATACCCAATAGAAACACGATCGACGAGTGAGCGGCATGAAATAGTAATTCGCTTCGTTCTGCCCCAGTAAATAAAGCAAACCAAAACAGTGGGCAGAATAAGCCGAGCAAGGCAATCATTCTTCCTGTACGCGCCTGCTGAGACAAGTCCCCTCCCTTAACCAATACAACCAATACCTTCACCAAATGGCTATAGGCACATAAACTGGCTAGTTTCTTTAAAAGAACGTTTCCTCCTTGTATCTAAATTCCTAACTTTAACTTTGACGAATTCCTATCTAATCACATTCAAAATGTTAAGCAACTAATTGACTACCTTACTGCGACATACCCAGTAAAGTTAAGTCAAATCAGGCCATACAAAAAAGATCGGCGTATCTACACGAAACAAGGCGGTAACAGGTATTATCATCTAAGCTAACTTGCAGTACTACAGTGACACCATCTCCGTCTAATTCTAGATCTGACTTAAAATGCCTTGAATTAAGCCCCATCCTGATTCACTCAACAACCAAAGAAAAATGCCGATGTTTAGTATAATCGTACACCAAAGAATAAACTTGAAGGGCTGTTTCTTTGATTTGTGTCGTAATACAAACTGAGCCAACAGTGCACCCGGCCAACCACCCAGCAAAGAAAGCATGTGCAGCGTATTTTCTGACGTTCGCCAATTTCCGCGTTGTGCGGCTTGCTTATCCCAAGCGAACATCAAGTAAGTGAAAATACTCATGAAAAGATACAATGGGATCAAGAGTAGCTGACCATTGAACAAAACTACTGATGCTGTTGCTGCAACCAAAAAGCTAGAACCAAACAAGACCGAAAATGGGAATCGTTCAACACCTTGAACCACCACGTTTTTTGCATTGAAACGTCCCTTAGTATCTCTGGTCACATCGTAGCTTACACTATCCTTTAGCTTTGGTCGGTAGCCGCGATTTTGTACTGACGAAATATGGAAAAACACCCTCGTTTCACCATCTAAAGAACGAATAAATCCATAACCCTTATTGTCATTCCATTGAACTACTTTGCCTTGCATTATGTTCCTTCGCTTATTGTGCTATCTATTAGCAGCACTACCACAAATGTATACCACCTCCGACGTACTTACATGCTTAACGAGCTAAATTTGTCTCACTATCACGATTAGATTAGTTATCTTGTTAGTTTTTGGGTTACTTGCCTTGTGAGCACTCACGCAAGCTCAGCCGAAATAGAACAAGAATAACGATCATGTAATTCTGTAATTTTCTGAACATCCGGATGCACTTTTTCTGAACCAAATGATGCTAAATATTTTGTTACAGCATTATTTACAGAAGACGCTTTGTATTTACTCAGCCACTGTTGAAATTCTAGTTGTTCTTTCTCACTCTCGCGGGGGTAGCGACTAGATGGTCTGTCAACAGCTACCCTCCAGGGTTTTGGGCTAAGTCGTGCGCGAAAACACTCTTGTTGCTGACATAAGCGCATATATAACGGGTCTACATTCAAATCAGTAAACATTTCTCTAACAATAGATTCTTGCGGTGAGAATGTTCGGTTTGTCACAATAAATCGAAGACCTGAGTGTGTTTCATACACTTTGAAAGATAAGTCCGGATGGTTTTTCTGATACCTTTCAATGCTCTTCAAGTAATATGCTTTGTCTTTTTGAGGCCTACCAAGTTTTCCTAGCATTCGTTCAATGAAGCTAGATGGTGGCACATCTATATCTCCAAAAAGCACAGAATCAGTGTTTAGGACCGTTGCCCCGTAACTATTACGGCTGAGTATTGCTAGCACTCGACTGTCATTAGACTTAATTTCTTCAATTATTTCTTCTTTGACAAAATCTACCCAGTATTCGTAATCATCTTTCTTGTCGAAATCGCCACCAACAAAAGCTTGCATTGCCGCTAATCTTTTTTCGGCATTTTCCTTTGCTGCTTGTGAACTTTCATTTGATGCACCCCAAACGGATATCACATCTTTCCCAAATACCTTTTCACTAACAGTTACTTCTTGTTTTTCCCAATATTTCGCAAATTTCAAAACTTCCTACCTGAGTGCTAACGCTATCTATGTAGCATACTGCCTCATCATGCCTCGACATGCAATCGCATAATCTAGAGAATTTACCAATAAAAACAGAGTCATACGTACAAAAAATGGTAACAGAACATCTAATATGTTAACGAAGGTCTGCCTAGTTCAAACTAAAAGAAACCTTCAATTGTCATAGAGTTGCGTTTAAACATCTCGTTGGGCACGTGTTACTTTCATTCTTCGATGAGGTCTTGGTTTTTCGACTCAAAAGTAATCGCACCATTAGTTCGGCCATGAACTCTTGCTAACACCCTGATTTCTTGTCCAGATGGATACTGTCGGGCTAAGTCAAACATTGTTCGTCTGTCCAAAGGCCTGCGTTTCTAGGTAGGTCATTTTCATTGTTTTCAGCCTGTTTCTGCTCAAGTGTTTTCTTTGCCTTCGGGACTTTTTCTTACCCAACAAACAACATACTCACTCTTAATGCGTGGTTTTTAGGTCATTATGTGTTACAAATACCCACTATGACCGCATTTAAGGTCATTACACTCACTTGTATTTTCTGCTAACATCATTGTGTAATGAGTGCTTTTTAAGTCATAATGTCAATTTTTACCACATAACGACTGAATTTTAGGTCACAATGATGAAATCGAATATATACGCAATGTCAGATGAAGCGCTAAGTAGTGAGCTTGGCCGTCGAATCGAAAGGCGAAGACTAGATCACCGTTCGTCACTAACTCAAGCGCAGCTTGCGCAAAAGGCCGGGATCAGCCGGTCCACATACCAAAATATGATAGAGGGTAAATCAACCCTGATAAACATCATCAAGGTACTCAGAGTGTTAGATTCATTGGAAGGTATTGACACTTTCCTACCCGATCCCGGGATTAGCCCAGTACAGCTGCTCAAAATGAAAGGGAAAGTACGACAAAGGGTAAAACCACCCTCAACACCAAAGAAACCTAAAGAGGAGGATTTAGATTGGTAGACAAGAAATACAACACAGCAAAAGTCAGTCTGTTTGGAACAGATGTCGGCGCTCTGGCTGAAGATATAACGACCGGAATTGTTAGCTTTGAATATTTCGATGAGTGGCTAAAAGCCGGGTTTGCCATTTCACATAGGCTCCCTCTTGAGGCTGGTACGTTTAGTTTCCCCACTCTGAGTTATCCAACCTATAAAGGCCTACCCGCAGCTTTCGCCGATACTCTACCTGATGATTTTGGTAATGCCGTCATCAATGCTTGGCTTGCGCGCCAAGGCCGAGACCCACAATCTTTCAGTGCATTGGAAAGATTGCTCTATACCGGTTCGCGAGGTATGGGCGCTCTCGAGTATACACCCGCTTTGGCTGACACAAACAAAAAACAAGATCAATCAATTGAGCTCGACTCACTTGTGGCAATGGCACAACTCGTTCTAGACGAACGAAACAACCTAAATGAAACCGTCACCAATGAGCAGGAAGCGCAAGAGGCCTTGACTGGTATCCTTCAAGTCGGTACCTCTGCTGGCGGTGCCAGAGCTAAGGCTGTAATCGCAGTCAACTCAGATCGCACACAAATACGCTCAGGTCAGACAAATTGCCCCAAAGGCTTCGAACATTTCCTCTTAAAATTTGATGGTGTTGTCGAACGCTCGTCCATGAGTGAAGTATTTGGTGACCCTAAGGGCTTCGGTTTAATGGAATATGCCTATTACCTAATGGCCAAAAAAGCCGGTATCAATATCTCACATTGTGAACTCTTAAAAGAAAACGGGCGTGCTCACTTCATGACAAAACGATTTGACCGCGTAGGAAACGAAAAAGTACATTACCAATCTCTATGCGCTATGGATCACGCAGATTTCAAACAACCTGGCGGTTACAGTTATGAAGAGCTATTTACTCTATTACGCTCACTGAGACTTGATCGACTATCCGCTCTTGAAGTGTTTAGACGCATGGCTTTTAATGTGATTGCCCGCAACCACGATGACCACACCAAAAACTGGGGGTTCGTTATCAATAGTGCGAACAAATGGGAGCTCGCACCAGCATTCGACCTAGCGTATAGCTACAAACCGGGCTCACCTTGGGTAGACAGCCATCAAATGTCAATCAACGGTAAGCGAGACAATTTTACCAAACAAGACTTACTGGGAGTGGTACCGCCCTCACTACAAGATGAGGCAGAGGCCATTTTAAGTGAAGTTCACGCCGCCGTGACATCATGGCGAGAAATAGCACAAGACGTGGGTGTCGATCCATCGTTCCTTGACGAAATAGAATCCAACCACAGACTCAACCTACTATGATTGCAATCGCTCCCTCGGGAGCTTTTGTTCTCTACCTGAGTATTCAAAGTATCGATTCAACAAACAAGAGTGACGATATATCAGTATCATTTTTATGACCCAATACTGTGGCGTTGGTAGCGGTAGAGACCGTAATAAGAGACCCTAAATATATGTTTGTCGGTAATATTGGCTGCTGACGCAGCCAAGGTTAGAAATTGCTTATTGAAAGGCTTGGGCTCATAAATGTTAACTCTATTAGCAGAACTCCATTGCATAGATAACTTCTGGACACTTACGGCACTTAAACTTATAAACCGAAGGACTTCCGCCTTTCTGATAGTCCACCAGTATACTTTCCCAAAAATCAAGTTTGATCATCTCTTTCTCTAGAAACGAATCAAGTGCCTCTCCTGCTAATGCCTGTAACTCTTCTTTATCAGCATCTCCGTGAAACTCGCATGCATCGTTACAATGGCTTTGCCATTGCTCTTGTTGCCAAGAGTTATAGCCGGGTGTTCGTTCACAAACTTCTGAAATAACACCTTTACTTAACCCTACATCTATTAATGGGTCATCATCTATATATGTACCGTCAAATTTCTTGGCAGCTGAACCGTCAGCTATGCACCAAGGGCAGATAAATTCAACGTCTTCTTGAGCATATAGGGTTGATGAATAAATATAACCAGTTACTTTTTCACAACACTCGCAAACTTCATCACTAGTATCAATGGATCCTGTAGCTAAAGGATCAGGGTGATATTTAAATATCGGAAGTTTCATTATTTCTCCATAAGTTAACGCTTATTATGTGGCAACTCGCCTCAAAGCATACTAACATTCAATAATATGATTTTGATTTTTACTAATTAAAACAGTACCGTAAGGTCAAAATTGTTAACATGGTACAAAATAAGGTGGTAACAGATAGGTGAAAAACGATGCCATCCAAACCCGTAAATTGAAATAACCAGACTTTATTTCCTAGTCCCTCTACCAACCAAAGTACCGGAATACACATGTAATTGTCGTCTGTATTGATAACGCCGCATTCTAGCGAATACCCTCATTTATCGTCTTCTAAACAAAGAGATAAACGTACATTGCCTTCTCTGATCTAATGATTATCGCCAAACAAACATTCAAACATTCAAACATTCAAACATTCAAACATTCAAACATTCAAACATTCAAACATTCAAACAGAGAGGATAGCAATGTACGATACTCAAATACTGCAGTAACCCTTAGAAAATCAATGCCCCAACATTCACAAAAAAGAGCTATATCTCTTGTACTTGCCACCTAGAGCGTGCTCGACGGCGCTGAGCTCATGCTCACTAAGTTAGGCCGCTCAGTCAGAAACCACGGGCGGTATAAAATATCAGAGATCCAATATCGCTAGGCCTGACTCGAATATCATCGACTGACTTATAACTCTGGACTGGGAAAATAATGAGAGAGTTAATCAGCTCCTTAGTTAATAAGTTAGCACTCAATAACAAGTTGTAATTACAAATTAATCAACTAAATAAACTCTCTCAAAGAATAAGCACTATTTGAACTCAAACAAACTGTAAAACCATGTTCTAATTTAGTGCATTGACACAAAGCAATCTGTAAATTTTAGTGCAGATGCGCTTTATTATTCGCGTAAACACGTAGGAGTTCAACTATCTCTTACCTTCATCATCGGCGTGTACCCATTGTCATCTATAGCTCCAGAATAAAATAACCATCAGTAATGTTTTTTTGGCACTTCACTTGCAAAAGAACGGTTATAAAAATCATATCTTTAAACAACAAAGGAAGTCAGCATGAACAGTAATAATCAATTTTCTCGCCGTGATTTTATCCATAAAATAGCCTTATTAGGTGGAACTGGTGCTGCATTTGCGGCATTAGGAGCATTTAATATTCGTCATGCTTCAGCCTCCGATGCACCCCCAATACTAAAGGGGGGAGACAACGGAAAAACAGTGTTAGTTCTTGGTGCTGGGATTGCCGGACTGACCGCAGCCTATGAGCTCAAAAACAAAGGCTACAACGTTAAAGTGTTAGAAGCCCGAGATTTTGCTGGAGGACGATGTCAAACCGCCCGCAAAGGAACCGTTATCGAAGAGTTAGGTGGTCATCGGCAGGTATGCGACTTCGAATCAGGGCAATACCTAAACCTTGGTCCAATGCGTATCCCTTCTCATCACAAATCTACCCTGTATTACACAAAAAAATTCAATGTACCACTTGAAACCTACATTAACTATAACGAAAACAGTTGGGTATATTTCGAGAATGGTCAAGGTGAATTGAGCGGAAGTAGAGTAAGAATGCGAGAAGTCCTTGCCGATATGCGCGGTTACACGGGTGAATTAATGGCTAAGGCAGTCAATAGTGACTCTCTTGATCTACCATTATCAACTGAAGATCGCCATCTATTTTTGGAATACCTCATCAGTGAAGGGCAGCTTGATAAACAAGACCTCTCCTACAAAGGTTATAGTGGTCGTGGCTATCATACTGACCCTGCAGCCCTCTTAAATTCAGGTGAATACTCTAAACCTCATAAGTTAGACTCTCTGCTCCACTCAAATCTTTGGAAAGTCTCCAAATCGGTAAGTAGCTACTCTCAGCCTAAGACCGTATTCCAGCCCATTGGCGGAATGGACAAAATTGCCCAAGCCTTTGAAGAAAACACCAAGGAACTCATCACCTATAACGCCGAGATTACCAAACTTCGTCAATCTAACGGGAAGGTAAATGTTGACTACAAAAATACCAAAACAGGCTCTGTCGTAAACCTTGAAGCAGACTACTGTGTATGTACTATTCCACTTTCCGTCTTGAAGCAAATCGACACTGATTTCTCTGCAGAATTTAAGCAAGCAATTCAAGCGGTCGCCTACACCCCCACCTGTAAGCTTGGTATCCAAACCTCCCGACGCTTTTGGGAAGAGGACGACGAGATCTATGGTGGCCACTGTCTAAACAATATTGGTTCACCGCGAATTGGAGGTATTACCTACCCTAGTCATGACATGTTTGGCCAAAAAGGCGTGCTCCTCAGCGCCTACAATTACAACGGAGATGCCGCTCAGTTTAGTGCCATGTCACCAGAAAAGCGTTTTGCTCATGCTGTAAAAGAAGGGACAAAAATTCACGGTAAAGCCTATGAACAGCACGCTGAGAAGGCCGCAAGTATCAGCTGGCACCTCACTAAATACAATCTCGGAGGCTGGGCAAGTTGGAGCTCAGAAGGACGAGAAAAATATTACCCAACGCTGTGTGAACCAGAAGGAAACGTATTTTTGGCCGGAGAACATATGAGCTACCTGACTGGTTGGATGGCGGGGGCCATTGAATCGGCATGGGAACAGATTGAAAAAATCGACCAAATTAATCAAGCCGCGGCATAAAAGGAGCGATTGAATATGAAAGTACTATTAATAACCATAATTGGCCTATTGAGCTTTAGTACAAGCGCTAATAATGGCGAAACACTTTATCAACACAAGTGTTCAGCTTGTCATATGGGGAATGGAATGGGAATACCCGGAGCCTTCCCCAACCTCAAAGATAGTCAATTCGTCGCACTGGAAAATGACCAACTGATCGCAACCATAATGGATGGTCGCGGTGGAATGCCTACCTTTAAGAATGAGTTAAGTGACCAAGACTTTGTCGAGGTGATTAGCTACATCAAATCAGCTTGGGGTCCACAAGGAGAGCCGGTCAATACAGAGCAAGTCGCAACAATTAGAAAGCACGGGGCAACTCACACCGCACTCGCGCGCCAAGAATAGCGAATAATTCACAAAGGAAGTGTAAGTAATGAAAGTAACTATGAAATCCATTCTTTTCGCATCAGCAATGTCGTTAAGTCTTCATGCTCAAGCAAGCGGTGTTGAGAGGCACCTTAACGAGGGAAGTACGTTCCCAATTGCTAAGGCTGTCACCCTAAAAGCAGGCACTGATATTGTCTTTCTTAGTGGCACGGTGCCACCAGCTTTTGATACAAATTTCGACAAGGGTACGATTGAATATTTTGGGGATATGGAGCAACAGACGGTAGGCGTGCTCACGAGCATTGAGCATAAGCTCCACTCCCTCGGTCTTGAAATGGCAGATGTCGTTAAAATGCAGGTCTATCTTGTTCCTGATAAAGACACTCAAAAATCGGACTTTGCCGGTTTTATGCGTGGATATACTCAGTTTTTTGGTACTGAAGCACAGCCTAATTTACCCAGCCGCTCTGCATTTAACATCCACAGCTTAGCCAACCCAGGCTGGTTGGTTGAAATTGAGGTTGTTGCTGCTAAAAAAGGTTAGATTGCCATCACCATGAGTTACCCCTGCTTACCTCATCAAAATCTGTCCACGTATTTAGACTTTGATGTGTGTCTCGCCCATGGGCGCTGATATCGAATCAGCGCCCTATTCCGTTCGGTTCTCTTTGAATAGGGCCAGCTTGGGTTAACCGATGAATGTCGTGGGGGACGCCTAGTCTGGCCCTACCTAATTGGTAGGCGGCGGTGAGACCGCAGTAAGAGACCCTCTATATGTGTTTGCCGTAAGCAACGATTAACGGCCGAAATGACAGAGCGAAGTAGATTACCTTGCTGTTCGACTAATTTGACCCTGTAAATAATTCTGTGTAACTGACGGGGTTATTGATATTCAGAGAGTCGTTCTTCGAACATAATCATAAAACGGTTCAGGGCTTGTCGCCAGTTTCTAATGGGCATTGTCCACC
>NZ_JBPVIS010000014.1:0-88707 GCF_051660965.1 Vibrio glycogenivorans | reverse complement strand
GCTTCTCGCTTCTCGCTTCTCGCTTCTCGCTTCTCGCTTCTCGCTTCTCGCTTCTCGCTTCTCGCTTCTCGCTTCTCGCTTCTCGCTTCTCGCTTCTCGCTTCTCGCTTCTCGCTTCTCAGCGGTCGTTAGGCCAGCAATCCCGCACAATAAACCAAAACACCCCATCGCGCGTCTGAGCGTGAGTAAAGCGTCCTGTAGGGTGATTTATAGGCTGAGTGAAATCAGTGCGGCCACAGGCCCATAGAGGCTTTTCTAGGCGGTATAGTGGTTGGTCTATCTGGTGGAATTGGTGTTGATAGCACCAAAAGCCTTTGATTTGGCTTGGATTGAGCTCGTAGCCTAGGCAGTGTTTGGGGATGGTTTCTGGCTCGAATGGGTTGATGTAGAGCCGGCCTTGGATCAGGAGTCGCTCGGTGATGTCGGTTAGGTGAGGGTAGCGCGCGCAGAAAATATCGGTGCTGCTCATGGCGAGTTGATGCGAGAGCATGCGTTTGAGTTTTTTGTCGAGGCGATCGCGTGCATTTGGCCCGTACCATAGCGACTGGTGGAGTAAGTAGAACTTGATTGCCACCTCCCAGTGTTCAAATTGATTGAGCTGAGTGTCGCGCACGATGAGGTCGATGGCACCTATGGTTTGTCCGGTTGGTGCTTGGATTTGCACCTCTTGCAGCTCGAGCTGATAGCGATTGCTGTGGGTGAGTTGCTCGGTACACAGGTGTTGGTAGAGAAAGCCCAGGCGTGAGTTGCCTTGGTAGGGCTCAAGTGGGTGGTGAGTATGAGGTAGGTGTTGCAAGTCCACCATAGGTTCACGCAGCTGAAACAGTGAGGGCGCGCGGCCAATCCAGTTATAAAAGCGTTGCAAGTCACTCATTGTCACTCCTTGTGCCTTGGTATGGGCAACATCACTAGCATCACTATACGGCTTCGAATACACTTTGCCAAAAGCAGAGTAATGGAACCTGGATAATGAACAATCTCGAGCTAGAAAAAATACTCAATCAAAAGCTGTCACCTCAGCTGATTAAAGACTACGCACCAAATGGCCTTCAAGTAGAGGGCAGCGCCCAGATCAAACGCGTTGTCACGGGTGTCACCGCTTCTCAGGCGTTGATCGATAAAGCCATCGAGCTGCAAGCCGATGCCCTGCTGGTTCATCACGGCTATTTCTGGAAGGGTGAGCCTGAGCCGATCCGCGGGATGAAGGGCAAGCGTATTCGCACTTTAATCAAAAATGATGTCAATTTGTACGGTTACCACCTTCCACTGGATATCCACCCTGAGCTGGGTAATAACGCAGAGCTCGCGCGACTACTTGAGATTGAGATCGAGGGTGGTCTTGAGGGGCACCCTCAATCCGTTGCCTTGTTTGGCCGTCTGAAACAGCCACTGAGTGGCGCTGAATTTGCCGAGCGTATCAACAAGGTGCTTGACCGTGCTCCACTGCATATCGCCCCAGAGAATCAAGACAAGATGATCGAAACAGTCGGTTGGTGTACCGGTGGCGGTCAGGACTTTATCGAACTCGCCGTACAACACGGCCTCGATGCATTCATCTCTGGCGAGATCTCAGAGCGCACCACCTACACCGCGCGCGAGATGGACATTCACTACTTCGCCGCAGGCCACCACGCCACCGAGCGTTATGGTATTAAGGCGCTCGGCGAGTGGTTGACGCGTGAGCATGGGTTGGATGTGACGTTTGTGGATATCGACAATCCTGTGTAAAAACAGGGGCGGGGAGCGGGTTTCACTTCGTTCCGAGGAGCGAGGAGTTCATCTTACGTGATGATGTTGTCGCTCCCAACTTAACAAAAAAGGCTTGAACATCGTTCAAGCCTTTTTAATCATTAGTGAGAGCTTAAAAACAGTGCGCGTGATTAACCACTCGCGCCGATATCCTCGCTCCCCGTAGGGCAAAGCCCGTCCCCGAACCTCGCCCCTTTATTTATTATTCGCGTTCGTGGATTGGTGCGAATTCGCGTTGCTCTTGACCAGTGTAGAGCTGGCGTGGGCGGCCGATGCGGTTTTCTGGGTCGCTGTGCATCTCGTTCCAGTGGGCGATCCAGCCGATGGTGCGTGACATGGCGAAGATCACAGTGAACATTGAGACAGGGATACCGATCGCTTTGAGGATGATGCCTGAGTAGAAGTCGACGTTCGGGTAGAGTTTCTTGTCGACGAAGTACTCATCAGACAGCGCAATGCGCTCTAGCTCCATCGCCACTTCTAGCAGCGGGTCTTTAATGTTTAGCTCGCTAAGCACTTCATGGCACGCCTCACGCATTACCGTTGCGCGTGGGTCGTAGTTCTTGTACACACGGTGACCAAAGCCCATCAGACGGAACGGATCGTCTTTGTCTTTGGCACGCTCAACGTACTCAGGGATCATATCGACGCTGCCAATTTGCTCAAGCATGCGCAAACATGCCTCGTTAGCACCACCATGAGCTGGGCCCCACAGCGAAGCGATACCTGCAGCGATACAGGCGAACGGGTTAGCGCCCGATGAGCCGGCAAGACGGACAGTCGAGGTTGACGCGTTTTGTTCGTGGTCTGCGTGCAGGGTGAAGATCTTGTCCATTGCACGAGCAACCACTGGGTTAACTTCGTACTCTTCACACGGGTTGGCAAACATCATATGCAGGAAGTTCTCTGCATAGGTCAAGTCGTTGCGTGGGTAGATGAAAGGTTGTCCCACCGAGTATTTGTAACACATTGCCGCCAAGGTCGGCATTTTTGAAATCAGGCGGAACGCCGCAATTTCACGGTGCTCATCATTGTTGACGTCAAGAGAGTCGTGGTAGAACGCAGCCAGTGCGCCAACCACACCACACATGACGGCCATTGGGTGCGCATCACGACGGAAGCCGTGGAAGAAGCTCGCGATTTGCTCATGCACCATGGTGTGACGTGTGACGGTGGTTTTGAACTGTTCGTATTGTTGGCGAGTCGGTGCTTCGCCGTAGAGAAGAATATAACAAACCTCGAGGTAATCAGCATTGTTAGCGAGCTGATCGATTGGGAACCCACGGTGGAGCAGCACGCCTTTGCCGCCATCGATGTAGGTTATCTGAGATTCACAGGATGCAGTGGCAAGAAAGCCTGGGTCGAACGTGAAGTATCCGCTGGCTCCCAACTTACGAACATCGACGACCTGTGGACCGATAGACCCGTCCATAATCGGCAGTTCGATTGGTGCTTTTCCCTCAATATGAAGGATCGCATTCTTATCCGCCATAACAATCTCCTTTGTTTATTTTTTAATCCATCCAGGATGTTTGTGTGCCATTTTTTTACGTGTCTTGAGCGGTAAAGTCAATTTTTCTCCTGTGTTGTGTGCACTTGTTACGCTTTTTCATAACGATATGGTTAAAAATATGTGCCAGGTAGCAAAAATTGTTACATCAATTGTATTACAATGTTACAGGTCGTATATTTACGACGTTGATTTAACCTTAGCCCATACAATTCAAGGCGATAAGCGAAGATATAATTCGCGCCTTGAACTAAAAATCACCGATTTGACATAAAAATTTAACCCACGAAGAGGGGTGTTTGTTTTAAAAATGTGAATTTTAGGGCTCTAGCGTTCGAAATTATAAGATTTCGAAAAAAAGCTTAGACAACAGAGCAAAGTGAGCAAGCCCGTGAAAGAAAAAAAGTCAAGACCAGTTAATTTAGACTTGCAGACTATACGCTTCCCCATTACCGCAATCGCTTCGATCTTACACCGAGTCTCAGGAGTGATTACCTTTGTCGCGGTAGGGATATTGCTATGGCTGCTTTCCATATCCTTACAATCCCCCAATGGATTCATGCAAGCCACCAACATTGTAGACGGCTTTTTGGTAAAAGTGTGCCTGTGGGGCATTTTGACCGCTTTGGCCTATCACATCGTAGGTGGTATTCGACATTTAGTCATGGATTTAGGCTACTTTGAGGAGCTGGAGGCCGGCGCGATGACTGCCAAGGTGGCGTTTGTTGTGACTGGCGTGCTCTCGCTCCTAGCAGGAGTATTGGTATGGTAAAACACGTTTCTTCCGTCGGTCGTAACGGGGTGCACGATTTTCTCTTGATTCGTGCCTCCGCGATCATTATGACCTTATACACACTCTACCTCGTCGCGTTTTTTATGTTTTCCGGCGATATTTCTTATCTCGATTGGACGCAGTTCTTTTCAGGCACCTTTACCAGGGTTTTCACTATGCTGGCACTGCTCAGCATTTTGATCCATGCGTGGATAGGGTTATGGCAGGTGCTGACTGATTATATTAAGAATGCAATGCTGCGTGGTGGTCTGCAGCTCGGCGTGATTGCCGTGCTACTTGGTTACCTATTCTCGGGTCTGTTTATTTTGTGGGGTGCATAAGTGACTATTCCAGTTAGAGAGTTTGACGCCGTCGTGATCGGCGCTGGTGGTGCAGGGATGCGCGCTGCACTACAAATATCAGAGCAGGGGCTAAGCTGTGCCTTGCTATCTAAAGTTTTTCCCACTCGCTCGCACACGGTATCCGCCCAAGGCGGCATTACCGTGGCGCTTGGCAACTCGCACAAAGACGATTGGCAGTGGCATATGTACGATACCGTTAAAGGGTCTGATTACATCGGGGACCAAGACGCGATTGAATACATGTGTAAAAACGGCCCTGCCTCGGTGATAGAGCTGGAGAAAATGGGCTTACCCTTCTCTCGCTTTGACAATGGGACCATCTATCAGCGCCCATTCGGCGGTCAATCGAAAGAGTTTGGTGGCGAGCAAGCCGCGAGAACCGCTGCCGCGGCTGACCGCACCGGTCATGCTCTGCTGCACACCCTTTATCAGCAGAACATCAAACACAAAACCACGATTTTTTCTGAGTGGTATGCGCTTGACCTTGTGAAAAACCAAGACGGCGCGATCATGGGGTGTACCGCCATCTGTATGGAAAGCGGTGAAATCAGCTACTTCAAATCAAAAGCAACCGTGCTGGCCACCGGCGGTGCAGGGCGCATATACGCCTCAACCACTAATGCCCACATCAACACCGGTGACGGGGTCGGCATGGCGCTGCGTGCAGGCGTGCCAATGCAAGACATGGAGATGTGGCAGTTCCACCCAACCGGTATTGCCGGAGCGGGCGTACTGGTTACTGAGGGCTGTCGTGGTGAGGGCGGGTATCTGCTTAATAAAGATGGTGAGCGCTTTATGGAGCGCTACGCGCCGAACGCTAAAGACTTGGCGGGTCGTGATGTGGTCGCGCGCTCAATGATGATTGAGATCCGTGAGGGTCGTGGTTGCGATGGTCCGTGGGGCCCGCACATTAAGCTCAAACTTGACCACTTAGGTAAAGAAGTCCTTGAGTCTCGTCTGCCGGGTATCTGTGAGCTATCGCGCACCTTCGCCCATGTTGACCCTGTGAAAGAGCCAATTCCGGTTATTCCTACCTGTCACTACATGATGGGCGGAGTTCCGACCCAAGTCTCTGGTCAAGCGATCAAGCAAGGCGACGATGGCATAGATGTTGAAGTTCAAGGCCTGTTTGCTTGTGGCGAGATTGCTTCTGTTTCCGTGCATGGTGCGAATCGCTTGGGCGGTAACTCACTGCTTGATTTGGTGGTGTTTGGTCGCGCGACTGGGCTGCATCTGGGCGAAACGCTCGCGGCACAAGCTGAAGCACGCCCCGCAACCGCTTCTGATATCGAAGCCTCACTCGAGCGCACCATGCGCTGGGAAAATAGCACCAGCGGTGAAGATCCGGTACAAATTCGCAAAGACCTACAGACCTGCATGCAAAACAGCTTCTCGGTGTTCCGTGAGGGTGAGGCAATGGCCACCGGTCTTGAGGAGCTCAAAGGGATCCGTGAGCGCCTCAAAGACGCCCACCTTGCCGACAAGTCTTCGGAGTTCAACACCCAGCGTATCGAGTGCTTGGAGCTGGATAATCTGATGGAAACGGCGTTCTCGACGGCTGTCGCGGCCAACTATCGCACGGAGAGCCGTGGGGCTCACGCCCGGTTTGACTTCCCGGACCGTAACGACGACCAGTGGCTATGCCACTCTATCTACAACCCGGATTCTGAGCAGATGAGCAAGCGTGATGTCAACATGGCGCCTGTCTATCGTGAGGCGTTTCCACCGAAAGCCCGTACATACTAGGAGGAGGACCGATGATGAAACTTAACTTCTCTTTGTACCGCTACAACCCTGATGTTGATAGCAAACCCTTTATGAAAGACTACGAGCTCGAGGTTGAAGAAGGCTCAGACATGATGGTGCTTGATGCCCTGATCCAGCTTAAGGAGCAAGACCCATCGATCGCTTTTCGCCGCTCCTGCCGTGAGGGAGTCTGTGGCTCTGATGGCCTGAACATGAACGGTAAAAATGGCCTTGCGTGTATTACGCCATTGTCGGCCCTTGAGGGTGACAAGATCGTGATCCGACCGCTTCCCGGCCTACCGGTGGTGCGGGACCTGATTGTCGACATGACTCAGTTCTATGACAACTATGCCAAGGTGAAGCCATTTCTGGTCGATGAGGGCGCGCAGCCGCCATCACGTGAGAACCTGCAGTCGCCGGATGAGCGTGCTCATCTCGATGGCCTGTATGAGTGCATCATGTGTGCATGCTGTACGACGTCATGTCCGTCGTTCTGGTGGAACCCGGATAAGTTTATCGGGCCAGCAGGCTTATTAGCGGCGTATCGATGGCTGATCGACAGTCGCGACACGGCAACAGATGAACGATTATCCGATCTCGACGACGCATTTAGCGTTTTTCGTTGCCATAGCATCATGAATTGTGTAAGTGTTTGTCCTAAGGGGCTAAATCCAACGAAAGCCATCGGCCATATCAAGTCGATGCTGGTCAATCGTTCGATTTAATAGTGTTAATAAGAATTGCCGATCCTATATTGGATCGGCATACAAGCTCGGCAAAGACCGCAGCAAACGTGAAAACTACTGGTTAAGGGAAAATATGCACAACGGCGTGATGAAGGCATGGCTCGAGTCTTCACACTTGGCTGGCGCCAATGCAACTTACGTAGAGGAAATCTACGAACAGTATCTCAGTGATCCCGATCTGGTAAGTGAGGAGTGGAAACGTGTTTTTGAGGATCTCCCGGCCCTCAAGCAAGAGGTGACAGAACAGCCTCACTCACGCGTCCGTGACTACTTCCGACGGCTCGCCCAAGAGACAAAGCATTACAATGTCCAAGTTAGTGATCCTGATGTCGATGCGAAACAAGTAAAAGTCCTACAATTAATCAATGCGTACCGCTTTCGCGGTCACGAAGCCGCCGCTCTAGATCCTCTGGGTCTGTGGCTGCGCCCACCTGTGGCTGAGCTCGACCCAGCCTTCCATACCCTCACTGAAGATGACTTCGAAGAGACGTTCAACGTCGGTTCCTTCGCGATAGGTCAAGAGACCATGAAGCTGCGCGATATCTATGATGGGTTGCGCAAGATTTACTGTGGCTCGATTGGCGCTGAATACATGCACATGACCAACACCGAACAAAAACGCTGGATTCAGCAGCGCTTGGAGTCGGTCGTCGGTCAGCCTTCGTTTAGCCTCAAGGAAAAACAGACCTTCCTCGAAGAGCTCACCGCAGCGGAAGGCCTTGAGCGTTACCTAGGTGCTAAGTTCCCCGGCGCGAAACGCTTCTCGCTCGAAGGGGGTGATGCGCTGATCCCAATGACCAAAGAGCTGATCCGTCATGCTGGTAAGACGGGCATGCGCGAGGTAGTGATTGGCATGGCGCACCGTGGTCGCTTGAATATGCTGGTTAACGTGTTGGGTAAAAAGCCGCAGGACTTGTTTGATGAGTTTGCCGGTAAACACGATGAAACCTGGGGCACGGGTGACGTTAAGTATCATCAAGGTTTTTCGGCGGACTTTGCAACACCAACCGGTGACGTGCATTTGGCGCTGGCGTTTAACCCTTCACACCTTGAGATTGTCAATCCTGTGGTGATTGGCTCGGTGCGGGCGCGTCAGGACCGCTTGGGTGATAAAAATGGCAGCACGGTATTGCCTATCACTATCCATGGTGACTCGGCAATCGCTGGTCAGGGTGTGGTGGCAGAGACGTTTAACATGTCTCAAGCGCGCGGCTTCCAGGTTGGCGGTACAGTGCGGATCGTGGTGAATAACCAGGTTGGTTTTACTACGTCGAATCCGCGTGATACGCGCTCGACTATGTACTGCACAGATATTGCTAAAATGGTGCAGGCGCCTATCTTCCATGTCAACGCCGATGATCCAGAGGCGGTGGCGTTTGTTACTCGCATTGCGCTTGACTACCGTAACGAGTTCCGCAGCGACGTGGTGATTGATCTGGTGTGTTATCGCCGCCATGGCCATAACGAGGCTGATGAGCCTAATGCGACTCAGCCATTGATGTACCAAAAGATTAAAAAGCACCCTACGCCGCGTAAACTCTACGCGGATGTGTTGATCGAGCGTGGTGAGTATGACATTGAGTTTGCTACGCAGATGATTAACGAATATCGCGATGCGCTGGATCGCGGTGAGGTGGTGGTGAAAGAGTGGCGGCCGATGGCACTGCACTCGGTCGACTGGTCACCATTTATTGGTCACGACTGGGATGAGGAGTGGGACAGTCAATACGATCCCGAGCGCCTTAATGAGCTGGGTCAGCGCCTGTGCCAATACCCAGAAAGTCACAAGCTGCAGAGCCGGGTAAACAAACTTTATAATGATCGTAAGGCGATGATTGCTGGCGAGAAACCGGTCGATTGGGGGATGGCGGAAACGCTGGCTTACGCCACGCTGGTGGATGATGGCAAGCGCATTCGTATCTCAGGTCAGGACTCGGGACGCGGTACCTTCTTCCATCGTCACTCCGTCTTGCACAACCAAGACGATGCCAGCACTTATATGCCGCTGGCCAATATTCACGACAAACAAGGGCCATTCCAAGTGTTTGACTCGGTGTTATCGGAAGAGGCGGTGCTGGCGTTTGAGTATGGTTATGCGACCGCAGAGCCGGGCGGATTGACGATCTGGGAAGCCCAGTTTGGTGATTTTGCCAATGGTGCTCAAGTCGTGATCGATCAGTTCATCTCCTCTGGTGAGCAAAAGTGGGCCCGCTTGTGTGGTCTGACGATGTTGTTGCCACATGGCTACGAGGGGCAAGGCCCAGAACACTCATCTGCGCGTCTTGAGCGCTATCTGCAATTGTGCGCTGAGCAGAACATGCAAGTAGTAGTGCCATCAACGCCGGCTCAGGTGTACCACATGATCCGCCGTCAGGTAGTGCGCCCAATGCGCCGACCTTTGGTGGTAATGTCACCCAAATCCTTGCTGCGCCATCCCTTGTGTGTCTCGTCACTTGAAGAGCTATCACAGGGTACCTTCCAGGCCGCCATCGCTGAGATTGACCCGCTTGAGGCAAGCAAAGTCAAACGCGTGGTGTTCTGCTCTGGCAAGGTCTACTACGACTTACTTGAGCAGCGTCGTAGCAATGACCAAGACGATGTTGCCATTGTCCGTATTGAGCAGCTTTATCCCTTCCCATTGGCGGAAGTACAAGCGGCCATTGCGCCATATACCAATGTTGAAGACTTTGTTTGGTGTCAGGAAGAGCCGCAAAACCAGGGGGCTTGGTACTGTAGCCAGCATAATTTCCGGATGGCCATTCCGACAGGGGCAGATTTGAAATACGCAGGGCGTCCGGCATCGGCGTCACCCGCGGTAGGCTACATGTCTGTGCACCTGAAACAACAAAAAGCGCTGGTTCATGACGCGCTAACCATCAGCTCGCAATCCTCGGATTAAGAACTAGAAAATTAAAGGAAGAGATAATTATGACAATTGAAATTCTGGTTCCAGATTTACCTGAATCAGTCGCCGATGCAACCGTTGCAACCTGGCATAAGCAACCAGGCGAGGTTGTTGAGCGCGATGAGGTTCTTGTCGACATCGAAACCGATAAAGTGGTTTTGGAAGTACCGGCCCCAGAAGCAGGCGTGCTTGAAGCTATCGTCGAATCTGAGGGGGCGACGGTTTTCTCTAAGCAGCTCATTGCCAAATTAAAGGCTGGCGTGATTGCGGGTGAACCAACCACAGATACAACCAAAGAGACCGAGTCATCACCGGACAAGCGTCACAAGGCTTCTCTCACTGAAGAGTCGAATGATGCTTTGAGTCCTGCAGTGCGCCGCTTACTGGCTGAGCACGGCCTGGAAGCAAGTCAAGTTAAGGGTACGGGCGTCGGTGGACGTATTACCCGCGAAGACATTGAAGCTTACCTCGCTCGTCCACAACCGGTTGAGAATACCGATGAAACCGTGGCAGTCAAGGAAGCGCCAGCCGCCGCTCGCAGCGAAAAACGTGTGGCGATGACGCGTCTGCGTAAGACCGTTGCTAATCGACTGCTTGAAGCCAAGAACAACACCGCGATGCTGACTACATTTAATGAGGTCAACATGAAACCGATCATGGACTTGCGTAAGCAGTACAAGGATCAGTTCGAGGAGCGTCACGGTATTCGTCTTGGCTTTATGTCGTTCTACGTCAAGGCTGTGACTGAAGCGCTTAAGCGCTACCCAGAGGTCAATGCCTCTATCGATGGCGACGATATTGTTTATCACAACTACTTCGATATCAGCATGGCGGTATCAACGCCGCGTGGTCTAGTGACGCCAGTTCTGAAAGACTGCGACACGCTGGGCTTTGCGGATATTGAAAAGGGCATTAAGGAGCTCGCTATCAAAGGTCGCGATGGCAAGCTTACCGTGGATGAATTGATGGGGGGGAATTTTACCATCACCAACGGTGGGGTATTTGGTTCACTGATGTCAACGCCAATCATTAACCCACCACAATCGGCCATTTTGGGCATGCACAAGATCCAAGAGCGTCCAATGGCAGTAAATGGTCAAGTGGAAATCCTGCCAATGATGTATCTGGCGCTTTCTTATGACCACCGTTTGATCGACGGACGAGAGTCGGTTGGCTTCCTAGTGACGATTAAGGAGCTACTAGAGGACCCAGCACGTCTGCTATTGGACGTTTAATATCGCTAAAACGTCTAGCAGCCCTCTGTCGCTAGACGTTATTTTTAGCTAAGGCTAGACTGGCTCGACGTTTGGCCTTCACTTGAACTGCCTTGGTTGATATCCGGCAGTTTATTTGAGAAGACCCTACAGATGCCTTGAAAGGCATTATGGAAATAATAAATCCCTTGCATTAGTAAAAGGGAAAACAAACGGAATATCGAAATGAACTTGCATGAATATCAAGCCAAACAGCTGTTTGCCGAATTCGGTTTGCCTGTACCGGAAGGCTATGCGTGCGACACGCCCTCGCAAGCCTTTGAGGCGGCCGGTCGCATTAACACGCCCAAGAAAGTGGTCAAATGTCAGGTCCATGCTGGTGGTCGCGGTAAAGCTGGCGGCGTCGAACTTCACGATACCAAAGAGGGTGTTAAAGAGTTTGCGCAAAAGTGGCTAGGAAAAAACCTAGTGACTTACCAAACGGACGCGAATGGCCAGCCAGTATCGAAAATCCTTGTTGAAGAAGCCTCTAATATTGCCAACGAGCTCTACCTCGGTGCGGTTGTCGATCGCTCAACACGTAAAATCGTGTTCATGGCATCGACCGAAGGCGGTGTTGAGATTGAAAAGGTGGCGGAAGAGACGCCTGAGTTGATCCACAAAGCGGCGATTGACCCGTTAGTCGGCCCTCAGTCGTATCAGGGACGTGAGCTAGCGTTTAAGCTCGGTCTAGCCGGCGATCAGATCAAACAGTTCGTCAAAATCTTTATGGGTCTTGCGCAGATGTTTACTCAGTATGACTTAGCCCTGCTAGAGATCAATCCACTGGTAATTACCGGCGAAGGTAACCTTCTGTGTCTCGATGGCAAGATTAACATCGACTCTAACGCCCTCTACCGTCAGCCTAAATTGCGTGAAATGCATGACCCTAGCCAAGAAGATGAGCGCGAGGCGCACGCGGCGCAGTGGGAGCTGAACTATGTCGCTCTAGACGGAAATGTCGGCTGTATGGTCAATGGCGCGGGCCTAGCCATGGGCACCATGGATATCGTTAACTTGCACGGCGGTAAGCCTGCCAACTTCCTTGATGTTGGTGGTGGCGCGACCAAAGAGCGTGTGGCGGAGGCGTTTAAGATTATTCTGTCTGACGACAACGTCAAAGCGGTCTTGGTGAATATCTTCGGTGGCATCGTGCGCTGTGACATGATTGCTGAGGGGATCATCGGCGCGGTGAAAGAAGTGGGTGTGACCGTACCTGTCGTGGTGCGCCTTGAAGGCACCAATGCCGATCTTGGTCGCGATGTACTTGCAACATCAGGGCTAGATATTATCGCAGCAGAGTCACTTACAGACGCTGCACAGAAAGTGGTTGCCGCTGCGGAGGGTAAATAATGTCAGTACTAATCAATAAAGACACCAAAGTTATCTGCCAGGGATTTACTGGCGGGCAGGGCACATTCCACTCAGAGCAAGCTCTGGCTTATGGAACTCAATTAGTCGGTGGTGTGTCTCCTGGTAAAGGCGGACAAGAGCACCTAGGCTTGCCAGTGTTCAATACCGTACGTGAGGCGGTTGAGGTAACAGGGGCCACGGCCACCGTGATCTATGTACCAGCGCCTTTCTGTAAAGACGCAATCCTAGAAGCGATTGATGCGGGTATCGAGCTGATTGTCACCATCACCGAGGGTATTCCAACCACGGATATGATTGATGTCAAGGTCAAGCTTGAGGAAACTGGCACCAAGATGATTGGTCCAAACTGCCCAGGTGTGATCACCCCAGATGAATGTAAGATTGGTATTATGCCAGGTCACATTCATAAGAAGGGTAAGGTAGGCATCGTTTCGCGCTCAGGCACCCTGACCTATGAAGCGGTTAAGCAGACCACAGATGAAGGGTTCGGTCAGTCAACTTGTGTTGGTATTGGCGGAGATCCAATTCCTGGGTCAAACTTTATCGACATTCTGCAACTGTTCCAGGACGATCCGAATACTGAAGCCATCGTGATGATCGGTGAGATTGGTGGCACAGCCGAAGAAGATGCGGCTGCGTTTATCAAAGAAAACGTCACCAAACCTGTCGTGTCCTACATTGCCGGTGTCACCGCACCTCCAGGCAAGCGCATGGGCCACGCAGGCGCCATCATCTCAGGCGGTAAAGGCACCGCCGACGAGAAGTTCGCCGCCCTAGAATCCGCTGGCGTGCGCACCGTCAAAAGCCTAGCCGACATAGGCTCAGCTTTACGCCAAGTAACCGGCTGGTAAAATCAAAAAAGGCTTGGGGAAAACCCAAGCCTTTTTTTAGGTACGAGGTGCGGGTATCACTTCGTTCCGAGTATCGAGGAGTGTGGCGCACGCTTTTCGCGCCTCTGCTTTTCCTCGCTCCCCGTAGGGCAAAGCCCGCCCTAGAACCCCGCCCCCTTATTTACAGAGTCATAGCCGCAAGCCAACCAAAGGCAATCAACGGCAGGTTGTAGTGCAAGAAGGTCGGAACTACGGTTTCCCAGATGTGCTCGTGTTGACCGTCGGCGTTTAGGCCAGATGTTGGGCCAAGCGTTGAGTCTGAGGCTGGTGAGCCTGCATCACCCAGTGCTGCTGCCGTACCCACTAGCGCGATGGTGGCCATTGGTGAGAAGCCAAATGCCGCCGCAAGCGGAACATAGATAGTGGCAATGATTGGAATGGTAGAGAACGACGAGCCAATACCCATGGTCACCAATAGACCCACGATTAGCATCAGCAGAGCTGCCAGTGGTTTGTTGTCACCGATTGAGGTGGACAGCGCATCAACCAAGGTCTCGACACCACCAGTTTGCTTCATTACCGCCGCAAAGCCAGCCGCCGCGATCATGATAAAGCCAATCATCGCCATCATCATCACGCCACGAGTAAACACGTCTTGAGTGTCTTTCCAAGCAATCACACCGCCGAAAGTGAAGACCATAAAGCCGGCTAGGGCACCGATAACCATAGACCCAGTTGAAAGTTGCACCGACAAAGTCGCAGCAATCGCGAGGACCGCGACAAAGATATTCTTTTTGTCGATCGCAGCAGGGTTTTCTTCTACGTGCGTTAGCTCGGTTTCTTGGTACTCGCGTGGTTTGCGGTAGCTAAAGAAAATCGCAGTCAGTAGACCAAACAGCATACCGGCAGCGGGTAGCAACATTGCGGTAGGGACTTGCGCCGCGGTCACGCCCTCAAGGCCGTTGTTGTGCAGGTTAGTCAACAGGATGTTGTTAAGGAAGATGCCACCAAAGCCGATCGGCAACACCATGTATGGCGTAACCAGACCGAAGGTCAGCACACAGGCGATCAAACGGCGGTCAAGCTTGAGCTTGGCAAACACGCCTAACAGAGGTGGGATCAAAATTGGAATGAACGCAATATGCACAGGCACAACATTCTGTGACGACATGGTGACGAGAACCAGAGCAATCAGAACCAGATACTTTAGCCCCATCGAGGCAGCACCATGCTCTTTGCCATGAATTTTTTTGATCACGCTTTGCGCCAGCAGGTCCGTCAGACCTGAGCGTGAGATAGCGACGGCAAAGGCACCGAGCATCGCATAGCTAAGTGCGATTGTCGCACCACCGCCAAGACCGCTCTCAAATGCGGCCACGGTATCGTTGAGACCCATCCCCGCGATGAGACCGCCGACAATGGCACTAAAGGTTAATGCCACGACAACATTAACGCGCATCAATGCTAGCAGCAGCATGATACAGACTGAAATTACAACCGGGTTCATATTATTCTCGTGTAGTGTTATTTTTCTTCAATGATTGGCCATCCGCCAAGTGCTTTCCACTTATTGACGATGCCGCAGAACAGCTCAGCAGTTTTCTGTGTATCGTACAGGGCTGAGTGTGCTTCCTTGTTGTCAAATTCCATCCCCGCGACTTTACACGCTTTGGCAAGCACGGTTTGGCCATACGCAAGGCCACTCAGCGCTGCTGTATCAAAGGTAGCAAAGGGATGAAAAGGGACACGTTTTAATTTGCAGCGTTCACTGGCCGCCATAACAAAGCTGTGATCAAAATTGGCATTGTGGGCAACCATGATCGCACGGCTACAGTCTGCCGCTTTTTGCTCTTTGCGAACCAGTTTATAGATCTCTCTGAGTGCTTCACCCTCACTGACAGCACCACGCAGTGGGCTGAAAGGGTCACGAATACCGTTGAACTCGAGCGCTTCTTTTTCCAGGTTCGCCCCTTCAAATGGCTCGACATGAAAGTGAATCGTCGAGGCAGGGTGTAGATTGCCCTCTTCATCCATGCGAAGGGTGACTGCGCAAATTTCAAGCAAGGCGTCAGTTTGGGCATTAAATCCTGCGGTTTCTACATCGATTACCACAGGAAAATAACCTCTAAAGCGCTTTTTAAGCGTCAATGCTTCGTTTTCTACACTCATATCAATCTGGTTCTGCAAATTAAGGCGTTGCATTATTGCAGAAAAATAGGCATTTCTGAATCGATTTTGTTAAGCGATGACGTGTTACAAGCTCAGGAGAGGGGTTTAATGCTTGCTTGAAACAGTATGATTATCATGGCTGGGACCTCGACAATAATCTGTTAAGGCGTTGGACAATATGGCGAGAAAATTGCATCATTTCTCACAGCGGCAAGATTTGCCTCTTTTAGTTGCTAGCAGGTATAGGTGAAGGTTTTTCGATGAAGTCAGTTCTAGGTTGGTTGTTGCCAACGATGGTATTCGTGGCATTTGATGCGCAAGCCGTCGCCAAAAAATATGGTTCGACCCCAGAGCAATCGACATGGGAAATGATCGCCAACACACCGTTAGAGTGCCGAATGGTGCACCCGATCCCAAGTTATGGGGATGCGGAATTTTCTTCACGGGCGAGTAAGCGGATTAACCTCGATTTTGAGCTCAAAATGCGCCGACCAATGGGGGAGACGCGCGATGTGAGCCTGATATCAATGCCTGCCGCTTGGCAGCCGGGAGACAGCGCTGATCGTGTAGCCAATGTCCAATTTTACCAGCAGTTTGATGGCTACATCGGCGGTCAGGCCGCATGGGGGATATTAAGTGAGCTGGAAAAAGGGCGCTTTCCAACCTTTAGCTATCAGGAGTGGCAGAGTCGCGATCAGCGTATCGAAGTCGCGCTGTCACCCGTCAGTTTCAAGGCGAAATTTTCCGTCTTCAGCGATTGTGTTGCCAACTTATTGCCGTACAGCTTCGAGGACATTGCCTTCACCATTCTCCATTACGATCGTGAAAGCGTTAATCTCAACAAGGCCTCGCTGCAGCGCCTAGAGCAGATCGCAGAGTATATTCGTCATAACCCAGATATCGACCTAGTCTTGGTGTCGACCTACACCGGGACTGAAGAGGCTCGAAGCGTAAGCCAGAGCTTATCTGACAAGCGTGCCAAGGTCCTACGTGACTATTTCGAGTCCTTAGGCCTACCAGAGCATCGCATCCAAGTACAAGGCTACGGAGACCGACGCCCAGTCGCCGACAACACCTCACCAATCGGCCGCGACAAAAACCGCCGCGTGGTGATCTCGCTTGGGCGAACACATCTATAGCAGTATCGAGTAGCGGGGACGTTTCACTTCGAGGTGCGAGGAGATTGACCACGCGCGGCGAAATCCTCGAACCCCGGAACGAAGTGTAACTCGCTCCCCGCCCCTTAAAAAAGCCTGCGATACAGGCTTTTTTGAGTTGGTTAGCCCTCAATCCCAGCCTGCGCTTGGCGGTTTTGGATCAGCTCGATCATGTAACCGTCTGGGTCTTTAACAAAGGCGATCTCTGTTGTGCCGCCTTTTACTGGGCCTGGTTCACGGGTTACGTTGCCGCCATCGGCTTTGATGGCGTCACAGGTGGTGTAGATATCATCAACGCCGATGGCGATGTGACCAAAGGCTGAGCCCAAGTCATATTCTGTTGTGCCCCAGTTATAAGTCAGTTCAATCACTGCACCGCTAGACTCATCACCGTAACCGACAAACGCCAGTGTGTACTTGTACTCACTGTTTTCGTTGGTGCGCAGTAGGTTCATTCCCATGACCTTAGTGTAAAACTCAATTGAGCGATCGAGGTCACCCACTCTTAGCATGGTGTGCAGAACGCGACCATTAGCCATAATCCTTGCTCCTAAATATGTTTGATTAAAAAACTCTATCACTATATTACGCAACACAGTCTAAAGAGTAACAATAATATTAAATTATTGATTTTATTAAAGACTGTAATCATACCGTTAATCAGACAAAAACAGCACTTATCTTACAATTGTAAGACAATTGAGCGGGCGACACCGGTGATACTTGGGTCAAGAAGGCCATGATGATTTCAAGGATTGATAAACGAAATTGAATAAAAAATCTGACTCTCAAAAGCTGATTCAAAGCTAGAGCTAAAACCCTAAACTTGTGAATTGTAGTGGAGGGTTGTTTGGGTTTTGTTGCGTCATGTTCTCGTCTATAACCACTTGTTTACTTACTTCCATTTTTTCAATCTATGATTCCACCGATAGATTTGGCTGTTTTCACAGGTTATTCCGAGTTATCACTTCGTTATTAAGGATTTTTCGATTTATCCGCCAGTTTTAGAAAGGAATAACGAATAATGAGGAATCTCACAAAAAACATGTAATTCTTTATATTACAATAATTTATGTTCGATTGTTGTTTTTGTGGTTTATTTTTGTTTCCTAATTATTTCCTAGATGTAGCGTTTGCGCCTGTCAAGTGTGCGTTTGCTGTTAACTCTAGATCTTTGCCAATCCAAAATAGCTTGGTATATATTCAAAAACCGACTTGATAACGACTAGTTATGCACTAGCAGAAGCAAGTTGGATTCGGGAAATAAAAACAATAAGTCTTATTTTAATACATGTGTCCAGGGAAGCGGACGTTGATGTGGAGTCCTTAAAGTGACTAGTAAATGGTTTACACAACATAGTTCAGATGTTCTGAACAAATTGAATACAGATCAGAATACAGGTCTATCGACTGCTGAAGCAGAAGCGCGCCTAGAGAAGTACGGTTCAAACG
Source organism: Vibrio glycogenivorans (assembly GCF_051660965.1). Lineage (NCBI taxonomy): Bacteria > Pseudomonadati > Pseudomonadota > Gammaproteobacteria > Vibrionales > Vibrionaceae > Vibrio > Vibrio glycogenivorans. Next base: position 70,683 of record NZ_JBPVIS010000014.1, on the reverse strand, counting down.
AACTGACTGCGCAGGAATCAGCAACAGCATGGGAACTGTACATTCATCAGTACAAAAACCCACTTATCTTTATCCTTGGCATCGGCGCACTCGTCTCTGGCTTCACAGGCCACATGATCGATGCGATCGCAATCGCGGTTATCATTCTAATCAACACCGGCATCGCTTTCTGGCAAGAATTCAAAGCTCAGAAGGGTATGGAAGCGCTAAAAGAGATGGCGGCTCCAGAAGCGGAAGTGATGCGTGATGGTAAATGGATCAGCGTACCGGCGAAAACGCTTGTACCTGGTGACATGATCAAGATTAACACTGGTGACATCCTGCCTGCGGACGTGCGCATTATTGAAGCGAACCGTCTGACTGTCGATGAAGCGGCACTTACCGGTGAATCTGAGCCAGTTAACAAGCAATGTGAAACCATTGACGACGAGACAGTCGGTCTTGGCGATCAGAAGAACATGGGTTTCATGACCACTATCGTGACGACCGGTACCGGTCTTGCTGTAGTCACTAGCACAGGTATGGAAACAGAAGTTGGTCACATCGCGGATATGATGAACCAAACTGAAGAGACCAAAACACCAATGCAAGAGCGTATGGACACTATCGCTCTAGCGCTTCTAGTTGTGGCTCTAGTGGTTGTTGCTATCGTGTGTGCGATCGGTTTCTACCACGGCATGCCATGGCTTGAAATTCTAACCACAGGTATCTCTCTATCTGTTGCAGCAATCCCTGAAGGTCTTCCAACGGTTGTGACTATCGTACTAACGATGGGCTCACAGAAGATGGTTAAGAGCAACGCTCTAGCAAAACAGCTAGCGGCAATCGAGACACTTGGCTCAACAACTGTGATTTGTTCAGACAAGACAGGTACGCTAACGCAGAACCAAATGCAGGTAATGAAGGCGTACGACGTATCTGGCCGCTACTGGGATGTATCTGGTAAAGGCTTTGATCCGAAAGGCGAATTCATTGCAAAAGACCATGACGTTGCGGCAACCAACAGCCCAGCAATGATGAAAGGTCTAGTGGTTGCCACTCTATGTAACGACGCAGAATACGTAGAATCAAAAGGCAACTGGACAGTACGCGGTAACCCAACTGAAGGCGCACTGATTGTTGCAGCAGCGAAAGCGGGTCTGAACCAATCAGAGATGCTAAGCACTGGCGGTTACTCTATCGTTAAGAAGTTCCCATTCGACTCTGGTCGTAAGATGGCTTCAGTTATCGTGCGTGACCCACAAGGTAAGCACTTCCTAGCGCTTAAGGGTGCACCAGACGTTGTTCTCGGTAAATCAACTAGCTACATGGTTGACGGCGGTTTTGTTCCAACAGTGGGCACAGACGCAGCAACCGTAGGTAACCTAGCGCTAGACACAGCTCCAGCACTAGAGCTACAAACTAACTTCGAACAAGCAATTCAAGCGTTCGGTAACGATGCACTGCGTACACTAGCGGTTGGTTTCCGTGAGCTAAAAGAAGAAGAGCTAGAGCTTGACTTCCCAGAGCTTGAGAAAGACGTCAGCATCCTTGGTATCTACGGCATCATGGATCCACCACGTCCAGAAGTACGTGACGCGGTAGACAGCTGTTACAACGCAGGTGTTCGCACGGTAATGATCACCGGTGACCACGCCGTAACAGCAGCAGCGATTGCCCGTGAAATCGGCATCATCCGCAGCGAAGACGATCTAGTCGTGACTGGCGCTGAGCTTGACCAAATGGATGACGACAAGCTACGTGCTATCTGTCCTAAGGTTGCGGTATTTGCCCGTGTAACCCCTGAGCACAAGCTACGCATCGTTAAAGCGCAGCAAGAGAACAACGAAGTTGCTTCTATGACCGGTGACGGTGTGAACGATGCACCAGCTCTACGTCGTGCTGATATCGGTGTTGCAATGGGTATCACAGGTACGTCAGTAGCAAAAGACTCTGGTGACCTGATCCTACTGGATGACAACTTCAGCACTATCGTGAAAGCGGTACGCCAAGGTCGTCAAATCTTCGATAACCTACGTAAGTTTATCCGTCAGGCACTAACGGCGAACGTGGGTGAAGTATCGGTAATCCTATTTGCGTTCCTACTAATGGGCCCAGAAGCGATTCTGCCGCTAACACCACTAATGATCCTATGGGTTAACCTAGTATCAGATGGTCTACCAGCGCTAGCGCTAGGTGTGGAGCCTGAAGAGAAAGACCTTATGGAGCGTAAGCCACGCAAACGTAACGAAGGCTTCTTCTCTGATGGTCTAGGTGCGCGTATCGTGACTCGTGGTCTAGCACTTGGTGGTCTAAGCTACTTCACATTCTCAGTAGCACTAGGCGATGGTTACAGCGCTCAATACGCACAGACTGTGGCGTTCCTAACGCTTATCTTTGCTCAGCTATGGAGCTTGTTCGATGCACGTACGTTCACCACGATTTACCGTAAGAACCCGTTCACAAACAACTACCTACTAGGCGCAGTAGCGGTATCAGCTCTACTCTCTCTAGGCGTTGTATACTCAGGCTTCGGTCAGCTAGTCTTTAGCACGGAAGCGGTTGAGTTTGGTCACCTAATGATGATCATCGGCGCAGCAGCAGTACCAACGTTTGTACTGTCAGCGATTAAAGAAGTGACTAAGGTTAAATTCCTATAATCTATTCGCTATAGAAATGAGAAAATCCTGCGCTAGCGCAGGATTTTTTTTTATCCCAAGAACGATAAGAACGCGGCAAATTAATTGAACTTAGAGGCATAGTTAAAGAATCTTACACTTTTTGTCGTTAATTTCCGTACCCCAACCTATAAACTGATCGCCAACGATATAATGCTGGCGCTTTTTGCCGTGGTAGTAGATGAAAATTTCACAGAAAATCTGGTCAATTAGCATTATTGCTATTGTCTGTTCCGTTGCGGTTAGCGTATCAAGCTATCTGACCTCACACCGACTCTTAAATAGTATCCAAACCATTCAAGTTGATCGCGCGATCCCGCTGGCTCAGCTCAAATCTATCTCGGATGCTTATGCGGTCAATGTCATCGATGCACTGAATAAAACTTACCTAGAGCAGGGGGACCTCAATCGCCTGTTCAGACAGATCGATGATACGCTTGTGACGGCGAATCGAGATTGGCAGCAATACCGTCAGACATACCTAACGGCGCGAGAGAGCGTGTTAGCTGATCGTGCTGAGCAGCAGCTCGAAATAGTTTTGAGCAATCTATCCACGCGCCAACAAGCTTTAACAGACAATCGCCTCACCTTGCCAGAGATGATCCTTGCTACTTATACCGATATCGATGAACTCAGTGGGCGTATTGATGCGCTGATTGAGCTTCAGCTTGAGGTGGTTGAAGAGGTGTATCAGACTTCTGCTCAAACCGAACAGCAGTTTCACAAGGTGCGCATATCGGTGATCCCTTTAGGGGTTATCTTATTTGCCGTGATCTCCTACAAAATAACCTCCTCCATTTCTGGCTTGCTAGGCGCAGAGCCAGAGGTGATTTCACGTCACCTGAGAAAAATGGCCAAAGGAGATTTTAGCCACTTTACCCCAGAAACAGCCAAGCCTACAGGGGTTTATAAGTCACTGATTGAACTAATTGATGGTCAAAATGCGTTGTTAACCAACAGCCATTCGATGAGCAATAGTGTGGCCTCGGCTGCAGAGGAGCTATCCTGTGTAATGCAAGACACCGCTGCCAATGCGCAACAGGAAAAGGTCCAGATAGAGGCGGTTTCGACAGCGATCACTCAGCTCTCAGCTACCGTTCATGAGATGACTAGCAGCACCCATGAAGCAGAACAAGCGGCCAACTTGGCCACTCAGAGTGTTCAACTTGGCAGCACCGAACTGCAGCACTCTTTAGCTCTGACTCAAGATATCAATAGCTCAATCAATCAAACAGCGAAGGCTTTGCGGCAGCTAAAAGACGACACCCAGAATATCGAGGAAGTGGTGGATGTGATCAGCCAGATTTCTGAGCAGACTAACTTATTGGCCTTGAACGCCGCTATCGAGGCCGCTCGAGCGGGTGAGCAGGGACGTGGTTTTGCCGTAGTGGCGGATGAGGTGCGCAATCTAGCGGCCAAGACTCAGCAATCGACTCAGCGCATTCAGTCGATGATTGCAAGCTTCCAGGAGCAAGCGGAACTCGCGAACCAAACGATGCTCGATAATCAAAAATTGATCGAGAGCTCGGTAAGCAGAGCGAACTCAGTAGAAACCGCTTTCGAAGAGATACAAGCGTCGGTGGTATCCATCTCAGAGATCAACGCTCTGGTTGCCAGCGCCTCACAAGAGCAGTTGAGTGTGACACAAGAGGTGGCCAAGAGCTCTGAGGTGATCATGGATTTGGTCAATCAAAATGCCAGCGCGGTGGCGCAAACACAGCAGGCCTCAGCCGAGCTTGCTAAGCTGTCCAATCAGCAGAAGCAAGATTTAGCGCATTTTAAACTGGGTTGATAGTAACCGTTTCGTCGCGGATCGATACAAGACAGGGGTGACCTTATACGCCAGATTACGTGCTTAACGAAACGGAAAGCTAAAGCTCATTAACGACTGAGCTGCTCATGCAAATGACCTTGAAGTCTTCAGAGCCCGATATCGAATCAAAGATATCGGGCTTTTTATTCCCACTATAGTTCGATTAGAACTCTTTAATTGATATGTAGATCAAAGCTAGTCTTATCTACTACGTTAGTTGTCTTTCATTGGTATATCGTATGTCTATATAGAAAAAATAAAGAATTATACGTTGTCAGTCGTTTTGTTATAACTTCCATTCAACAACTTATCGCCACATGGATGATGTTGGCGCAATAGGCGTGGTAGTTCATGAAAGTCTCACAAAAAATTTGGTCAATTAGCCTTTTGGCGATCATTTGTTCGCTTGCCGTAAGTATGTCTAGTTATTGGACGTCAAAAACACTGATTAATGATATACAGACGATCCAAGTTGAGGGTGCGATACCCTTGGCTCAGCTAAAGGGTATCGCAGATACCTATGCCGTTAGTGTCATCGATGCCCTAAACAAAGCCCACCTTGAACAGAGTGAAAATCTCGAACCACTGTTTAATCAAATTGATCAGACCCTAGGTAATGCCCGTCAGGATTGGGATCAATACCGCCGTACCAATATGACTGCGCAAGAGCAATCTCTAGCTGAGCGAACAGAGCAACAGTTCCGGTTAGTTGTGAGTAATTTAGCGCTGCGCCAACAAGCGCTAACTCAAAACCAGCTAACACTGCCTGAGTTGATTATTGCAACTTATACAGATACCGATGAGTTGAACAAGCATATTGACGCTTTGATAGAGATGCAGCTTGACATGGTGGCAGAGATTCATAGAGTTTCCTCACAAGGTCAAGAAGATTTTCATCAAATAAGGTTAGTGATTATTGCCCTGGGAATAGGGCTGTTTTCGCTAATTTCACACAAGATCATTTCAACTATCACTGGCTTGCTTGGTGCAGAGCCTGAGTTAATCTCTGAGCACCTAAGGCAGATGGCGAAGGGCGATTTTAGCCCAATCAAGGGGGCGAAAGGCAAGCCGACAGGTGTTTACAAGTCACTGATTGAGTTAGTTCAAGGGCAAAATGCGTTGCTGACTGGCAGTCACTCAATGAGTAACAGTGTGGCATCGGCAGCGGAAGAATTGTCGTGTGTGATGCAGGAAACTGCAGCTAATGCCCAGATGGAGAAAGCTCAGATAGAGACGGTCTCGGCAGCGATCACTCAGTTGTCGGCGACAGTTCAGGAGATGAACGGCAGAACGCAAGACGCAGAAAATGCCGCTAATTTGGCGACACAAAGCGTCAAACTGGGCAGTACGGAGTTACAACGCTCGGTTGCGCTCACTCAAGAAATTGATAACTCGATTAATCACACCGCTGCAGCGCTTGGTCAGCTTAAAGAAGATACGCAGACGATTGAAGAGGTGGTCGATGTGATCAGCCAGATTTCAGAGCAGACTAATCTGCTGGCTCTAAATGCTGCAATTGAAGCCGCTCGTGCGGGAGAGCAAGGGCGCGGCTTTGCGGTTGTTGCGGATGAGGTGCGTAACCTAGCAGCCAAGACACAGCAGTCGACCCAGCGCATTCAGGCGATGATCACCAGTTTCCAAGAGCAAGCGGAGCTTGCTAACCAAAACATGCTCGATAATCAAAAACAGATTGAGAGCTCCGTAAAGCTCGCGGAATCGGTTGAATCTGCCTTTGATGAAATCCAAACATCGGTAGTTTCGATTTCAGAGATCAACGCACTGGTTGCCAGCGCCTCACAAGAGCAGCTCAGTGTGACACAAGAGGTGGCCAAGAGCTCTGAGGTGATCATGGATTTGGTCAATCAAAATGCCAGCGCGGTGGCGCAAACACAGCAGGCCTCAGCCGAGCTTGCCAAACTGTCCAATCAGCAGAAGCAAGACTTAGCCAAATTTAAGTTAGCGTAATCACTTCGAAAAAAAATCCCGCATCATCATGCGGGATTTTTTTGTTTAAACCTAAAAAAGAATATGGCCTAAACCTCTGTTTTTTCTTTGTATTCGCAAAGGTCTTCGATGATACAACTTCCACAGCGAGGCTTGCGTGCAACACAGGTGTAGCGGCCGTGAAGGATCAGCCAGTGGTGGACATCAAGCTTGAACTCCTTAGGCACCACTTTAAGCAGCTTGTTTTCGACATCATCAACGGTCTTCCCCATAGCGAACTTGGTTCGATTGGAGACACGATAAATATGCGTGTCGACAGCAATTGTGGGCCAACCAAACGCGGTATTTAGCACCACATTAGCCGTCTTGCGCCCAACACCGGGTAATGCTTCGAGAGCCTCCCGATTCTCTGGCACTTCGCTGTTATGTTGTTCTATCAAGATGCGGCATGTTTTGATCACGTTTTCCGCTTTTGAGTTAAACAGGCCAATGGTCTTTATGTACTCTTTAACGCCATCCACGCCAAGCTCAAGCATCGCCTCTGGCGTATTGGCGACCGGATAAAGTTTATTGGTTGCCTTGTTAACACTGACATCGGTTGCTTGTGCGGATAACAGCACGGCGATCAGCAGCTCAAATGGGCTTGACCAGTTGAGCTCTGTTTGTGGATTGGGATTGTTTTCTCTCAGTCGTTGAAGTATCTCGACGCGTTTGGTGTTATTCATAGTTGAGCTTTCTATTTATTGTTGTTGGTGAGTCAATTCTTTTTGATAACTATCGGCTAATTGGTTACGCGCGCTCGCTCTATAACGGCTTTTGGTTGTTTTGGTTGGCGCGATGCAATCTGTTTGTCGATGACGTTTTTCGCCGCAATCAGCAAGCCCACACCGATAAACGCTCCTGGTGGCAGTAAGGCCAGCAGAAATTGACTGTCGGTTTGGAAGACTTCGATGCGCAGCGAGGTTGCCCAACTACCCAGGAGTAAGTCCGCTCCATCAAATAGGGTCCCATTACCAAGTAGCTCGCGCATTGCACCGAGGACAACTAAAGCTGAGCCCATGCCCATACCCATCCAAAAACCATCTTGAACCGCTGGTAGCCATGGGTTTTTCGACGCAAAGGCTTCGGCGCGACCGATGATGATGCAGTTGGTGACGATTAAAGGAATGAAGATACCTAATGACAGGTACAGCTCATAGGCAAATGCGTTCATTAACAGCTGAACGCAGGTCACTAGCGCGGCAATGATCATGACAAAGATCGGGATACGAACCTCTTTGGGTACGTGATTCTTGACCAGTGACACAGTCAGGTTCGAACCCACTAACACGAACAGAGTTGCCAGGCCAAGACCTAGAGCATTAGTCACTGTCGATGATACGGCCAGCAGTGGGCAGAGACCCAACAGTTGGACGAGGGCTGGGTTATTATCCCACAAGCCATTTTTAATTAGGGTGCGATGTTCAGTCATGCTTGGCTCCGCAGTTTGTTGGTTGAGTCACCAAAGTGTCACGGTTTTCGTTCAAAAACAGGACGGCATTTTTAACCGCATTGACGACCGCTCGAGGCGTGATCGTCGCGCCGGTAAACTGGTCAAACTGACCGCCATCCTTACGCACTTTCCATTGGTCTATATTATTCGAAGTCACGAACTTACCTGAGAAATCTAGGATCCACTCTGAAACACGGAGGTCGATTTTGTCACCGAGCCCGGGGGTCTCTTGGTGCTCAAGTACGCGAGAGCCGAGGATCTTTCCACGCATCGTCGTGGCAACAATCAGCTTGATGGAACCGTTGTATCCGTCTGGGGCGACCGCTTCAACGGCAATCGCCACAGGCTCACCCTCAAAAGTCGCAACGTACGCCGGTAGGGGCTCAGAGGTCCCAAGTAGAGGATCTTGAACCAAGGTACAGGCTTGGTAAAGCTCATTGTCATGCATGCGAGGTGGGATGACTTGATTGAGCACACGCAGCAATTGCTGTTGCTGCTGCTGCGCAATTCGGTCTTTGGTGGCTAGATTCGTTAGCGCGACCAACCCCGTTGCGGCACAAGCAAAAATGACAAGGATTAAGGCGTTGTTTCTAATTGCGTTGATCATGGTTATTTTTCGTGTCCGTAGGTACGAGGTTTAGTGTAGTGGTCGATGAGTGGTACACACATGTTAGCTAGTAATACCGCAAAGGCGACACCGTCAGGGAAGCCCCCCCAAGAGCGAATAACAAAGATCATTACCCCGATAAGGGCACCATAGATAAGTCGTCCCTTCACTGTCGTTGATGCTGAGACAGGGTCAGTGGCAATAAAGAAAGCACCAAGCATCGTTGCGCCTGAAAGCAAATGGAACAGCGGCGAGGCCACTTCACCCGGAAACAGCAACATCCCGAGTAAGTTTGCAACCAGCAAACCACCCAGTACGCCGGTTGGAATGTGCCAGTTGGTTACTCGCAGCTTAATCATGGCCAAGCCACCGATGAGATAGGCAATGTTGACCCACAGCCAGCCGATGCCGGCAAAACCGTTAAACTGAGGCTGTGCAAGGATCTCACTTAGAGTAAGACCAGAGTGAAGCCCAGTCTTGACTGAGTCGAGTGGGGTCGCCATCGAGACACCATCAATCCCCGCGCGAACCTGTTGGAGTGACAAGCCATCGGCATCAAAGCCTGTGAAAATCAGTCCAAGGGCATCGCGAAAATTGACCTCAATGGTTTGCAATGCCAGTGGCTCGATCCAGCTGGTCATTTGCACAGGGAAAGAGATCAGTAGCACGACATAAGCGACCATCGCCGGGTTGAACAGGTTTTGTCCAATGCCGCCATAGAGATGCTTGGCGATAACAATCGCAAAAATCAGTCCGATGACGAGTACCCACCAAGGCGAGTAGGGTGGAATGGCGATGGCCAGCAGCCAAGCGGTAACAAGTGCGCTGTAATCTCTTAGCGCGCTAATCGGTGAGCGCTTGCGTACCAACATCACCAATGCTTCGAGCACAAGTGCAACTACGATGGCAAACACCAACTGGATGAGGGTTCCCCAACCAAATAGCATGGTTTGTGCTAGCAGCCCCGGCACAGCGCACACTGCCAACAACTTCATCAGTGTTGGAGTACTGCGTCGACTGTGCGCGTGCGGTGAGCTCGCAATAAAAAATGCCATTATTCTTGATCCTCGTTTTGGTTGTTCGCTTGCTGTGCCTTACGAGCTTTCGCGCGCGCTATGGCCGCTGCTACCGCAGCCTTTTTTGGGTCTTCTGCTGGTGGAGCTGTTGTGTCGTCGGCAGATTGTACTTGTTGCTCCGCTTTGCGTGCTTTAGCGCGAGCGACGGCTGCTGCTACCGCGGCTTTTTTCGGGTCTTCTGTTGGTGAAGTTGTTGCTTCATCAGCAGTTTGTGCCTGTTGTTCCGCTTTGCGTGCTTTGGCGCGAGCGACGGCTGCTGCTACCGCGGCTTTTTTCGGGTCTTCTGTTGGTGAAGTTGTTGCTTCATCAGCAGTTTGTGCCTGTTGTTCCGCTTTGCGTGCTTTGGCGCGAGCGACGGCTGCTGCTACCGCGGCCTTTTTCGGGTCTTCTGTTGGTGAAGTTATTGCTTCATCATCAGATTGCGCCTGTTGCTCCGCTTTGCGTGCTTTGGCGCGAGCGACGGCTGCTGCTACCGCGGCTTTTTTGGGGTCTTCTGTTGGTGAAGTTGTTGCTTCATCATCAGATTGCGTTTGTTGCTCCGCTTTGCGTGCTTTGGCGCGAGCGACCGCCGCGGCCACTGCCGCTTTTTTAGGGTCTTCTGATGGTGAAGTTGTCACTGCATCATCAGATTGAGTTTGTTGCTCGGCTTTGCGCGCTTTAGCGCGAGCGATGGCTTCCGCCACTGCGGCTTTTTTGGGGTCTTCAGTTGGGGAAGTGGTCGCCTCATCCGCGACGGGTTGTGCTTGCTGCTCCGCCTTGCGTGCTTTGGCTCGAGCAATCGCCGCCGCAACCGCATCGGACTTGCTTTCGTCTTTTGCTTGCGCAGGGCTGTCAGACTCGGCTTTTGCCGCTCTTGCTTCGCGAGCTTGGCGTTTACGCTCTTCGCGCAGCTTGATCATTTCGCTGTTATCCGGCTCTGCTTGCCCAGCGGCTTGCGCTTGTTTCGCTTTGGCTCGAGCGATAGCGGCAGCCACGGCGGGCTTGGTCTTCGCCGGTTCATCTGCGCCAGTTTGAGCGCTTTTCTGCGCCTTGACTCGGGCAATCGCAGCCGCAATCGCATCAGAATCGCCCGAGGTCTTCATCTCTTGACGACGGTCTTGTGCGGCTTTTTTAAAGCGATTCTCGCGCTCGGCCTTATCGCGCTCAAGACGGGCTTTTTTATCTTCAAAGCGCTGCTTGGCTCGCTCGGCCGATTCAGCATCGGCTTTACGCTCTTTGATCTCCGCTTTTGCTTGGCGGTAATACTGGACGAGAGGGATTTCACTTGGGCAGACGTAGGCACACGCGCCACACTCAATACAGTCCTTAAGGTTAAGCTGTTCACACTTATCATAGTCCTGCGCCTTGGCATACCACACGAGTTGTTGAGGTAGCAGTGAGGCTGGACAAGCTTCGGCGCATTGACCGCAGCGGATACACGCCATCTCCGAACCTTGGTGCGGGATCTCGCGTTTTTTTGGTGCCAAAATGCAGTTGGTGCCCTTGGTGATCGGCACATTTTCGTGGGGTAGAGTAAAGCCCATCATTGGCCCACCCAAGATTACGCGTGGGTCGCGTTTAGCACGCTTGAAATTGTATTGATTGAGCAGCTCTGCAATCGGCGTTCCCAGGCGAACCCAGACGTTTTGCGGGCGCGGGAACGCTTGACCGGTTAGAGTCACCACACGCTCTATCAAAGGCTCACCATCAACCACCGCACGCTTAATCGCGTAGGTTGAGCCGACATTTTGCACCAAGATGCCGATGTCAGCAGGCAGGCCATTGGCGGGCACTTCTTGGTTAGTCAGCACCTTGATCAGTTGCTTTTCTCCGCCTGAAGGGTATTTGCTTGGCACTACACGGATAACCATATCTTTGTGCTGTGCCGCTTTCTCTAACGCCGCGACCGCTTGTGGCTTATTATCCTCGATACCAATGATGGTTAATTTGGGCTGAAGGATATGCTCAAGGATGGAGATGCCTTCGATCACCTCATCGGCATGCTCTTGCATCAAGCGATCGTCAGCCGTGATGTAAGGCTCGCACTCTGCAGCGTTGATGATCAGGATCTCGGTGCGTGACAGACCGGTCTGCAGCTTTCTCGCGGTTGGAAAGGTCGCGCCGCCCATCCCGGAGACTCCCGCTTGGCGGATGACTTCGATAAGCTCATCTGGCGTTACCTGATGAAAATCAGCAATTGGGCTCAGCTCTGTCCAGCGATCCTCACCATCGGGTTGGATCACGATCGCCATCTCACTCAGGCCCGATGGGTGGGCAACCGTTCGCGGCTCAATTGCCGTGATGGTACCCGATGTCGGGGCGTGAACCGGGAGGGTGAAGCCGGCGTCAAACTTGGTCAGCGGCTGACCCTTGAGGACTTTATCGCCAACGCTCGCAATCAAGGTGCCGGGACGACCGATGTGCTGCTTGAGGGGCAAGACCAATTCGCTGGGTAGGGCAGCACGAGTGATATTATGACGGCTAGATTGGATCTTGTTCTCCGGCGGGTGGATTCCGCCAGGAAAGTCCCAAAGAGCTCCGGTTCTAATTTGTTCAACTAAAGACAACATACCCACTACTTATCGGTCACTAATTTCAGATGATGGTTGAGAATTCGTTACGTCCACGACTGGGATCGCGTTCATTTGCCACTTCCAGGTATCTGTGGTCGCATTGACTGGGATCATCTCGATACAATCCGTTGGGCAGGGTGCAACGCACAAGTCACAGCCGGTGCACTCATCTTTGATTACCGTATGCAAGGCTTTGGTTCCCCCCACAATCGCGTCCACGGGACAGGCTTGGATACACTTGGTACAGCCGATACACATATCTTCGTGGATAAAAGCGACGGTTTTAATCGCCTGCTCTGGGCCATCGGCCGAGTCAGGTACATCAACGCCCATTAAGTCAGCCAGCTTTTCAATCGTGGCTTGACCACCAGGAGGGCATTTATTGATCACGTCGCCGTTGGCAATTGCCTCGGCATACGGGCGACAGCCTGGGTAGCCACACTGACCACACTGGGTTTGGGGTAATATCGCATCGATTTGATCGACAATCGGGTCTGCCTCAACCTTAAAACGAATCGAAGCAAAGCCGAGTATGGCACCGAACAGAGCGGCGAGGGCAGCGATAGCTAAAATGGCAATGACAATAGTACTCATCAGAATTTCACCAGCCCAGTAAAGCCCATAAAGGCCAGCGACATCAGGCCGGCAGTCACCATCGCAATTGAGGCGCCTTTGAATGGCTGCGGAACGTCAGCGGCTGCGATACGTTCGCGCATGGAAGCGAATAGGACCAAGACTAAAGAAAAGCCGACAGCCGCGCCGAAACCAAAAATAATCGATTCGATAAAGGTATGGTTTTCATTGATATTGAGCAGCGCAACACCCAAAACTGCGCAGTTGGTGGTAATCAAGGGAAGAAAGATACCTAATAATCGATATAACGTCGGGCTGGTTTTGTGTACCACCATCTCAGTGAACTGGACCACAACCGCAATCACAAGAATAAAACTCATGGTGCGCAGGTACTGTAATTCCAGAGGGACGAGTATATAACTTTCAACAAGATACGCACTCACTGAGGCGAGTGTTAATACAAAGGTCGTCGCCAAGCCCATGCCTATCGCGGTATCGAGTTTTTTCGATACCCCCATAAACGGGCACAGGCCTAAAAACTTTACCAAAACAAAATTGTTGACTAGCACGGTACCCACTAGCAACAAGAAATACTCGGTCATGATGGTTTCTACATAATTATCTGATCCCAATATTATCGTGCTTTGTGAGGCTAATAACAACCGAGTAAAGCTAAGGTTTTATTCTGTTGACTAAAAATCCCCCTGCTGGGGGGAGAGGCGAGAGTCGAGAGGCGAGAATCGAGGGGGTAACTTACTCGTGGATAGAGCCAAGGAAAATAAAGACGATGCTTGGTGTTGTTAGCTTGAGCGCAGAAATTACGTTAACTAATGTCCGCCTGTTGGTTATGAATTTAGAAACGGAAAACACAATCTTCTCCACTAGCGGGATAAGAGAGTCGAGTAAGGGATAGGTACATGGATTACTTAGCAAAAGGATAGGCGACGTGCGGTGGAGTTAGGTTGAGCACAGAAGCTACGTGAACCAACACCTCGCCTCTGAATACGAAAAAAGCCACGTCGAGTGACGTGGCTTTTTTCAAAAATTTGGCTCCCCCTGCGGGACTCGAACCTGCGACATACGGATTAACAGTCCGCCGTTCTACCAACTGAACTAAGGGGGAATTGCTCGAAAGCGGTGCGAATCTTATCGAGGCTCAGCGTGGCTGTCAACTAAAAAACGGAAATAATTTTCGCTATTAGAGTATTTACTTATACCAACCCCTTGGGCGCAAAGGCTTGGCTAAACTTATCCACCAAATTTGTGGATAAGTGTGTTGATTGACTATTAATAGAATTGTACAACAAGCAATCAATCGAGATGCGCGCTGGAATTTGACCAGAGATGGCGATCTAATCTACTAATTTGGAAGAGATTAACTAAAGGTTGAAGAATTATTGTTCAAAGTGGCTTTGGGAGTGCAAGCTGAATAAGTTGTGAATAGCTTTGTATATGTGGAAAAGCTGTGAATTCTACTTTAAGGGAAATCGGCAGCTCAGCTGCGAGGGGCGTGAACTATACCAAAGTCATTCTCATTTGGCTATCTTTTATTCACTATGCCAGTAACTTGGGTATCTATCTAACTCGGGTATACTGGCGAGACAAACAATAACAAATGAGAGCGACCAAAATGAGTAAAGTCTTCGAGCTCAAATCCGATTACCAGCCCTCGGGCGACCAGCCAGCGGCGATTGAAAAATTGCTCAGTGGTTTAGACTCTGGTCTTGCCCATCAGACGCTGCTGGGTGTGACGGGATCGGGTAAAACCTTCACCTTGGCCAATGTCATCGCCACGGCACAGCGTCCGGCTTTGGTTCTAGCCCCCAATAAAACGCTCGCTGCACAGCTTTACGGTGAGATGAAGGCATTCTTTCCCAATAATGCGGTCGAGTACTTTGTTTCTTATTATGACTACTATCAACCAGAAGCTTACGTGCCAACCACGGACACCTTTATAGAAAAGGATGCTTCGGTCAATGCGCACATTGAGCAGATGCGCTTATCCGCAACTAAGGCGCTGCTGGAGCGCAAGGATGCGATTATTGTCGCATCGGTGTCATCGATTTATGGTCTGGGTGATCCCGAGTCATACTTACAAATGATGCTGCATGTGTGTCGTGGAGATGTGATTGGCCAGCGTGATATCTTACGCCGCTTGGCTGAGCTGCAATACAGTCGCAACGATATTGCGTTTGAGCGCGGTCAGTTTCGCGTGCGTGGCGAGGTGATTGATATCTTCCCAGCAGAATCGGATCAAGACGCGGTGCGTATTGAGATGTTCGACGATGAGGTGGACAACATTAGCATCTTTGACCCCCTAACGGGCGTCGTCAAGCAGCGTGATCTCCCACGAATAACCGTCTACCCCAAAACCCACTACGTGACCCCGCGCGAGCGAATTCTTGAAGCCATCGAGGGTATCAGAGAAGAGCTTGAGGACCGTCAGAAGTACCTTAAAGACAATAACAAGTTACTCGAAGAGCAGCGCATTACCCAACGTACTCAGTTTGATATTGAGATGATGACTGAGCTGGGTTTTTGCTCCGGGATTGAGAACTACTCTCGTTACCTCAGTGGCCGAGCCGAAGGGGAGGCGCCACCAACCCTATTTGATTACCTACCCGCAGATGGCTTGTTGATCATCGACGAGTCTCACGTGACTGTGCCGCAGATTGGTGCCATGTATAAGGGGGACCGCTCGCGCAAAGAGACGTTGGTCGAGTATGGTTTTCGCTTGCCATCAGCGTTGGATAACCGTCCAATGAAGTTTGATGAGTTTGAGGCGATCTCACCGCAAACGATTTTTGTCTCTGCCACGCCGGGAAACTATGAGCTGGAGAAGTCGAGTGGAGATATCGTTGATCAAGTCGTCAGACCAACCGGTCTGCTCGACCCTGAACTAGAGGTGCGCCCGGTGGCGACGCAGGTGGATGATCTGCTGTCGGAAATTCGCATCCGATCGGTGAAGGACGAGCGCGTACTGGTGACGACGCTGACCAAACGTATGGCGGAGGATCTCACAGAATACTTGCATGAACACGACGTCAAGGTGCGCTATCTACACTCAGATATTGATACCGTTGAGAGGGTTGAGATTATTCGAGATTTACGTTTGGGCGAATTCGATGTCTTGGTGGGTATCAACTTGTTGCGTGAGGGGCTGGATATGCCCGAGGTTTCGCTGGTGGCCATCCTTGATGCGGATAAAGAAGGCTTTTTGCGCTCGGAACGCTCATTGATCCAAACCATTGGTCGCGCAGCGCGTAACCTGCAGGGCAAGGCTATTCTGTATGCGGATAAGATCACCAACTCGATGAAGCGAGCGATGGATGAAACCAATCGTCGTCGAGAGAAGCAGCAGGCGCACAACCTAGAGCAAGGGATTGAGCCACAGGCGCTGAAACGTAATATCAAAGATATCATGGAGCTTGGCGATATCACCAAAGCGAAAAATCAGCGTAAGTCTAAGGTGGTGCCATTATCGAATGTTGCTGAGCAGGGTGCAGATTACGGAGCGCTATCGCCACAGGAATTAGACAAAGAGATCGGCAAACTCGAGGCGCAGATGTACAAACATGCGCAGGACTTAGAGTTTGAATTGGCGGCTGAAAAGCGCGACCAGATTGAGAAACTCCGTCAGCAGTTTATCGCTAACAGCTAGGTGATGGACCGAAACACGGGCAAAAAAATAGCCAATAGAATTTCTATTGGCCCTTTATGTGAAAAAATTTCACTAACAACGTCAGTTGGCTAGGTGACCCTTGCGGGTCGAACTACATAGAGCACTATCCATGCCAGTTTTTAGAATAATTATTTTATAAGATATAAGTTATTGTTATGTCATGTTTTTGTGTTTGGTCATGGTATGGAGGTCACTGAGGCTTGACAAGACAGTATGTCGCTTGCAAAGAAAAATTTGATATATGCAATTGCAAAATGCAAAATGAGCGACAAATAATTATCATATTGCAACGCACTTGGCTTAGTTATGCAAACTACAGATAAAAATAACAAATACCTATTAATGGTAGAGGACACCGCATCTGTCGCGACCCTATATCGGACCTACCTCACGCCGCTCGGCATTGATATTGACATTGTGGTCAATGGGCAAGATGCCATCGAGAGTCTTGAGCATCGGATTCCTGACCTTATCTTGCTCGATTTACGCCTGCCAGATATGACCGGGATGGATGTACTTGCCGCCGTCAAACGCAAGCACAAAGACGTGCCGGTGATCTTTATGACGGCTCATGGCTCGATCGAGACTGCGGTTGAAGCGATGCGCCTTGGCGCGCAAGACTTTTTGATCAAGCCGTGTGAGGCGGATCAATTGCGTATCACCGTCAACAACGCAATGCGCAAGGCATCCAAGCTTAAGATCGATAATGACAACCCCAAAAACCACCGTTATCAGGGTTTTATTGGCAGCAGTGCCAGTATGCAGTCGGTTTATCGGGTGATCGACTCAGCCGCCACCAGTAAGGCAAGTATTTTCATTACCGGAGAAAGCGGTACTGGTAAAGAGGTATGTGCAGAGGCGGTGCACGCCGCGAGCAATCGCAGTGACAATCCGTTTATCGCGATCAACTGTGCGGCGATTCCTAAAGACCTGATTGAAAGCGAGCTGTTTGGCCACGTGAAAGGCGCATTTACTGGCGCCTCAACGGATCGCCAAGGCGCGGCCGAAATGGCTGATGGAGGGACTCTGTTCCTCGATGAGATCTGCGAGATGGACCTGGATCTTCAAACCAAGCTGCTGCGCTTTATTCAAACCGGCACTTTCCAAAAAGTGGGCTCTTCCAAGATGAAGAGTGTTGATGTCCGCTTTGTGTGTGCGACCAACCGTGACCCTTGGAAAGAGGTTCAGGAAGGGCGTTTTCGTGAAGATTTGTATTACCGACTGTATGTGATCCCACTGCACCTACCGCCACTGCGTGAGCGTGGTGAGGACATTATTGAGATTGCCTACTCCTTGCTCGGCTTTATGTCTAACGAGGAGGGGAAAGAGTTTACGACCATGTCACCGCAGGTGGTCAATCGATTCATTAATTATGAGTGGCCAGGTAACGTGCGCCAATTGCAAAATGTGCTGCGCAACATTGTGGTACTCAACAGTGGTAAAGAGATTGGTCTGGATATGTTACCACCCCCACTCAATCAGCCGGTGCCAAACAAGGTGAACAACCCTGCCACGGCTGGACTGGTGCTGCCAATCGAACGAGAGGCTGTGGAACCGACTCTCTCAGTCAATGACATCATGCCACTGTGGGAGAGTGAAAAACGTACGATTGAGCGAGCGATTGAGCTGTGTGATGGCAATATTCCCCGCGCAGCTCGTTATTTAGAGGTCAGTCCATCGACGCTATATCGCAAACTCCAATCATGGGAACAACGCAAAGAGGTTAGCGAGTGAGTATTATTAATCGAGTGGCCATTGAAGAGCTTGGTGAGCAAATCGGACAAGAGAATCTCACCCCGTTATTCGAAATTTTCACCACGGAACTGGCTGACTATCAGCAAACACTGTCGCAGTGTGAGGCGAGCAAAACCTCAAAGCAACTGGCTGAGATCTGCCATGCCCTCAAGAGCAGCGCCGCGAGCTTTGGCGCTGACGCCCTATGTGAACACGCAAGAGAAATGGACCGGCTCTACAAGCTAGGCACCGACCTCACTTCGGGAGATTACGTCAACCAAACCAACGCGATGCTGGCAGAAACCGAGCGCGCCTACACTGACTATATCGTAAACAAAGGCGCTAGGCGCAGGTAACACTTCGTTCCGAGGAGCGGGTATCACTCCGTTCCGAGGTGCGAGTAATTTAGCGCGCATTTGAAGCTCCTCGTGCCAAGTCATCCACCCCCGCGCGCGAAACTCCTCGAATCTCGTAGGGCAAAGCCCGTACTCGCCCCTCAAACCTGCTCTTGGGGGGCGAGGAGTGGGTAACACTCCGTTCCGAGGAGCGAGTAATATAGCGCGCGTTTGAAGCTCCTTGTGCCAAGTCATCCATCCCCGCGCGCGAAACTCCTCGAACCCCGTAGGGCAAAGCCCGTCCCCGAACCTCGAACCTGCTTTTAATCTCGCCCCTGTGTTTAATTTAAGAGCGATTCAACCGCCAGTTTGAGTTTGTCGCGGTCGTGGCGCCAGTCGCGGTTGGCTGAGGCGAGGGGGGTGATGAAATATTCCCACTCTTTCGCCACATCAACGTCGGGCTCTTGCGCCACAATGACATCAATTTTTCGTGCTTGGCAGGCGCGTTCGCACCACTGTAGTTTCTCTACCAGACTCATTCTTCCAGCTGGGCCGTACTCTGGGGACAGGTTATCCACGAACAGCAGTTTTGCTTTGGTGTTTTTTGCGATCGCCCGGCCAATCTCGGGAAGCAAAAGCGGAGGCATAATACTGGTGAGAAAGCTGCCAGGGCCCAAAATAATGCAATCTGCCTGCTCGAGAGCGATGACGGCCTCACGCGTCGCCGGCACTTCAGGAGACAGGTCCATACGCAAGAGGTCTTGTTCCATCTCATCGACCGAGGTCTCGCCGGTCACCCAAACGCCGTCTTTTGACAGAGCGGTCAAATCTGATGGGTGTTCTGTCATCGGCACGATATTGATATCGACCTTGAGCATATCCCGGATCAAATTGATCGCATCAAGTGGTCTGACTGAAAGGTGATCCAGGGAGGTGAGCATCAGGTTGCCAAGGTTATGACCGTTAAGCTCACCCGCGCCGCGAAAGCGGTACTCAAACATCATTGAGCTGATGGATGGCTGGGTGATCAACTGATTGATACAGTTACGAGTATCTCCCCAAGCGATCCCGCCTTGGCACTCGCGGATCCGACCGGTGGAGCCACCATTGTCTGTGGTGGTGACGATTCCGGTGGCGTTGGAGCCGAAATCCTTTAATGCTGCCAGCATTCGCCCTAGCCCATGGCCGCCGCCGACTGCCACGATTTTATTGTTGCGATAGATAGTCATAGTTCTTCTTATAAAGTGGCGTATTTGGGCTAAACTTTATCTTAATGATGACCTGTTGCACAGTGGTTGGCCACAAAATCGGAGCTGCACCATATTATAAGCAACGTTTATTGGTAAATCCTCTAGCCAACAATGTCATTATTCAGTATTTTAGCTGAAGCTGTTATCCAACCTAGGCCACCACGATGGCCGGGATAATTGCCATAACTCCGAGCTCTGAAAGCTACGTCGGTGCATTGCGATATGGGTTCACACAAGCAGGGATCTGCAGAGAGTGTGATACGCAGTGGAAATGTTCTAGATATGCTTTCAAAGCCAGTGGTCAAGTACCACCAGGGCTTCGTTAGAAATGACGACGCCTCCCGTGTTTGGAAAGGTGTTCCGTGGCTCAACAATTAGAAGATATTTTTCACCGTAAGTTTTATTACTTGCGCCTGTCGGTGACCGACGTGTGCAACTTCAAATGCACCTACTGCCTGCCTGATGGTTATAAACCTTCGGGAAGGCGTAATTCGTCCTTCCTTTCGCTCGATGAGATCAGTCGCGTGGTCAAAGCGTTTGCCGATTGTGGCACCTCTAAGGTGCGTATCACGGGGGGCGAGCCAACGCTGCGCAAGGATTTTACCGATATCGTTGGCCTAGTCGCGCAAACTCCAGGCATTGACAAGGTCGCTATGACCACCAATGGCTATCGCATGAAGCGTCAGGTTCAAGATTGGCATCAGGCTGGCCTGACTCATATCAATGTCAGTGTCGATAGCTTGGATCCACGGCTATTTCACCAGATCACAGGCGAGAACAAGTTCCACGATGTGATGGATGGGATTGAGCGCGCCTTTGAGGTGGGGTACGAGCAGGTCAAAGTCAACGTGGTGTTGATGAAAGATCTTAATCATCAACAACTGCCGCAATTTCTTCACTGGATCAAGACTCGGCCAATTCAATTACGTTTTATCGAGCTGATGCAGACCGGTGACATGAATGACCTATTCCGTAACCATCATGTTTCAGGTGTGGCGATCCGCAATCAACTGATTGCCGATGGCTGGCTTTTGCGTCCTCGAGGTCAAAGTGACGGACCCGCTCAGGTTTTCTATCACCCGGATTACCTGGGTGAGATTGGTCTGATCATGCCTTACGAGAAAGATTTTTGTGAAACCTGCAATCGACTTCGCGTATCGGCATTGGGTAAGCTGCATCTGTGTCTGTTTGGTGAGCATGGGGTTGAGCTGCGTGATTTACTCGAGAGTGATCAGCAAGAGCCCCAGTTGATTGCGCGTATTCAAGAGCACCTACAGACCAAAAAAGTGAGCCACTTCCTCCATGACGGCAACCCTGGAATGACGCCTAATTTGGCGTCGATTGGCGGCTAGCTTAGAACAAGAAATCAAATAACCTCCCTTTCAAGCGCCTAGAGAAATTGCTCCAAAGGAAATAGCACCTTGCCTTGGAAGGGCCACAACACTATAACGAAAAATGGACAGGTAAAGTTAATGGGACACGCAGAGAGCAAATTCCAACCCGCAAATATTGCCGTACTGACGGTATCAGATACCCGCACTGAAGAGAACGACTCCTCCGGTCGATTTTTGGTGGAGTCGGCTGAGGCGGCGGGGCATAAGGTCGTCGCGAAACAGATCGTGATCGATGATATGTATAAGATTCGGGCGATAGTTTCGCAGTGGATTGCCGATGAACAGGTTCATGCAATTATGCTGACAGGGGGCACCGGCTTTACCTCACGCGATAGCACACCCGAAGCGCTTAAGCCTCTATTTGATAAGGAAGTAGAAGGTTTCGGTGAGCTATTTCGTATGGTGTCATATGAAGAGATTGGCACCTCAACTATCCAGTCTCGCGCTGTGGCTGGCTTTGCCAATCACACGGTAATTTTTGCCATGCCTGGCTCAACAGGGGCTTGCCGTACTGGTTGGACTAAGATCATCAAGCAGCAGCTGGATGCCAGCCATCGTCCGTGTAACTTTATGCCGCACCTGTCGGTTTAAGAGGCAAGGATGAGCGAATTTACTCATATTAACGCCAGCGGCGAGGCCAACATGGTCGATGTTTCTGCGAAGGCGGAGACAGTCCGTGAGGCGCGTGCAGAGGCGTTTGTGCATATGGCGCCAGAAACCCTGGCCTTGATCGTCTCAGGACAACATCATAAAGGGGATGTCTTTGCCACAGCGCGGATCGCCGGTATTCAAGCGGCAAAGAAAACCTGGGATCTTATCCCACTGTGCCATCCTTTGCTTTTGTCTAAGGTTGAGGTGCAGCTTGAGGCCATAGAGTCAACCAGCTGTGTGCGCATTGAGTCGCTGTGCAAGCTCGCAGGAAAAACCGGGGTAGAGATGGAGGCGCTGACCGCTGCGTCGGTTGCGGCGCTGACGATCTACGACATGTGTAAAGCGGTGCAAAAAGACATAGTGATTGGACAAGTGCGGCTGTTGGAGAAGACGGGTGGAAAATCGGGACACTTTAAGGTGGAGTCATGATTAAGGTACTGTTTTTTGCGCAAACTCGTGAGCTGCTTGGTCAAGACGAGGTCGAGGTTGAAGCGAGCTTTACGAGTGTTGAGGCGTTGCGCGAGCATCTCGCTCAGCAGGGCGGTAAGTGGTCGCTCGCACTGGAGTCCGGTAAGCTGTTATCGGCCGTCAATCAGTCGATCGTGCCGTTGAGCACGGCGATTAAAGATGGTGATGAGGTTGCCTTCTTCCCACCTGTGACGGGTGGATAGACGATGGCAGACCCTCGCATTGCAGTGCAGCAAGCTGATTTTAGTTTAGCGGATGAATACGCGGCCTTGTCCGCCGGAACGGCGGCCGGTGCCGTGGTGACCTTTGTCGGTAAGGTGCGTGATATGAACCTTGGCGACAAGGTGACAGGGCTGCACCTTGAGCATTACCCGGGAATGACAGAAAAATCCCTCAGTGCGATTTGTGATCAAGCAGAGCAGCGTTGGCCACTGTTGTCGATTCGAGTTATCCACCGTATTGGCGATCTCGACTTGGGCGATCAGATTGTGTTTGTCGGTGTGTCTAGCGCTCATCGTGCAGCCGCCTTTGAGGCCTGTGAGTTTGTGATGGATTATCTAAAAACCCAAGCCCCTTTCTGGAAGAAAGAGCGCACGAGTGAGCAAAGTCGCTGGATTGAATCGCGTGACTGTGATGCTGCGGCAGCGGCGCGTTGGCAACAGGGTGGTGAGTCTTGAGCTAGCCTTTGAGCGCAAAAAAGTCTGCAAAAGAGCCTTTAAGGCTCTTTTTTATTGGCTGCAATCCGAGCTCGCAGCCCTTGTGACAGCGCGCTCCATACTCTAATTGGTTATACCAATTGTTAAAATCGTAATTTTCTATTTAGTAAAATCAGGAAATTAGGCAACACTTAACGTATAAGAAATGGATGTATAACGAGGGTAGAAGATGCAATCATTAAAAGTACGTGATTACATGAGGCTCCAAGCGGTGACCTTTACACCGGACATGTCCTTGAGTGCTGCGTTAGATAAAGTGTTAACCTCTGACTATCTTGGTGGGCCGGTTCTTGATGAGAATAAAAAGGTGGTCGGCTTTATTTCCGGGCAAGATTTGCTCGAGAAGCTGATCAAGGTCAGCTACATGTGTCAGGATACCCATATCGTTGCCGACTGTATGTACCGAGAGGTGTTGACCGTGTCCCCTGAAATGTCGGTGATTGAGCTAGCCGATATGATGAAGGTCGGCAAGCCTAAGGTCTATCCGGTGGTTGAAAATGAAAAGTTGGTCGGCATCATTACACGCAGAGATGTGCTAAAAGCCATTGCGAAGAACATCGACCTCTGCTTCAAGAACCCCGTTTAAACGAAGGGTTATAAAATAATTAAGGCGCCATTTGGCGCCTTTGTGTTTTTGCCTACCTTTGGGGTTACGATGGGCCAAAAGACCAAGATTCAACCAAAGCCAGACCAAGAAGCAAAATTTACCCAAGGCTCAACCATGAAACACATCCTAGTGATGTCAGGTGCGAGCTCGATTGGTTTGATGGCACTGTTCATCGTTGACCTAATAGATATGCTGTTTATCAGTATGCTTGGCCAGGATGAGCTGGCCGCTGCAGTGGGGTTTGCTGGCACCTTAGTGTTCTTCCCAACTTCGATCTCGATTGGCACGTCGATTGCGATGGGCGCCTTGGTGTCCAAGGCGCTAGGGGCGAAACACAGACTGCAGGCTAAACGGGTTGCCGCGAGTATCTTGATCACGGCGCTAATGATCAGCAGTTTTGTCAGTTTGATGTTTTACCTGTATATCCCCGAAATGCTCGAACTGCTGGGCGCGGAAGGCTACACTGCAGAACGAGCAGAAGCATACTTGCGCATAATTATCCCCAGTGGTCCGCTGGTCGCGTTAGCGATGGCGGCAGGCGCGGGCCTGAGGGCGGCCGGTGATGCCAAGCGTTCGATGTGGGCAACCCTTTGGGGAGGCATTGTCAATGCAATCCTAGACCCGATCTTTATCTTTGCTCTCGATATGAATGTGGAGGGCGCCGCCACCGCCTCGGTTGTAGCGCGTTTTACCGTGTTCTATTTTTCACTCATGCCCCTTATCCGTGTGCACAACTTGGTAGCTATGCCTTCTTATACCCACTGGCTGGGGCATCTAAAGCCAGTGCTTGCTATCGCTGTCCCAGCAATCATCACCAATACTGCCACCCCAATTGGTAATGCGATCGTTACCTCGGCGATGGCGCAGTTTGGCGAGGATTTTGTCGCTGGTTTTGCCGTGATTGGTCGCTTGACCCCGGTGTGTTTTGCGGTGATTTTCGCTCTATCTGGCGCCGTAGGGCCAATCATAGGACAGAACTTTGGCGCCGAGCGATTCGACCGGGTTGAGGAGACCTTGAAGAACTCGTTACTGGTCACAATCGTCTATACGGTGGTGGTGTGTGTGGCGCTGTACTTTGTCCAAGATTGGATTGTACTGATCTTCAGCCTTGAGGGTGATGCGGCGTCAGTGATTGTCGCTTTTTGCACCTTTGTTGCGATCAGCTTTATCTTCAATGGCACCCTATTTGTTGCCAACACCTCGTTTAATAACCTTGGCAAGCCTCTGTATTCAACCGCATTAAACTTAGGTAAAGCGAGCTTAGGCACCATTCCTTTTGTTCATTTTGGCGCCCAGTGGTTTGGTGCCTTGGGCGTTATGTATGGGCAAGCTGTGGGTACGGTAGTGTTTGGTTTGCTTGCGCTGGTGGTACTGCGTAAACACCTCAGCGATGTAGCCAAAGGTGAGGAGCCTCAGCTAGAAGAAGAGCTGCAGATCACCTGTGTCAATAACCAACCATTTTGTAGTCATGATGCCCTGGTGATTGATGAAGCTCACCTAGCGGTTGATGAGTTGGAGCAAGAGTCGCCGCGCACGCCCTAGCGAACGCATGCCCCAGTGAACGCGTATCCTAGTGAACACATAGTGATAAATGTTGATATCTAGTGCGTTTGCTGTGATGCCAATCGATTGGGCGTGAAAGTCATGCAGATAGTCATCATTGGGCTGGGAGCTCGATCACGAAAATCTGTGGGTGGAGGGTCTACAGTGAACCCATCGTAGCAATGAGTTCACATCAATCACTAAGTGAGCCGCTTTCAAACCTTCTTTTAATGAGGAGCCCATATGACACAGCCTGTTTTTCATTTAGGCGTCACAGCCGACGACCTTGCGGGTGCGACCCTAGCGATTATCCCTGGCGATCCGGCTCGGGTTGAGAAAATTGCCCAGCAGATGGAGCAGCCAACCTTTCTCGCCAGTCATCGAGAATATACGCTTTATCGCGCGCTACTTGATGGAAAGCCTGTTGTGGTCTGTTCGACTGGCATTGGTGGCCCCTCGACCTCGATAGCCGTGGAAGAGCTCGCTCAACTTGGCGTCAACACCTTCTTACGCGTGGGAACGACGGGGGCGATTCAGCCACACGTTCAGGTGGGTGACATGATAGTGACCACCGCTTCAGTAAGATTAGACGGGGCAAGTTTGCACTTCGCGCCAATGGAATTCCCGGCTGTCGCTGATTTTGCAGTCGCTAGTGCGATGAAAACGGCAGCAGAGGAGAGTGGGGCCAATGTTCACCTTGGCGTCACTGCCTCAAGCGACACCTTCTACCCTGGGCAGGAGCGTTATGACACCTTCTCCGGTCGCGTGGTCAAGCGTTTCCAGGGCTCGATGCAGGAATGGCAAGAGATGGGGGTGTTAAACTTTGAAATGGAGTCGGCGACGCTGTTGACCATGTGCGCCAGCTCTGGCCTCAAGGCGGGTTGTGTAGCGGGCGTGATTATCAATCGCACGCAAAAGGAGACGCCGGATCACGACACACTTAAGCTAGCTGAGACGCGCTCGATTGAGGTGGTGGTCGAGGCGGCGCGCAAAATGCTCAGTTAACCGTTCTTTAGTTCAAAGAGTATTCTGTAATTAAACAAAGCGTTAAAGATAAAAATTCCCCTTCCCATGGAGGCATTTAAGGGAAGGGGATAAACTAGATTCGAAAACAAAGCCTGCTGAGGGTATGTTTAATCTTAGCTGGGCATTTTTGCTCGGGCACCGTTGTGCTAGAGAGCGGCAGTGACCGGCTCAACCTCAGCCAAGGGTTGGTAGATCTGCTCGGAAAAGGACTTGAGAATATCGTCATACACATCGGAAATCGCTGTCGAGATCTCGCTGGTTAAACCATAAAGTGTATTAGCATCTATCGCCTCTAATTCTGACTCACTGATCTCATTCAGCTTAGTCATGGCGGCGTGGCACTGCGGCGTAAAGACGATCTCTGGGTCGATGATTTTAAGGCGATTCATACGCTGTAAGATGTGCCCGCAGTAGTAACGTACCTGCTCGGATGCACAGGGCGTGTCTTGCTCTTGAATAGCGATGCGCAGGCGCGTTAGTGTCTCCATGGCATCAAGTACCGCTTGCCAGTTGTAGTGATAGGTTTCATAGAGATCATCACGACCCGACTCCGCCAGCCACGCCAGTACGACATCATCGAGCAAGTACATGCAGTGGCGGATCACTTTGCCGTGCACCATTTGATTCTTAGCTACCGAGACGTCTTGCCACTGGTTCAGCATTGCCTTAACTTTGATTTCCAATACCCGGTATAGGGGCTTACTCTCAAACGGGGCATCATCGACCAGCTGGGTCACCCGGCGAATAAGCTCTGCCTCAACCTGTTGTAACACCGCGTGATCCGCGCCTTTGCGCAGCTTCACTTTGTGCGACAAGCCTCGGTGCTGGCGGCAAAGCAACAGTACCTGACGCATATCCATCACTATGTGATAGCGACGTGCCGATACAGTAGAATTTTGCTTGGAGAGAAACAACAGCAACGCAATGATGCTGATCGAGACAACAATCGAGATAACAACGAACATAGCCAACCCTCCGAAAAAACATCAATATCTATTATCTAGCATTTGCCATGCCAAGAATTAAAGGTAATTAAATCAGTTTATTAGACTATTTTGTTTGTGGAGGGTGCACTAAAATGGTGCGGAGATGTGAAAAGCAGGTGCGAGGTTCGAGGACACGTTGCTACGGGGACGCTGCGCTGCGAGTGAGGAGACGAAGCTATCTGATTATCGGATGCGCAAGAGGCTCGAGCGGTCAAACTCATGCGAAAGACTACTCGCGCCTCGGAACGAAGTGTAACCCGCTCCTCGCCCCTAAAAATAAAGCCAACAGCGCATAAACGCTATTGGCTCTATAAAACTGATCGCGAGATCGAAGCGAGTGCGATTACATCACGCGCATGCCTGGTTGTGCGCCTTCGTGTGGCTCTAAGATCCACAGGTCGCTGCCGCCAGGGCCGGCTGCTAGTACCATGCCCTCTGACATGCCGAACTTCATCTTACGTGGTTTCAGGTTGGCGACCATTACCGTGTGCTTACCAATCAGATCTTCTGGCTTGTAAGCAGACTTGATGCCAGCGAATACTTGGCGTGTTTCGCCACCGATATCCAGTTGCAGCTTCAGAAGTTTGTTGGCTTTTGGCACTTCTTCACACTCAACAATCTTGGCGATACGTAGGTCAACCTTAGCGAAATCGTCAAACTCAATCTCATCCGCGATTGGGTCTTTGCTCAGCTCAGTCTCAGTTTTTGCCGCTTCTGCTTGCGCTTTAGCGGCTTGCTCTGCTGCCGCATCCTCTTTTGATGCTTCAACCATAGCCTCAACCTTCTTCGGATCGATGCGGTTAAATAGCGCCTTGAACTTAGTGATCTCATGGCCGGTCAGCGGTGCTGCGATACCTTCCCAAGTTAGCTCTTGGTTTAGGAAAGCTTCTGTGCGTGCAGCAAGTGCTGGCATGACTGGTTTCAGGTAAGTCATCAGCACGCGGAACAAGTTGATGCCTACAGAACAGATATCTTGTAGCTCCTGATCCTTGCCTTCTTGTTTTGCTACAACCCAAGGGGCTTTTTCGTCAACGTACTGGTTGGCTTTGTCAGCCAGTGCGGTAATTTCGCGGATAGCGCGACCGAACTCACGGCTCTCGAACAGCTCGGCGATGCGATCGGCAGCAGCTGTGAACTCGTTGTACAGCTCAGGCTCAGCGAAGTTATCAGACAGCTTGCCGTCAAAACGCTTGCTGATGAAGCCTGCGTTACGTGAGGCTAGGTTAACAATCTTGTTCACTACATCGGCGTTGACACGCTGAGTGAAGTCTTCAAGGTTAAGATCAAGATCATCGATGCGGCTGTTCAGCTTGGCAGCGTAGTAGTAACGCAGACACTCTGGGTCGAGGTGATCAAGGTAAGTTGCTGCCTTGATAAAGGTGCCTTTTGATTTTGACATCTTGGCACCATTTACGGTTACGTAGCCGTGAACAAACACGTTGTTCGGCTTACGGAAGCCTGAGCCTTCTAGCATTGCTGGCCAGAATAGCGAGTGGAAGTAGACAATGTCTTTACCGATGAAGTGGTAAAGCTCAGTCGTGCTGTCTTTCTTCCAGTACTCGTCAAAGTCTAGGCCTTCAGTCTTGTTACACAAGTTTTTGAACGACGCCATGTAGCCAACCGGTGCGTCTAGCCATACGTAGAAGAATTTGTCTTTTTCGCCTGGGATCTCAAAGCCAAAGTAAGGGGCATCGCGCGAGATGTCCCACTGTTGTAGCCCTGATTCAAACCACTCTTGCATCTTGTTGGCAGTTTCTGCTTGTAGTGAGCCAGAGCGAGTCCACTCTTGGAGCATGCTCTCAAACTGAGGCAGGTCAAAGAAGAAGTGCTCTGAGTCTTTCATTACTGGTGTCGCACCAGAAACAGCAGATTGTGGGTTGATAAGCTCCGTTGGGCTGTAGGTCGCGCCACAGTTGTCACAGTTATCGCCGTACTGATCTTCCGACTTACAGTTTGGACAAGTACCCTTAACGAAACGATCTGGTAGGAACATCTCTTTCTCTGGGTCAAACAGCTGAGAAATGGTGCGGCTTGAGATAAAGCCGTTCTTTTTCAGCTCAAGGTAGATGTGCGATGCCAGCTCACGGTTCTCTTCAGAGTGCGTGCTGTGGTAGTTATCAAAGCTGATATCAAAGCCAGCGAAGTCTTTTTGGTGCTCTTCACTGACTGCTGCAATCATCTCTTCTGGGGTGATACCCATCTGTTGCGCTTTAAGCATGATCGGCGTGCCGTGTGCATCGTCAGCACAGATGAAGTTTACAATGTTGCCGCGTAGACGCTGGTAACGAACCCAGATATCGGCTTGGATATGCTCAAGCATATGACCAAGGTGGATTGAACCGTTAGCGTACGGAAGGGCACAAGTTACCAAAAGTTTTCTTGGATCGGTTGCCATACTTAATAATTCGCTTCTAGTGATAGGTATAAAATTGATGCAATATACTACCCCATGACGCTCGTCACGCCAAGGCGTCAAGCGGGGGAGTGATGAAGTTTTATTCTGCCTCTCGGCGCAAGAAGCCTCAATATAATTATGGTTATGCAAACCCCTTGATACTGCTAGTATTAATAGACTTAAGTCACCTCTAGAAACGAGTTCGTCAGTGAGGTAGGGCAGGCATCAAGGAGGCCGAATGCACCAAATCTCTTCTCTTCAAGACTTTCAGCAGCTGCTGGAGCAGTTTGAGCACCCACACCTGATCGCTGGCTGGGCAAAGCAGCCAGGCCTTATAACTGCCAACGCGCAAGGGGTTATCCAGGTGCGCGTCCCTTTTGCATCCCACACCTTAGTGCATCAATTATCGGATTGGATTTCAGCCCAGCATCAACATTATCAGCTGCCTGCGGTAGAGGTTGAGTTGATGCCTAAAGCCTTAGAAACGCAGGCCCCAGCAATCAAAGGGGTAAAAAATGTCATTGCTGTGACCTCTGCCAAAGGTGGCGTAGGCAAATCGACCACCGCGGTCAACTTGGCGCTGGCCATCGCGCAGACGGGCGCAAAGGTGGGGATTCTTGATGCAGATATCTATGGCCCTTCGATACCACTAATGATGGGCACATTGGATGCCAAGTTGCAGGTGCGAGATAACAAATGGATGCAACCGATCATTCAGCACGGTATCGCGACGCAATCGATAGGTTACCTTGTCAATCAAGAGGAGGCGGCGATCTGGCGCGGTCCGATGGCATCGAAGGCATTGGCGCAGATGGTCAATGAGACTGAGTGGCCGGAATTGGATTATCTGGTGCTGGATATGCCACCGGGAACCGGCGATATCCAATTGACCTTGTCGCAACAGATCCCAGTAACTGGGGCAATCATCGTTACCACCCCGCAAGATCTTGCGCTTGCCGATGCGCGCAAGGGAGCGGCTATGTTTGATAAGGTCAAAGTGCCTGTTGTCGGGCTGGTGGAAAACATGAGCTATCACATTTGCAGTCAGTGTGGCCATAAAGAAGCGATCTTTGGCACCGGTGGCGCAGCGAAACTGGCAGCGGATTATCATCTTGATGTGCTCGCGCAAGTGCCTCTACATATCGATGTACGGGAGGACATTGATTGTGGTGAGCCAACGGTGGTAAGAAGACCGGACAGCGAGCATGGGTACTTGTATGCCGAACTGGCTGATCAGGTGTGTAGTAAGTTGTATTGGCATGGAAAAGCTCGACCGGATTCAATCACCTTTACTATGCTTGATAATTGAAGGCTTGATAACGGAAGACATGAGAATTGAAAGCCTGAATATGGTAAGTCTGGAACTATGAGTGCATTTAATATTCATTTAATTTGATATTGATGCCAAAAAAATTGACGAAATTAGCTCTAATTGCAGCTAATTGTGATGAAGTTCACGTAAGTGCTGGCAACCGAGCTTGTCAGAGCCTATAATCTGCCGGTTTTCTCAGTCCATCATCATCGGGTGCACATAATGTCTGATAATAATCAATGCGTAATTGTCGGTATCGCAGGAGCGTCGGCTTCAGGAAAGAGCCTTATTGCGAGTACCATCTACAAAGAATTGCGTGAAAAAGTGGGTGATCACCAAATTGGTGTAATAACAGAGGATTGTTACTACAACGATCAAAGTCACCTCAGCATGGAAGAGCGCGTAAAAACCAACTATGACCACCCAAAAGCGCTTGATCATGACCTATTGTGCGAGCACCTACAGCAGTTGGTCAGCGGCCAGTCAGTAGAAGTACCAGAGTACAGCTACTCTGAGCATACCCGTACTACTAATACCAGCACCATGACACCGAAAAAAGTGATTATCCTTGAAGGTATCTTGTTGCTGACTGACCCGCGTCTGCGTGATCTGATGCACGCATCAGTCTTTATGGACACACCACTCGACATCTGTCTGCTACGCCGTGTGAAACGCGACGTGGAAGAGCGTGGTCGTACGATGGAGTCTGTCCTTGAGCAGTACCAGCAAACGGTACGTCCGATGTTCATGCGCTTCATTGAACCATCAAAGCAGTACGCCGACATTATCGTGCCACGCGGTGGTAAGAACCGTATCGCCATTGATGTGCTCAAGGCGCACATTGCTAGGTTGCTAAAAGCCTAGAATTAGGTAATGCTTTAGGGCAAAGCCCATTGAGACAAGTCTCTAATATTTATAAAAAAGTGGTGCTTCGGCGCCACTTTTTTTGTTTTTAGCAAGGACGACGCTAATGAAAAAACTCTTAATCATCCTTGGTGTGTTGGTTGTGATTGTGACCAGTGCGATCATCGCATTGGTGACATTGGTCAACCCCAATCAATTTAAGCCACTTATTGTCGAGCAAGTCGAGCAACATACTGGGATGTCGCTGGTGATTGACGGCGATATCAGCTGGCAGTTCTTCCCATCGGTTGGTCTAGCAATTGGACGCACTGAACTGCGTAATCCCGAAGGTTTTAGCCAAGCCAACCTGTTTGAGGTGGACCAAGTCGAGGTCAATGTCTCAGTCATGCCCCTGTTTGATCAGCGGCTTGAGATTGGAAATGTGGTGCTTGATGGTGCCAACATTGCCATTGAGCGTCGCAGCGATGGCAGCAGTAACCTCGATGCACTCATGGCGACATCTGAGCAGCCAGCCCCCGCGACTCAGTCAACATCCGATGCGCCTAGCGCGACTTCTGCTGGTAACCAAGCGTGGGATATCAACCTAGCGGGGATCACCATAAGCAACGCGGCCTTTATGATGACAGACGCGCAAGCGGGGCAAGACATCGCACTGTCTGATGTCAATCTGAGACTGACTGAGTTTGCGTTTGGCCAATGGTCAAAACTAGAGGCGTCACTCAAAGGTCAGCTTAATCAGCAGACATTTTCAGCCTCAGCCCGACTGGAGCTTTTGCTCGCAGAGGGGCTGGCAAGTTATCAACTGCGCGAGATTAATCTTGAAGCCAGTATGCAAGACCTGGTCAATCAGATTGAGCGGGCTGCGCTTAAGCTGGACACCTTTGCTTTTGACCAAGATAACGCATTGAGTTTTGAACTGATTGGCCAGCTAGCGGAGCTGGGTCTCAATACCACTGGCAGTGCCACTCTAAATATCGATCAAGCTATCGAGCAAATTAACCTGACAAATCTTGAGCTCTCAACAAGCGTGACTGGGGATGATTTGCCGGTTTCCCCGCTGGAGTCTTCGCTGAGCAGTGATATCCAGTTTGATGTTCCGGCTAGTCAGCTAGAGGTGGCATTGAAGCGGTTGAGTGCATTGGATACGGAGTTGATGGGCAGCGTGTCGGTTGGTTTGTCGGAGATCGCCAAGATCCGCTTTGATCTGCAAAGCCCAAAGATTGATCTTGATGCGCTATTGCCCGAGCAAGAGGGTCAGGAGCAAGCTTCATCTGGCTCAACTCAGTCTGAGCCAGCCGAGGAGGTTGAGCCTGATTTAAGCGGATTACAAGCGCTCGATCTTGAAGGTAAAGTGAGCATCGGTCAGTTCAAGGCAAGTAATGTCAAGCTGAGCGATATCGAGACTGCGCTGTCGGTGAGCAAAGGCGTCGCCAAGCTGTCTTCTTTCTCTGCAAATCTTTATCAAGGTTCAGTGAAAGCGACTGGTCAGCTAAACGCCAATAAGTCACCAGCAACCTACAGCAAAAAAGCGACGGTGACGGGCGTTCAGGTTCAGCCACTGCTGACCGATGCCGCCGACGTCGATCTGCTTGAAGGCACGGGTAATATCGATATTGATGTCAAAGGTAAAAGCCTGACTCCAACCGGGATCAAGCAAAATCTTGCTGGTACGGTCGCGATTAACTTTGCTGATGGGGCCGTGAATGGGATTAACGTCGCGCAGTTGATCCGTCAAAACTACGCCCGCTTTACTGGTAAGCAGATCGATGATGTTGATGGTCCACAAAAAACCGACTTCTCAGCCATGACTGCGACGCTGAAACTCAACCAAGGCGTCATGAAAACCAATGATTTGGCGGCACAATCACCGCTGCTTCGCGTGAGTGGTGAAGGGCAGGCAAACTACATCAAAGAGTCGATGGACATGACCATCAGTACCTCAATCGTTGGCTCATTGAAAGGTCAGGGTGGTGAGGATATCGATGAGCTTAAGGATGTTACTATCCCAATTCGCATTCATGGTGAGTGGGCAGAGCCGAAGTTTGCTCTGGTGTTTGATGATGTGATGAAGCAAAAAGCGCAGCAAGAGATTGACCGCGGCCTAAAAAGGTTGGATGAAAAACTCGGCGATAAGATAAAAGACGAAAAGACCCGCAAGGCGGTGGATGGCTTGCTAAAAGGGCTGTTTAACTAACTACGTCTAATTATTCGTTTGAAAACTAAAGCCTCCCAGCGATGGGAGGCTTTATTGTTTTTTAGCGCGATTGTTTATAGCGCGGCTAACTTGCCTGTTTGCTGTAAGCCTTCTAGCTGCTCAAGATATGGCGTCAAATCGCCGATATTGTTCGCCACCCACTCTTTATCAAAGTAAGTATCTAGGTAACGCTCACCACTGTCACAAAGCAGGGTAACGATAGAGCCGGTCTCACCGCGTTGCTTCATTTCAGTTGCTAGCTGCAGCGCACCATACAAGTTGGTGCCAGTCGACGGACCAGCTTTGCGTCCTAGGATACCCTCCAACCAGTGTGTGGTTGCGACGCTCGCTGCATCAGTGATGGTGCGCATCTGATCAATCACGCCAGGAATAAAGCTTGGCTCGACGCGCGGACGACCAATGCCCTCGATCTTGCTCCCGCAGTTATGGGTGACACTGCAATCCCCGGTCTGGAAATAGCGGTGAAACACCGATTGCTCAGGGTCAACCACACACAGCTTGGTGTTGTGTTGTTGATAGCGAATAAAGCGACCGATGGTGGCAGAGGTGCCACCGGTGCCCGGGCTCATCACAATCCAAGTTGGCACAGGATGTGTCTCCATGGTCATCTGGCTGAAGATGGAGTTGGCAATGTTGTTGTTACCGCGCCAGTCGGTCGCGCGCTCAGCATAGGTAAACTGATCCATATAGTGACCGCCAAGCTCCTTTGCCAAGCGATGTGACTCGGCATAAATCTCATCTGAGCGATCAACCAGGTGAGCCCGACCACCATAAAACTCAATCTGTTCGATCTTTTTCTTGGCGGTAGTTTTTGGCATCACTGCAATAAAGGGTAAGCCAAGCAAGCGGGCAAAGTAGGCCTCTGAAACCGCGGTGCTACCTGAAGAGGATTCAATAATTGGCGTGTTAGGACCAACCCAGCCATTACAGATCGCATACAAAAATAGCGAGCGAGCCAGACGATGTTTCAGTGAGCCAGTGGGGTGGGTACTCTCATCTTTTAGATAGATATCAACACCACTTAGGCTTGGCAAATCAAGCTTGATTAGGTGAGTGTCGGCAGAGCGTTGAAAATCCGCATCGAGTTTTTGGATAGCAGATTTAATCCACTGGTGATCGGTGCACATGAGGTGGTCCTAGTTTTTGAGATGTTTGAGTTAATGTATATCGTTACGGTGAGAAAAACTTTGCTATATTTATTGCTAAATTACCCATATGTAGAAAAATTTTCTCTTATTGCTCGATATGATAGATACGACTGATCGAAAAATACTCAAATTGCTGCAGCACGATGCAACGCTGTCCTTGAACGAGTTGGCCGAAGCGGTCAACTTAACCACCACACCTTGCTGGAAGCGATTAAAGAAACTCGAAGAGAGTGGGGTGATTGGCAAGCGCGTCGCGCTGCTTGACCCTGAGAAAGTTGAATTAGCATTTACCGCTTTTGTGATGGTCAAAACCAGTAACCACTCCCACCAGTGGTATCAGGACTTTGTTACTACGGTCAAAGATTTTGCTGAGGTAATGGAGTTTTATCGCATGGCGGGTGAGTATGACTATATGATGAAAGTACAAGTCAGAGACATGAAGTGCTTTGATGCGTTTTATAAGAAGTTGGTCAACAGTGTGGAGGGGATCTCTAACGTCACCTCAACCTTTGCCATGGAGCCATTAAAGTACACCACGGCATTGCCGATTGATTAACAAAGGACGATGAAATGAAGGATTATTTCGCCTCACTGAGCCGCCTTGCCATGGCGGTGGCTATTGGTTATCTCGGTTTCTCGGTCTATCAAGTGGGACAAAAGGTCGACCAAGTTCTGACGGTCTATCCCGAGGTCGTAGCTGACATAGAGCAGATCACTCAAAGCCTGCAAGTGGAAGAGTGGCTGGCACTCAGTCGCTCGTTTGATGACACACTGCCCGAGGTTATTGGGACTGTGGCTGAGGTGAGTCAGGTGATGAGTGAGGTGGAAGCAACCGTGCGTTCGGTGGACAGCAAAATTCCGGCGATATTAAGCCAAGTTGAGTTGCTGCAAACACAAACCATGCCCGCAGCACTTGAAGAGCTCAGTCAGTATCGCCAGCAGACCCTGCCTGACTTGGTTACAGAGCTACATGGCTATCGAACCGATGTGGTGCCGAATGTCATCCAAGAATCACAGCAACTGCGACAAGATGTGCCGGTGATGCTCGCCAATGCCAACCATCTGGTGGAAAACAGTAAAAAAATCACCGAGCAGGCTACTCAAGGTGCAGTCAAAGGGGTTGTGATGACCCCATTCAGCCTCATAGGTGACGCCACCGATGGCATCTCAGAGCGAGTGCTGGGGCCGAAAAATAAAGCTCAAGTCGAGTAGTCTTAAGTGTAGCGCATCACCCCCTCTTGAACCGCGCTCGCCACCAAGTGGCCTTGACGGTTATAAATATCGCCCCTGACTAGGCCGCGACCGTTACTCGCAGTCGGGCTTTCAATTGCAAACAGCAGCCAGTCGTCAAAGTTAAATGGACGGTGATACCAGATGGAGTGGTCGATGGTCGCCACCTGCAGTTTAGGCGTCATCAGTGAGACTTGATGAGGGTGAAGCGCCGTGACTAAAAAGCCCCAGTCGGATGCATAGCCGAGCAAGTATTGATGAAGCAATTGGTTGTCAGGCAATTGGCCATTGGCTTTGATCCATAAGTATTGGGTTGGCTCGGCTTTTTGCGGCTTGAGGGGATTGATCACCGTCACCGGGCGCACCTCGATGGGTTTTTCGCCACAAAAGGTCTGCTTGAGCTTTTCCGGCAAGACATGGGCAATCTGAGCGGCCAGCTCACTCTCAGAGGCATAATTTTCAGGGCCGGGAACCTGAGGCATTGCGTTTTGGTGCTCAAATCCCTCAGAATTGTGATTGTAAGAGGCGGTAAGAAAAAAGATTGAGCGCCCATTTTGGATTGCTTTCACCCGTCGAGTGCTGAAACTGCGGCCGTCGCGCAGGTTTTCAACGTCATAGATGATCGGTTTTTCAGGGTCGCCGGGATGGAGAAAATAGCTATGGCAGGAGTGCACATAGCGATCCTCTGGTACTGTATAGCGAGCAGCCGATAAGGCTTGACCGATCACTTGGCCTCCATAGACCTGCGGCAGGCCTAGATTCTGGCTATCGCCCCGAAATAGCCCCTTTTCGAGTCTCTCTAGTTGCAAAAGCCTTAACAATTCATCAAGAGAACGGCTCATAAAACCTCACATGTGTTTTCTTTTTTTCAATATATGACAGGGTATAACAACACTACCGAGATTGCGAAAGTGAGCTGACACTCAATAAGTTGGCACAGAAGCTTGCGGAGAGATCACACTTTTCTCGCCGAGTCAGATAACTGTAAAAAATAATACTCACTAGAGACACGAAATTCGCGTATAACTATAATCCATGCGTCCTTTTGAATATTAGAGGCTTTATGAAAAAAGCACTACTGTTGGCTGCGTCAGTCATACTAGGGACCACAACGCTAGTTGGTTGTCAGCAGTCCGAGAAACAGGAGTTAGTTTCTCAAGTAAAAATGGTAGCAGGGACAATTACCTATCGCGAGCGCATTGCGCTTCCTGAAAACGCCGTCGTTGAGGTGACATTGCAAGACGTGTCACTGGCCGATGCGAAAGCTCG
Source organism: Vibrio glycogenivorans (assembly GCF_051660965.1). Classification (NCBI taxonomy): domain Bacteria; kingdom Pseudomonadati; phylum Pseudomonadota; class Gammaproteobacteria; order Vibrionales; family Vibrionaceae; genus Vibrio; species Vibrio glycogenivorans. The sequence goes on along the minus strand of NZ_JBPVIS010000014.1, from coordinate 33,145 downwards.
AGTTTTGGCGCGTCAGCGCTTTGAAACCAATGGTGCACAAGTGCCATTTAAGTTCGAGTTGCCGTACACAGTGTCAGAGATCGAGCAACGCCATCGATACAGCGTTAGCGCCAGAATTGAGGTGGATGGACGACTTCGTTTTATCACTGACACCTCAAACCCGGTGATCACGGACAATAACAAAACGCACAACATAGACCTGCGTCTGATTGGCGTTCGTTAGCACAAACAAGGATTTGTAGAGGGAGCTTAGGCTCCCTTTATTTCGTCTCTACTAACCACCGATACTGCCTTAGCGAGATTTTTCCACCCTCAGCGACCAGAATGCCCTCTGCACGTAACTTCTCAATTTGTACTGCCAAGCGATCGCCACTTAGCGAGATCTTACCCTGACTATTGATCACCCGGTGCCACGGTAGTTTGGTGCCATCAGGCAAGCGAGAAAGCGCCGTGCCCACCTGGCGTGCATAGCCGGGATAACCGGCGAGTTTTGCGACATCTCCGTAGGTGGAGACCTTTCCATGCGGAATTTGTTGAATTACAGCAAAGATTTGCGCTAAAAATTCATTCATACTCAATTTATACCCGTATTACTGAGGCGTTTATCGCCCCAGCCTAACACTGAAATGCGTAAACATGAAAAGCCACTTACCGTGGTATAGAGGAAACTAGTGCCTATCGATATCGAGTCAGCAGCGTTATTGCTAATAGATAATAACCCCGCAGGGGAGCGCCATAAGGAGAGTATATGGTTTATGCAACGATTCAGTTCCTAGCCACCGTTTTTCTAGCGATCATATGTTCGCAGGCGATGATGTTCAGCCAAGGGGAGTTGCCAGCGCTTGTCGTGATCATCCCCGCGCTTTGGCTTGCAAGTCGATTACGCTTTGCCGGTATATGGTTTGTGGTCACTATGGTGATCTATGGGTTTACCTTGTCACACCAGCCCGTCTCGCTATCGATAAGTTTGTGGATGCTAACTCCCATGTTGATGGTGGTGTTCTCGCGTCGTAGTAGTATTTGGGTGATCGCCATGAATGGCGCCATTGCGATGGCCTTGCTTAGCGGCATCACCTACACCCAAGCCGCCGGTGAACTTGACGGAACCCCGCTACTGACGGTGGTACAAACCCTGTGTGTGGTGTCGATATCCTGGTGCCTGCATTACTGGCAGCCATCTCGCGCGCACAGCTGGTGGACGTTGGGCCTTTTAGTCCCGATGTGGATTTCGGGCTTGATTTATCCTGCATTGGTGACGCTATGCATCACCGCGATAATGGGCTCTGTTGAGCGCCTATCTGCGCTAAGAGACTTTCGCTGGAGCAAGCTGTTGACCTGGACACTGCCAACAGTGGGTTTTGCAGGACTGATTGTTCACCCTAATGTTGATGTGCCTCATCCCGTTTTTGTGCTGTGGTTCTGTTTACTTGGCAGTGCATGGATGACGGACTACATCCTGCGCACGATGGAGCTCGAGTCAGAAGATTGACCATCTGGGGCGCTGTCATCGCGACCAACTATCAGTCGGGTGGGCACCATTTGTATAAGAGTTAGGCATTTGAAAGCAAATGGCTTGTGAAGCCCTTGCATTCAGCCTGCGGATAATGAATAATGCCCACACGTTGAGAGGCAAGCCTTCCAACAAACGAATCTATGGAGGCCCTGGTCCTCTCGCAACAATAGCTCGTGAACTCGGTCAGGTCCGGAAGGAAGCAGCCGCAGCGAGTGACTTGTGTGCCGGGATGTGGCTGGGGGCTCCACCCTCTTCCTAGTTTAATCTTAACTTTCAATAACTTAATCCTCATCATGTAGCTAAGAAAGCAAATTGGTACTAAATAGTGGTACTAAACATGCGCTATCTTTCTCAACGATCTTCAGGTATTTGGTACTTTCGATATCAAGTTCCGCCCAAATTCCAACCCTACTTTTCTGGCTTACGTGAGTTCAAGCGATCACTTCACACAAGATGCCGAAATGTTGCTAAATTAAAGGCATCTAAATTAGAGCAGGTTTTGTGGCAGGAGTTACTTTTGTTAGAGCATCACGCAGATACCAATGATCATGGTCTTATGTCTTTACTAACCAGATACATGCAACTTGAGGAGCGCCATGTTTGGGGGTTCTCGGATGGTGAGAAAAAGAAAGTTCTGAAGACTTTGAGAGGCTGTCTGACCAAGTTAGAAGCGCAACCACAGCTTTTAAGAGCGCAGCAAGCACGGATTCGGTTGCAGAGAAACCATGCGTCTGACCCCATTAGCTCTATTGAAATGATTGAATCGCTGTTCGATCGCAATATGACTCCATTCCAAATGGCAGATAGGCACCTTGAACGATTGCCTTATGCTAAAAATCCCGATGCTGCTTACTACTTTGAAGAAATTAGAAATATTGCAATAACCTTAAGTAGTTACTTACAGGAGTTTCAGTCTCGTCTTGATGTACTTGATCTGTCGGGTGCTAAATCAATCATTAAGGAGGTAGAGAGGTTCGAATGGCTACCGATTGAAAAGGTTGGTGTCCCATTAAGCGCTGAAGAATTCGACACTTCTGAATGCAGCACGTTTGAACCTGCGCATGATCAGGATTTGAGAGTGACGCTTGCTGATGTGGGCAACCACGTCCAAACGACTACTCAGAAAAGTCTTGATTTGACCGAGGTTCTTGCTAGCTACAGTAGGGAGCAGAAGATCAAGAATACTAAGGAAAAGACGATAAACGCAGTTGTGAAAATGGTGAGCACTGTCCACGAGTTAGTAGGTAAAACAAACCTACATGACGTAACGCGCGATGATGTACTTGAGGCAATTGAAAATTTATCTGCGCTTCCTAAAGACCGCAACAATCCAAAAAATGTGAAGTTTTTCGGTGGTGTAACGGCTTTGGAGTCTATTGAGCTAAACAAGGGCTTTCGGAAAGATACAATCAGTCTTGACACCGTATCCAGGCATATTAGCAAGTGCTCAGGAGTTTACGAGTGGGCTCGTGATCATAAAAACTTATCCACCAACCCCTTCAAAGGTTTATCTAGTTCAATCAAGAAAAATGCTCCAACGAGTGATAAAGAGCGGAAAAAACCGTTTACTACGATGGACTTGAACGAGATTTTCACGCATCAAGTTTTTACACAGGTCAAGGTAGGACGTAGTCCAATCGATAAAAAGCGATTGAATTATCAGTACTGGGTACCTCTTATCTGCCTGCTCTCCTCAATGCGACCAAATGAGTGTTGTCAGCTAAGGAAAAACAATGTTGTTAGGAAGGATGGGGTACTGTGTTTCTCGATCACTGATGAGTTGGAAGATCAAACCTTAAAAAATAAAACTGCAAAGCGCACGATACCAGTCCACAAGCAGTTGATTGGTCTAGGTTTTGAGAAGTATCTCGAGTCCATTAGTGAGGACAGCCTACTTTTCCCAGAGCTAACTTTCATCACAAACTCTGGGTACTATGGTAAGCCTGCGAGTTGGTTTAGACGTCACTTTACTGAAAAAATGGATTTAACCAAGCAACATAAATCGTTCTATAGCTTGCGTCATACCTTCATCGATTTCTTTGCAAAGAATGGTGAGATAAGACCAATCCACAGGCAGTTGATAGGTCATTTGAATGGAGACATTACCAACGATATATACGGCAGTAAATATGACGTAAAAGCTATTAAATCTGAAGTAGATAAAGTTTGCTTTGAAGCCATCACTCAGCACGTTAAACCATGGTCGTGACGATAGAGTGTGTTCTTTTGATTAGCACTTAATGACCACAGCCGCCAGCATCAAAGTGGTGGAGATAAGTGTGTTCTTTTGGTTAGTAATCTGCATTTGAATATCTTAAGTTGAATACACAAACCAAAAGAATACAGTCAATGAAAGAAATAGCTTACTTAAGAGTATCGACTAAAGATCAGAGTGTTGACTCACAGGTCATAGACATTCAATCAAAATATCCTGGCGCAGAGATCATGGCAGAGGAGCACGGCACGTCTGGTACGATTCCTTCGATGGAGCGCCCAGTGCTTTCCAGGCTCTTAGACGCGAACCTGGGGCTCCGTAAAGGTGATATGCTAATCGTATGGTGGGTCGATAGGATCGGCCGTGATTACGAGGACGCTGAGAGTGTTATACGCGAGTTACTTGGTCGAGGAGTCACCATCAAGACTCTCAATCAATCACGTACTTTTGCTTATACAGGTGATACGATGATGGATATGACCACGAATGTTCAGATATCGATGATCACCGCTATGGCAGCGGCAGAACGTGAGACCCGCCTGGCGTCGGCAGAAGCAGGAAGAAGGGCGCTACGTGAGTCTGGTAGTTGGCAAGACGCCTTTCAAGGACGCAGGCCTAACTCTGGTAAGATGAGTGGTAAACATGAGCAAATAGCGGCTTTGTTGAGCTCAGGTCATTCTATCCGTGATACTGCTAATCTAGCCAATGTTTCCGTCTCAACAGTTCAGCGTGTAAAGAAGCAAGCCTTTTCCACATAATCGGAAAACAGTATGGGAAACGTGTCAGCCTATTAAACAAGAGAACAATAAGCTGACAGATTAAATTAATGCTCAATGTGTGGTAACTCAGGCCCGGCCATACAAATCCGCTGGTTAGTCACGACTAGGTAGTATAGTCAGCCTTCTGGTATTGTGTTACAAACCACATCAGTACACCTCTGTAGAGAGAAAAGTTTGAACTTAGAACTTCTGATGTTTAAACCAATTGAGCCTTGGGCTTCACCTGGATTTTACTAATATGTTTACCTTGAGTCATACCATTAACTAGACGAGCCAAAAATAGCACCTTTGTAATTTTGCAGTTTTACTCTTTCCGTCCCTAACGCATCAATGTAATGAGAGTGGCAGTCAACGGATATAACCAATTCGTTAATAAAATTATCAATGGACCTTATGTCATCAAAGGCAATTTGACGTTCAATTATTGAGAACAAAACCAAATCCAAATAATAGTGCGCGGCCTCAACAATAAAGTCACTATGCCCACTGGTGTTCCCCTGGTGAACTATCTTATTTCGAGCCCTATAGATTCTTCTTATGTCAGAAACTGAACTGCTGGATTCCTGACGTAAAACCTTCTTGAGGTCTTCTTTTTTCTGGAACGATTCAACTAATGACATAAACTTTAGCCTTAATAAAGGCTGGTCTGTCATTTTTTTTAGCAACTTTCCTGCAACGTCTTTGAGATCTACTACTGAGACGAGTGCAGCTAATATATCCTTTTCACTAGATTCAGCTAGCTCTTCTGGCAAATCCACCTTAATATCATGTAGACAGGTATCATTCCACTGCTTCAGCAAATCCTTCAAGCTCGTGACCTTGGAATCAAGTATAGAACTCTTTTGAATTAACTCTATTGATTTACTCACTGAGGATATGTGAGACCCGTTTTTATCTGTTATTAATAGAGTTTCCAAACAAATCCAAAAATTGAGTATTTGAGATGCAACCTCATCAGTTTCTAAAGATAGGGAGTGAAGCTCAACTCCTCTGTTAAATCTGTCAAATGAATCTTTTTGCATATTGAATTTACGCAAAAAGATTGGGAGAATTTTCTTCGCAGATGCAAGATCACCCTCACTTATGTTAGTCATAATATTGTTTGGTTTCTTAATGTTGATTACATTAGATTTGTCATGCTTATAAACCAGACAATAATCAGAGTGCCATGGCTTGCTCTTATGGTGAAAAACTGCAAATAAATCAGCAACTAAAGATACTTTACCCTCGGCAACCTTCATTGCATGTAAGTAATCTACAGCTCGTATTTTGTCGCAAAGTAGAAACACTTTTTTATCATGATTGTTTCTGTAGAATTTACTCTCTAGCACCTCATCATACTTGGCATCTCTTTCCGATATTACTCGTAAGTTGAATTGAGCACATGAATCTTCAATTTCTTTAAATAGCTTTGAGCCAACAAAAACCACTTCAAACTCTTTAGCCTTTAGGTCAAATAGATCAAAATAACGATCAATATCATCTACCGTTCTTACTTTTTGCCTTCCAGATTTATCAAAGAATTCTCTATTCAGTAGATAGTAAATGGTCCCTTTTTGGTAACCATACCAAATCAAGAATTCAAATAGTCTAGTTGTGGCTTGATGAATTTCTTTATATTTATTTGTTTCCAACAAATTTTTGATTCTTACTTTGATTTTCTCAAAGTACTTTCTTGGGTTGATTTTTAACTTCAATACTTCTAAAGTGTTAATTAGTACTTTTGTATCTCCATTACTTATTAATTTGCTCAGGTAATATTCCCTTTTGTCGCCGAGAATTTCCTTCACTGTGTTATCATGTTTAATTTTTGAGATTAACTCTGCGAGTATCAAATCGAGGTCGAATGATCCAACCTCATTCTTGTGAGACTGATTGAAGGAAACAACCTCAAGAGCTTCTTTGATTACGTCGTTAATAAATACTGACGTTCCTTTCTCTTTGAAATCTGATTTGTCATAAGATAATTCAAGTGTTCTCTGACAAAATAGAAGTAATCCTTGAAGTTTATCCTTATTTTCCCACGTCTTGGGTTCTGTTATCAGCATGCTAATCGATATCCAATTTAGTGTTGTATGAACCTGCTAGGAAACCTAACGCTTACTAGTGAGAATGTCGGATATGTAAATGAACCCACCCTAATCAACTAGCGATAAAAAGTAAGGTATTGTATTAAAAGGTATTTTATCAATCAAGTATGCAAGCGACTGCATCACAATGCAAAACTAAGAGAATTCTCACTTAGCACGCCTTTGCCTGCTTCTATCAAGTAAAAGTAATTTACTCTAAGTGGTTGATTTAATTGGTTTATCGGTTGGGAGTAAGCTAAAGGCGAAATTTATACTTTCTTAGTAGGAGTAGGTAGAAATTATTTACACAAAACATTAGCGAACACTTGAGTTGCCAGGTAAAAAAAACTTAGATACGTTATTGGCAGACATAACTAAACACAATGAGGCAAAACCGATTTGAGGCAACCTGTCAGATCTAGTCACATCGAGAAATGAAACTGACAGGTTACAACTTACTTAATGGCTTTAGATTGATTTTGAAATAAGATCTGCTTTCAATAGCCCACCTTTAGTGAGAAGCTTAGGGGAGAAGCTCGGGTTTCTTCTTTGCTTATATGCATCAAGTATTTTCTTTAATCCTTCAGCCTCAAGTAAAGAGATATTGATCTCGGTATCCATATCGGCAGCATCAATAAAGTCTTCAGAAAATGAAGGTGCAATAATTAAAGCTTGTGCAACGCGGTGACCATTAGATTCACAACGTTTGACATAAGCCTTAACCTGTCTAGATGTAGATGCATATTTTGCAAAATGCCCATTTTTGAATGACTTAACCTCACCAACGATTACATCCTCATTATCTAGAGAGATAATGATGTCGGCTTTGTCCTTCGCAGTGTTGATATCTCTGCGTAAGTCCTCATCAACGTTCAGTCCGATTTGCTCGAATATGGAACGGGTGACTTCTTCGAATTTGGCACCTAACTCGGCTTCCTTGATGTCAATGCCTACCTGATTCAGACCTTGGAGGTCTCTGGATGCAAGCAATACATAGTTCTCGATCAGTTTATCGTTCGCACTGGCGTATGATTCAATGATTTGGCTTCTTGCATTACCACGCCGTGAAAGACCCATGTCATTGCGAATAGTCTTCACTTCATCATTTGAATACAGGTAGAGAATATCAAAGGGTGTTATACCAAGAGATTTGAGCTTTTCAGGCTCAAGTGACTCTTTGGTCTCTATTTCGAAGTCACTTCGAATACGGACTTCAACCTTAGGATCAGTCACAGACAATGTTGTGAGAAGCTCTTTGAAGCCACTGACACTTAAGGCACCAAACTCTTCTTCTTCAGAGTTGTTGAGGTGCTCTAAAAGCACATCAATTCTGTCTTGAAGGCGTGCTCCAATCCGTTGAATGTTGATATCCATATCTTCAATCAAGAGCTTAATACGCTCCTTACGCTGATTTTGGCTTGCATCGTCATTGTGCATATCATTCGCCAGGATACTTCGGATACTAAGCCCGGAGTGTGAAATAACCGAAATCTTATCTTGCCGGCTAATACCTCTAGACCGTTGACCATGACGCTTAAGAACGTTAGAGAGTTCTGAATCACTCAAGGAGCGAAGAATTCGAAGCGCGTACTTATCACGAACTTCTTTGCCTTGGATTTCGTGGATAATGCTAGTCACTTCATCTGCAATCATTACCTCTGAGCGTCTTCGGTTAATCAAGACCATGCCGCTTTCTCGAAGGTACTCAAGTGCGTTATCGATTCCTAGCTCTGCAATAGGGTTTACAGAGTGTTCTATAGCAGCAACTTCCTCTTGTGATATCCCGAGTCGGTCCGCCAATACATTCAGTATCGTTCTCTCATCTTCAGTGACCTTAGCTTCTCGGTTCAACTTTAGGTCATTACTGAAAGCGACATACATGCAGTCATGGTAGACCTTAAGGCGGTCAATTCTCTCGAAATTTCCCTGTGATTCAAATTCGTTTATGGCAGTAGTGATTTCTTTACTGAGAGCATCAATCTTTGAAAATTCTTTGGCATAAAGGTTCTCAATCCAGTGAGTGGTCGCAACAGAGTTACCGTCACGAGTTAGGATGTTAACGAGTAAAGAAACCTGTGGACCACCAAGCGCGATCTGTTCACGCAGGTGATCCTTGAAGCATTTCTTAACTAGAGAAAAAAGCTGAGTGATTTCATTACCTGAAGCCGCCTTTAACTGCCCATTGATTCTTTCCAGTTGAGTAGAGATCTCATGATCACTCCTGCTCTCCTGGCAAAGCTTATCAATACAATTAACGAACTTTGAACGCTCGACTTGGTTAGTGTGTCCTAAAACCTGACTCAACTTCATTGCAACTTCCTTGTAAACAAATTTACTGAATAGACATGATATCTAGCTTGACCGATAGTGCGTTATAAGAAACAGTATTCTGATAGGCTCGTCACATGTATTGCGCGGCAACGCAAGTACTTTTATGGCCAAGGAGTTAGCTCCGCCAGTAGTATTGCCTTAATCTCAATAGAGCTATAGTCGGTTAAGAAAGGTGATAGGATGAGTGAGCCGACTAATAACACGCCAAAAGCCAAAGTCGCTATATCTCCTTTGGTGTAGGCTTTTAACTCCGCTTCGTGGCCTGATACGTCCCGTTTCTTGGATAGTGCCTTGAGTACTTGAGCGGCATCATCCACAGTTAAGAAGAAACCTCTGATTATTTTCTCAAAGATGGCGAACCGCGAACCGACTTGGGCGCTGGCACGTGCAGCAGCATTAAGTCCTACCAGGCCGAAGATTGCATCCATATAGACAGATAGCCATAGGGCAAAGACAATCAGCACAATATCTAACTTTAAATGCCACAGCACCGCACCAAACCTGTTTATCCAATCAGAGGAAGAGGTTCTGCTAATTGATATCCATTCCAATAGACCATGCACTGCTACGACTATCACGAGCCAGAACATCGATATGGTCATACTTAAAACAACGGCTGAACTAACGTAAAGTAGCGTGAAGAGCCATTTATCATCATGGTCATTAACCCATTCTTTAATGTTGTGTTTCAAAGAACTCTCCTTGTTATCTTTGAATAGATTAAATGACGGTATCCGGAAACATCTGCGCAGGTCAAATATAGTGATGTGGAAAGTGAGGTTAATCAATTTGGCCTGTCGAATAACCTCTTACGTCTAAGTGTAAACTAACCCAATATGTCTTTTATTCGAGTCGACAGGGCGGAGCTATCAAGGCTTATATCAAGCTCGGTTAGTGTCTTCTCAATTCTATTTCTTTGGCGGCGTAGTTGCTTAGCGTCGTGGCTTTCTAACGCCAATTGCCATTTGTCGATCTGCTTTTCGAGTTTTTGAAGTATCTTGTTATTGGAATCCTGCTGTTCTTGATACTTCCGTGACTCATACTGCCACTTCTCTAGTCGTTTACCTCTATTTAATTCGTGAGGTTTGTAGCTATCGACGCTAATGCCGAGGTGCACGGTCGTTGAAGCTGTAAAAGCCTGTTTCAAAACGGCTGTCGCGCGCTTTCGTTGCAGGTCAGTTAGGATTCGGTCTTTTAGCACTTTAGATATGATTAAATGGCAGTGGTCGCCTGCGGACCTACCTTGTTGATTTTGTTGATGGCATACACCTCGAATCAGTGAATAGAATAGTTTTCTCTCGTCACCTGTTAACTTCAGATGGTTTGCAAGCGCTTTGCAGCAATCACCGAGTATGGTGCGCCACTGCTCCGGAGAAGGGCGGTAAGGTTTTGGCAAGGTGAGGCAAAACTCCATCGCATAGGAACTAAGAGGCCTACCTCTTCTATTGCTGCGCAATTTTTGGTTTAGGCGATATCGTTCACCTGCAATTATGATGTTCTTCGATGTGTTCTCATTACCAACGATATCGATGATAGCTTCAGTGTTTGCGTGATTAGGATGCGATGAGCTTTTTAAGTATCGCTCTCTTGCAAGAACGCCATTCGTTCCTTTCTTGACGGGCTTGGTGATAACTGTCCAATTCTTCATGGTTTACTAATAAATTATTAATTTACATCAATGAACACAAATCATGATTAACCAGGTGATTCAAGATAGGACAAATACACACTTCGTTTTATTTGTCATCTTGTCGGAGGGTTACCCTCCGAACCACCCTTGAAAAGTCGTGCCCCAAATTATTATATTTTTAATAAACTGATATGGATAAATTTGAAAATAGGTTAGAGCAGGCTGAAAAAACACTTGGCTTGAAAAAGGTTGTGCAAATTAACATCATTAATCGGTGCAATCAAGAAGGGGTAGAGTTACTTGTGAGTCTACCACGCTATCAATTCGAGCAATATGTGGAACAAGTAGTACTTGCTGCCTGGCTAGATTTAGACAATGAGGTGGGGGCTGAAGATCTTAGTTGGAATGAGAAAAAGTCAGATTTGACCGAGAGAGCAATGAGAGACGTCACTAGGCTGCTTAGGTTGATCGCTTTACGTTCATTCAGCTTCAAATGAACGGCTCTATGGCACTCATTAGAGTGCATGGATTATGCATGTGAACCTTGATGCTTGGCCACCAGGTTGCTGATGCTGGTGGTTGTTCATAGTATTGAAACTAGGTCACCGATTCTGTACGCTAGGTAGCAACTTTAATTGGTACTAAAAACTGGTACTAAATCACCCGACTGAACTAATACCATTTGATTCAAAGCCTTATGGGGTAAGGGATGAAGGATTAGCAATGGGATGTGGCTGGGGCTTCCACCCATTAGAAAAGCCGCTGTCTACAGCGGCTTTTTGCTATTTCTTTCATAGACTTAGCTATCACGCCATTTCTAATCAGACGGTGACAAGCAACTTGGTACTAAAGGTAGGTACTAAGCGATGCGTTATCTCACTCAAAGTAAACGTCACTTTTGGACTTTTCGCTATCAAATTCCCAAGCGATTTCGGCCGTACTTTCAACATCAATGTGAATTCAAACGCACACTAGGTAACATCAGTGTGAGAGAGGCGCGTCTCAAAGCCTTAGCGCTTGAAAATATGCTTCTTGATAGTCTTGGGCGGATCGAGGATGTTGAGCAGGGAGAGGAGAGCCGACATCCGCCGCGAGCCCTCTTTTGTCGATTAAAGGCGGAATCAGAGGTGGCGGTCCTGCGGATCTTGGACATCAAGCAGCGACTCCAACTCAAACCACGCTCATTACGTTTTCTTCAGAACTATGTCCTAAATGAAGAGACCTACTCAGAGTCCATTAATCCGTCACTGTTGAGAGGCTTTCAAGCAATATACTTGGAGGGGGTTGAGCCAAGTGTAAGCGCTCTATCACAAGTAGCCCAACTAGAGTGTGATTGCCCAACGTTAACAAAGGAAATACGCGGTAAAGCATTGTCTTACCTAAAGCGTTTTTTTGGTTTGTTATCGCAAGCCTGTCTGGCATTGATCTTTTCGAACTCAGAGTCCCTTGCTCAAATCATTCAACGTATCCGCTCAAATCATTTTGAAGCCGACCAAGAAGAAACCATCTCTAGCTGCGAGCAAATAGGGCTAGAGCAACTGTCAACAGTTGAAAAGGTTACTCAACCTAGAAGTAATGAGTCTAAAATCAGTGCTTCTAAGTCAGTTCAGAAGAGTAAGGCAAGTATTACCAACATAAATGAAGAACTGACCAACCATGATATTGCTTGGTATTGCGAGCAGTATAAAAGGGAAAAAACGAACCAATTAAAAAATAAAATGAACGCTCATGGGCAAGCGCGAGAAGCAGAAAGAACGGTATCAATGTGTTTGTTAGTGCATGAGTTGATAGGTAAAAATGACATTTACGCAATCAGTAGAAGCGACGCTAACACCGCGCTTGAAAGCTTAAGACAATTTCCGAAAGTATCTGGCTCAAAGATCAACAAAGCGCGATTCCATGCATACCCCAAATCTCAGTGGGTGCGGATTAATGAATCTGCAAACCTTGACGTTCTCTCTGAAGGCACGGTGGGCCGCTATATTGAGAAAAGTTCAACGATATACAAGTGGATCAGAGAGAATTATCTCCCAAGCATACTTAATCCGTTCTGTGGTCTTGCGTCAAAGAGCAACCTGCCTAATCAAAAGCAGGAAGATGATGTGAACTCGTTTAGTCGACAGGATCTTAGCAAAATATTCTCTCAGGCTGTCTTCACCGAGTTAAAGATCAAAAAGCACAAAACCAAAAACATTATCCAGTACAGCCAGTATTGGATGCCGCTCATTGCGTTACTATCAGGCCTTCGCCCAAATGAAATCGCCCAACTTAAACGGAAAAATATCAAGTTTGAAGATGATATCTGGTATATGAGCCTCTCAGATCTCGATAGTGATCAATCCTTGAAAAATAAAGGGGCGCGTCGGGCAGTACCAATACACAGTAAACTACTTGATTTAGGATTTGAGAACTATTTCGAGTCATTTTCTAGCGAAGAGCGACTCTTTCCTGAATTATCTTACAGCCAAAAGTCGGGCTATTACGGTGCTTTTGGTGACTGGTTTAAGCGCTACTTTAGTAAGGTGATAGATTTAAGCAGCGGACATAAACGATTTTATAGTTTCCGACATACAGTGATTGACGTGTTTAAGCAAAGTGGCGAAGTCGCAGCAGTGCCAGCGTCTCTCGTGGGTCATAAAAATGGGAACATAACCTATGACCGATACGGTAGTCAGGCCAATCTGAGAGCGCTAAAACAGTATATAGAACGAATAGACTTTGCTAATGAACTGTCAAGGGTGACTCCATTCCAATGGTTGAGTTAACTTAACGATTCATTGGTAGTGACCTATTAATTGTCTGCCATTAACGAAACGTGACATGTTAGCAATCTGGTAGCTTAGAACTTACGACTCCTTAGAAACCCAAAAGAGGAGTTGGTATGTTACTAAACAGCGTCTTAATTTCGAGAGCATTGCTCTTTAGTGAGGGCAGCAAGACTGAAAATCATATCCGAGAGATCTTGACTGGCAAATTTAAGTGTAAAGGCCCTTCAGTTGAGGAAATGTGGTATGGCTTGTCCATTTCACTTAGGCAGGACATTTTAACGGTATATCGTGACGTTTACTTGATCGATATGCGTGGGATGGGTAATGAAGAAGTGATTGAAACTATTATCAATAAGATGGCTGAACTCGCAGGAAAGGCTGAATTATACAAACGATTTCGAGAACATGAGCTAATCTCTATGCCTTCGACAAAGTTTGAGTATGAGTTTACAACAATCATAGCGCAAAAAAAACGACTGCTTGAAAGCAGGCAACCTGATTCTGGTAATTTAGATTAGCCAGGGTTAAACCTGTCAAGGTTAGAGTCACAGTACAACCGAAACTGACAGGTTGACCTAACTGATTTTTGCCCCATTCTGAGCCAGGGGTGCTCAACCTCTCAAATCATAAACTAGTGGTTTGACGTACTTTTTCTTATCTGTGTAATGTCTAGTAAGCTAGGGCCTTACCACAGTGACTTGGTTTGACCAATTTTCCCTCATGCCTAAAACTCTACCTCTGTGGCCAAATTTGGGATTCCACTACACTTGAAGAATGGCACATTGCACACTGGGTAGTTTTGAATAATTAAAGAAGTAATTAAATGAAAATTTCTAAAATCAACGTCAAAAATTTTAAGAAGATACGGAATCTAGACGTGGAAATTCCCGCAGACAACCGCGTGATCTGTTTTGTCGGAGAGAACGGAGCGAATAAGTCATCTCTATTATCGGCGTTATATGCAAACTTACGTCAAACTAGCGATGTCACTTCACCAAGTGATGAGGAAAGTCGTTATATTGATAACTTAAACCATGTTTCTACATCAGCTAGTCCTGGTGAAAATTTCTCATTGCTCTCGTTATTTCTATCAGAAAACGAAACTGTAATAAGTTCACATAGGGCGATAGTTCCCGCACCAGAACAATTATCTGAAGTAAATAAGCAATTACTGAAAACCACACTTGGTAGGTTCTATGGTGCAGAAAAAAAATTCTTATCTGGGATTAGTAACCTTCACAGAATAAATTCTTATCAGCCAGATCTTGTTCGTCATAACGTTGTACTGCTAAGGCCGTTTGATAGAGCAGAAAAACCTACTTGGGAAAGAGAAAGCCAGTCTGAAAATCATGATGTCGTAGCAACAGATGTTAATGTCATAGGTAAACGCAAATTCCCTATGCGTGTTGCTTCTGGAATTGAAAAAACAAACTCCTATTTTTTAGATGTTGTATTAGACCATCTGATAGAACGTGTGAATAACAGTTCTTCTTCCCATTCGCTATTCAATGATTTCAGGGAAATACTGAGCACCGTTGAGCCGGCGGCTAAGGGGGACTTTAATGTTCATCAGTTCCCAAACAAACGTATCTCATTCCCAAATGTACCCGAATTAGCATCATTATCTGCTGGCCAAAGTGATTGGTTTGTAACGGCTATCAATATACTGATACAGATGAAAGAACTTGCTTTAAACACTGATCTAGAGCTGATAAGAAATGCGGGTGGGATTGTTTTTATTGACGAGATGGACATGAATTACCACCCATCATTTCAAGAAAGAGTACTTCCTTGGTTCTTAGATTTCTTTCCAAATATCCAGTTTGTCATTACTACTCATAGTCCATATCTCATTCGTTCGTTGGGGGAAAATTCACTTGTAGTAAAATTGCCTACAGGTGAGATATTGGACGACGACTTCAGTTACTACGATATTACTGAGGTAGCCCTTAAAGTATTTGGACAAGATCAAGGCTTTTCGCCGAAAGTAAAAAATAAGCTGGTAGAGTTAAAGAGAGCACTTAGAGAAAACAATAATGTAGATGCTCGTGCTATTTATGACCAACTGACTACTAAGTCAGAGTCTTTAGATCGTGAGCTAAATAAAATTGTCATTACAGTTGCTGATGAAGAGTTCATTGGGGGATTGCAGTGAGATACATCAATCGAAACTCGATTCAAGTTCCTCAAAAACTAGCAACGTTATATGCAAATCAAGCGGAGTTTAATAGTGCAAAGCAAGCAATAGCGAATGGTACAGACATAAAAAAGGGTTTATATCGGCATGAAAGTGTAGAGCTGGCTATAGAAACTCTTTACAAAGATATTTGCTTCCTATGTCAGAAGGGTGTGAAAGGTAACTATGATGTAGAGCACCTATTACCCTGGAGTAAACATTTTCCAGAGCGGGCTTACGACTGGGAAAATTTACACCAATCATGCAAAGAATGTAACCAAAAAAAGAAGAGACATAAATATAAAAAGTTTGATGTGACCGATAACAAAAAAGTTATCGATATTTTATTGTTAGACCCTACAAGAGAACAAGTAGATCAACTTATCACATTTGACCCGTTTACATCTGAATCTGTTGTAACTACGAGGGGAGATGATGTGCCTAAAGCCCACACAACTGTACACTTTTTGAATAGTCCAGACTACGTATTAGCGCGTAAAGCTCATTGGGATGCTATTAGAGATGTTTTTACGAGTGAAGAGTGGTTTGAGGTATACAGTAAGTTGCGTAGTGACTATAGAAATTATAATGCTATCAACTTGGACTTCACGGATGCGTTAGATACTAAGGTCGGTTCTTTGTGTTATAGGATTGCAATAGGATTTTTAGGTATTAATCGCCCATATAATATGTTCGTCGCAAGGGTCATGAATGAGAATATCAAGGTAAATCCACATGCTATCAAACACTTTGCACAGCAGCATTGCGAAAATGTTGGTTCGTTATTACCAACCCTGGTGGTTTAATATTTAATAGAATATTTTAACAACCCTACGAATGTATATTTTTTCGATAGGCAGCTATGTGTAGGGGACAGGGCAACCGCATGAGTAGATTTTTTGTAAACACAAACCACTTTCTTTGTTAGTTCATCACGAGTGAATGAAGGTAAGTACCTGCCTTCCTGTTTAAAAATGAAACAACTCTATACAAACAGCATCTTTGAGCAAGCGCTTCATAGTTAAGGAAGTGTGAAATTTAACATTGATTCAACTCATGCGCTCGCCCTGGTGTAGGGGATGATTTGGTCTGGCCCTTCGTAAGAGGTTTTACTTTACGTTAGATTATGTGAAGTATATCGAATTAAGTATCAGCCCTAACACGTTTTTGTCCAGAGCCTTGCTGACTGAGGTTCTGACACATTTTTGCCCCAAAACGTTCCAGCCTCATTTCTATTTAGTGAGATATCGCTACTTACTGCTCGCTAAGTGCCTATAAGAAATTGTCGTTTTTATTCAATCTATCATTAAAATCAAGAACTATGATGTGTGACATCGAAAAGCAATGCTTCTTTGAAAAGTCTTTGCACAACAAGCAGGATAGAAACCATGTTAAACATTAAACCAATCGACAACCTCGAGCAGATTCATTCCCTAAAACAGGCGTATTTTTCTCAGTCTACCGCTCCCTTGGATGGTATGTGGCACTTTGGTTTCGCACCAATGGCGACTCACTACGGGTTCTAAGTCTCGGCTTTTATCAAATTAATCGCCTATACAGATACTGGCAATAACAGCGGTGGCGGTAAATGGTCCATTACCTGCAACTTTCATTATTTCTGTGCATTATGGCTGCGAAAAACAAGCATGCTGAAGCAGTGCTTTTGGTCACCAATACGGATAGTGATGGCATCGTTGAGGTGATTTTTGGCATCCGTCCTGAAAGGTGCAGCATATTTAGACGCTATCATTTTCGTTGTGTGGCCTAGCTTAGCCAGTTCACGCTCCCAGTAGCGTGAAGCACCGCAGGCTTCCATTCCGATGATAGAAGGTGGAATATTGACAAAAGTCGTGAGGACTTTTGCGCGAGCTATTGTTTTATGGATCAGTTCCTTGCCTTGCTCATCTTCGCCGTGGATACTGAACGAATGATTTGGCTAAATCAATGTCATAAATTGATGGTGACATGGTAGCCTCCAAGGACTGCTCTCAGACTTACCAAGTGTGGCAGAGCCTGATGAGGGGGGAGTCCATGTCATTCGTTAGAAAACAAGGAGAGCTATGTCTATTCAGAGCATCCCATTAACAGACTCAGCGATAAATCGTGGATATATTAAGTTCACAGGGAAATTATCGCTTTTCCCTAAAGAGGTCTTAGGTGGTAGTAATGAGGATAAGGCAGCCGCACAGAAACTTACTGTCTACACACCAATAAGTGCCCCCATCGAAACTGATATTGATGCAGAGGATAAGTACTTCCTTAGAAGCGACAGAGGTGTATATAGAGAGCTTCTTCGTGATTTCTGGGACGCGCAGCCAGGAGACCAAGTAGAACTTGTTTTCTTCTCAAAGTATGAATGCAATCTTGTACTAATTAGAACAAGTTCACCTAAAGTTACCCCATGCTACAATGGTGAGTCGGTTCGGAAGTGGATATCTGCTCATAGCTGTTTTACTTATCTTGCTAGTGACAAAGGCCAGAAAATTCAAGTGTATAAAAGCACGACTGGTAAGGAGGTAGCATTCGACCCTCTTAACTCGACTAAGGCAACTGTCTACCTTGAAAAAGAGCCGCCTAGCCATCTGGGTCTACGTGCAGCCGTTAAATTTGACAACTTTCATCATCACACTACCGCCCTGTGGGGGACATCTTCCAATTTAGTGTCATTAGAAAATATCTATAAGCAAGAGATCTTAAATGATACTGAGTTAGATAAAGTGATGAGGTGGTATCTATAGTTGCCTAACCAAAAAATCCAGAGGGACAAAATAAAGCCCCGCTACGCGCGGCTTTATTTTATCCCTGATTTAGGGCGTTACTAGACCTAAGTTCAAACACGTCTTTGTCCAGAACTTTGCTGACAGGCACGGTGACGGTCTGTGACGCTCACTCGGGTGACGCACCAAGTCAAACAACTCAGGCGCCCCTCAACCCACTTTCTCCGAACTTTATAAATTGTCATCAAACGGAGTACGATGAAAGCGAGTAGATGATGTCACGACCCAGGTAACGATGATAATTTTAAAGCGCATGTGCTAGCAATGTAACCACCTCTTTCACTTTCCTAGCGACATACCGATAGAGAGCTAACTAGATGAATTGAATCGACTAGTTAAAGAGAAACGTAACGTGTTATCCTCAGCCAACTTGAGTTTGAAACTAGAAAGACATCAAAATGGCCAAAGCGATAAGAATTAAAGACCACCTGTTTGTTAATATGGACAATATTGTTCATTTCGTTATTGATGACGAAAGGGTAAACATATTTACAAATGTGCATCCAGATGTTGGGATGGGGTATTTTCTGATTACCTCAAGTCCTTTACCTGAGGATAAGTACGATATGAACCTGCTTGTCGTACCAGTGAATGAACTGCATCGCATCAAGCGAGAGCTAGCAAAGTTCATGCAGGTTGAAGTGGCATAGAAAATTAGTCTACTTCAGTTACTTTTCTCTATTAGGCTGAGGTGAGTTTGATACTGCTCATAAGCCTGCCTGACATCTTCGGGCAGGCTATTCAAGCCTCCACCGTTTAGTTGGCGGCCAACTGCTAATAAAGACCAACCATTAAAAAGGGACTATTGTCGAATCGAGTGCCGTCTTTCCATGAAGAAGTAAGTAATTCATGGCGTAAATCATTACAGATATAACGAGGCGTGCCTTTTCCATACGACTTGTTAAGTTCTGGATAGCGATTGAGGTAGTTCTCACAGATAGCGAGCCTCTGAAGCTTTCCCCGCACGAACTTAGCCCAAGGGTAAATTGGCAGCTGCCCTTGGTGGGAAAAGTTGCAGTACTGCATCTGGTCACTTGGCACTAAAAGGTGATACTTACCAAATTTCTTAATCCTAGCTCATCTTGTATGGCGGCATGTAGCCCCGTTACCTCAAAAAAGTACTCACCCTAGCAGATAGCTTTTGGCGGTTGGGATCGTATCTATGATTTGAAGGGAACTCCCGTCAGTGGATGTGGGACGCTCCGCTGAAATGCTCGGTAGAGAGATTATGCATTGGAAACGAGGCGGAGTAAGGAAAAAGGTTCTGGGTTGGTGTCTTTGGTCAACTTCAATCCGCCCCACTGTATGAGCTATTTCAAGGCGAAATACAGCGCTAGGCAAGAGATCACTGTGGGCACCATTGCTGCTAGCACAAAAACATAGGTGGGGTGAGGTGTTACATCCACTTGGTGAATTTCCTCTAAATATTTTTCTGCCCTGTTATTGCTCTCTTTGACGGCTTCGTGAAGTGCTTTCATTTGCTCGTTGAGGTTTGCGCTATTGGCATCACACATGGCTATATCCTTATATTGAATACTAATTCTACCTTAGCATCTACCAACGGGCTTTAAAAGGTGAGTGGGCAGTTCTCATGAGATTGGAGGTTATAGCGCATAGCTTTGGTTCCTTTATCCCTGGGAATTCTATAAAACGATTTCCTGAAATATATTTTCACAGAATTATATTGCTTGGCTCTGTTCTTGAGAGAAGTTTCCCTTGGGTAAAATTAAAAAACAGGACAGATAGAGTGCTGAATGCTGACGGGTTTAAACTGTCAAATCAATATGCCTACAACGGTGCCTAAAACAACGGCGATTAGGATCGCTAAGCCTAAATGCGCTTCAACGAAAATTTCAAGTTTGTGCTTATTGCTCATAGTTAGCCTCTTTTGGGTGAGTTTAGGGGAGGGGACCGCCTCTCCAAAGGATACAGTAGTTTTGTAAAGCGCAAATATCGCCCTCAAATCTTCTCGCAACAAATTGACGTTGGCACCACAGTCCGCCCCTTGGGCTCGAGCTTGCGAAAAAAAATCTGTTGATAAAGTGGTGATAGTTATTAACCAACGGAGTCTGACATGTCCCTTACATCATCAAATTTTGTTTCTACATCAGTCCATTATGTATTTAGTGCTGCCAAAATCATTGGTTGCCTTATGCTAACTGACTTCCTAGCCCCGCTAGTATACGAGCGACTGTTCTTTATAGCAGAGGTCATGCCTGGCTCATCACTGGCCTACAGCATTGCACTGATATTGCAGTGTCGCTTGATGTTTCACCTCAGTTACCTCATTTATGCACCAACTCAATATCGTGAGCATAGAATTTGGCAACGATTTGGCCTATTTAGTGGGTGGCTCACCTGGAACAACTTTGTTGTTGCCTCTTTGTTGTTCCTTTTCGCTCACTTCACCTGGGGGCTCGATGCTAACAAGCTCCAGGCTCCAATTGGCACACTTGAACAGCTTTCGGACTATGCGGTTCTGATACGACTCGCCGCCTTCGTGTGTTCGTTGACGACTCTGGCTTATGCTGTCTACTGGACCTTAGGTTACCTGTTAGAAGAGAAGTTTGAGTCCGATCGTGACCTGTATCGAGACGCTAAATCGGACAAGTATTATATCGCTTATACTATCGTGGCCGCTCTCTATCTGACCATGCCTCCTCAAGACGGAGACGCTTGGTCACTGCATCCATATTCAATATTTTTCGCATTGAGCCTGATTGTCATCGATACCACTCGCTTCTTTATCGATGGGTTGTTAAAACGGGAGCAGCTAGGCAGGGGAGCCAAAAAGGTATAAATGGGCGTTGCAGTCCTTGTCGAGACAAAAAATCAGAAAAAAAGCGCAACACGATTTCTTTTTATGGCGTTTGCTCTACGACCAATGAGCGCCGGTGATGAGGTTGAGCATCACTCACAGTAAAAACCGACATAACCTCGAACCGGTGCTCCTTCTCAACACAGACATAAGGATTATTGACTAGTGTGTGTGAATGCAACTTAAAGCTCTCCTCTTTGTAGGAGAGCTTTTTTTGTTTGCCACAAACAAAGCGCGACAACTTTTCGCTCTCTAGCTGAGGCCCTACTTAGTCACGAATAGCTCATCTGGAGCATCATTATCCATCATTGGACACAAGGAGGATTCATGGAATCAACACATCAAATGTCCCAAGGGACTGAAAAGCAGCCAAACAACTATCTGAAAATCAGACAAAAGGAGAGAGCGAGTGGACTTCGTCTAATTTTGTAAGAAATTAGACGAAGTCAGCCAAGTGCTGAGCGAGCCCGTTTTTGCAGGGGGAAGCTCACAAGCATGCGAAAAGTTTTAGGAAGTTTCAGCCGCTATTGGCGACAGAGCCCGGCAGTAAGCCTCATTTGTGAGTGGCGTTACTGTTTAAACTGCCACTCTGTGCATAGCAAAGGTTACCTGCAAAAAACATAGCATACATCGAGGTAGAGGATGCAATAAGCCGAAATGCTGCAGTCTTCAGCGCTACCTTCAGGACCGAGGATGCAAGACGCCCATTGTTCTCAGCGAGTGAGAAAACGGTCAAACAACAAAAGTGAGGATGCAACAAGCCCAACAGACTTCAGATAGGAAGGAGCACTTTTGTCATAGACGTCATCATTAATCGACACAGGCTCAGCCTGCGCAACATGCTATGCATCAAAAATATTTAACGAGGAGACGATAGACACAATGAAATACAGCGGTCACAGGACAGCAGGAATACGAGACTTCACCAAGGCCAACTATAACCTTGGCTCAAAAGATATGACTAAAGCGCTTATCAACGCGAGCTTAGAACAGCAGTCGTGCATCAAGTCAAACACACACAAGGCGCGGTTACCTGCTATCAGGCTGTTCGGCGAGTTCCTGAAAGCTGAAACCTCGGTTAAGCGTCTTAATCATATTGAGCGCACCCATGTCATACTCTTTGGTGAATCCCTGAGAGAAGCCTATGAAGCCGGTACATCGATATCGGCTGTGACGGCACGTGACTACTTAAGTCATGTTAATTGTGCTTTAGCTCAAGCTCGCGGGGATGACAAGCTTAGGGTGAATGCTACTAAAGACCTACAGTTCACACCAAAAAATGGTATTGCAAAGTACGATGGTTCCATTACTGAGCCACAACACCAACATCTCATCAAAAACGCGAGCCAACCTGTTTCACTGATTGCACAGTTGCAGCGGCACTGGGGGCTACGTTTTCGTGAAGCCGCACTTTTGGATGCACGCAAAGCACTTAAGACGTTAGATGAGGATGGCAAATTGGTAGTGTACAGAGGCACTAAAGGCGGACAGACGAGGTGGATTGAGCTAGAAAGCAGTCACCAACGCATCGTACTTGAGCGTGTAGCGAATGCTCAGGCTGAATGTGGGCATGACAGCTTGGTCCCAAAAGGTCAGAGCTTTAAAGCCTTTCAAACGGCGGCATGGCGAGAAATTCGTGCTATTGATGCTAATTACCTCACCCATGGAGAGAGAAAAACGTACGCATGTGATTACTATGGGCGACATGTTGGGGTCGCGTGCCCAGTGCGAAGCGGAGTCGCACACGGGCGGGCACATCATCAGTTTATTGCCAACAGCCTTGGGATCTCTTTACAGCGTGCTATTGCCAAAGACCGAGCGGTGCGAAAGCAGCTCTCTGAGTATTTAGGGCACCATCGTGTCGTCATCACGAACTCGTATTTGGGTTAACATCGTGAACCCAAATACGCACAAACAAATCATGACGGTAATGGCTGCCTACAACAAAAAGCATATCCCCTACCGCAGAAAACAAGTGATGCGGCTACTAAGCATTTTTGATGACATATTCATGCATGAGCCGAATCTTGGTGAACGCTTGCATGCGGTTGGTCGGCGACAAATCGTCGGTTATTGGGAGCGTAGTAAACACGAAAGCGCCCAAGTTAGGAAAGAGAAGTACAGTATCTTACGTTACTTCTACGTCACTGCCGGTTTAAGTGTTCGAGTACCTTATCCGAGGGTCGAACCAACGCAGGTAGTTCAGAAAAAAAGCCGAACATAAAAAAATCCTTAATAGCGGGGGAGTATCTGAAAGTGTGAGAGGCAGATTGACGACGAAATTTTGTCTCTTCAGCACACAGATAATTCTTAACATTGTAGGAGTAGATAATGAAAAAATTCGAGCCTGTTTTGTGGCGTTCACACCTTTTCCAAAAAGAAGCTTACCAAGAGTTATATGTTTATCAGATGCTCTCGGGCGATTTTGATGAGTCGACACCACCTGTATCGACGATGATAGAGGCCCTTGAGTCGAACATGAGAGTCATGTTTATCCAGTTGCTTGAGCTGGTCTCAGATGAGAGTTTTGAACTCCGATCTTTTGATAAGCTGGTCGAAGCTGCCATTGATAATATGGCGAAGAAAGCAGGAAAAGAAGAGTTCAAACGCAATACGCATGTTGAAGAGCGGTTGGAGATGCCCATTCAGGAGCAGATGAAACAAATTGCTTCTCTGGTGACAGGAAAGCGCGATTCATTGCTGAAAAAAGAAGCGGAGTGATGGTGCTAAGATACTTGAATCGACACTTTGACGTGAACTAATCACAAAGGGGTGTAACACAGTTATGCCCCAAAGTTTCTTAGGCCCGATGAACAGACCGTTTTGCGAGCATTGTAATAGACCAAACTAATCTAATCGGTGCATAGAGGGGGTATACGGACATTTTCCATATTTCTATCCCTAATTTTGTTTCGATTCACACAGTAGATTGATACTAGATGAGGTTCATAATGAGTGTTAGCAACATAAACGGAATGTAAGCACGGAAAAATTCCGTAATAACTTACGTTAGTTGTATACAAAAATTCATTACGCCGTTGATGAGTATTGTAATATTGGTAAGTGCTCTCAGGACTTCCAAGATCTAAGCAAAGAGCTTATAACAATTACTCTAAGATCCGGTTAAGAATATGCACTTTGAAGTAAAGATCGCATGAAATCATCAGTTATCCTGTCAGCTACGTCGGACTGGCGTTGAACGCTGACAGGTTTAACCCAAACCAACCCAAGAGCGGTTACTGATATCGATTGAAGTATTCAATACTTCTCAGGGTTTCATTCTCATGACCAAACGCACCGTGAGCGCGAGATTTTGTCTAGAAACCATCTGGGGCGTCGGTGTTGACCTATAACCCAGGTTGACTGTCTGTAGTGACAAAGGGGGCCACGAGCACAGTACAGTCGTTCTACAACACCCCAAAGAGCAATGAATTAGAAGGCGTAACCTAATTGTCGTTCCTGAGCAGCTCTGACGCGGTATCTCTATCATCGAGCGACAAAGACCAGTGTGTATCAATAATGAGACAGACGCTCCCTCTTGTATGTGTTAGGTTACAATTAAACTGGTAGCATAGAGTAAGTAAAGAAGACATTAAGCTTTCCTACTTATTCTATCTCAACATATGGAGCAACTACATGTCCTTTGAGAGCAAAAAAATTCAGATGGAAATTGATGACATCCCGTCAGAACATGAAGAAACGATGGCTAAATGGGGGATCGGGATCTTTGTCGCAGTGGTCGTCGTGTGCTTTTTCGGTATCGATATTTTTGCCTATTTGAAACTATAAAGAAATGAAGGCTTAGCCGGTCACTTTCGCCCATGGGCAACATACTAAAGTACACGTCAACAAGCCTCTGAACAGCCAGTAAGATAACCTGTCAGCTGCGGTGCTACCGCATTGGGCGCTGACAGGCTATACCCAAACCAACCTAAGAGCAGTTACTGTGTTTGATTGAAGTATCTGATACTTTTCACGGTTTCAGCCTCATGGCCAAAACCACCATGAGCGCGCGAGTTCGTCTTAAACCCATCTGGCGCATCGGTATTGACAGATAACGCAAGGTGACCATCCTCCTGTATATAGGCTTGCCACTCAGCAACGCCTTCTCGGTCAACATACTTGTCATTCTCGTAAAAACGCATCATGCTTGCAATGGTGGTGTCTTCGTGCTTCTCCAATATCCCACTGATCAAGTACAGCAAGGAAGCTGGGTAGACCTTTTTGCAGTCGTCTTTCTTCTCAAGCTCGTCGGTCATCGTGAAAATTCTAAACCGGTTAAAAGCAGCCTGGTTGTTAACCACTGACGCCACGGCCCGTTCGGTGGTCACCGCCGGGGCAATATAGGTAATGTTGTCCAGTTTTAGATTCGGATAATGCTCCACCATGCGGTCCAACAAATCACAGATGACAATAGAGCCCGCACTGTGAGCGACCAAATTTATCTCAATCTTTTTACCCTCGGGTTGACTTTGGTATAAGTCGTTAAGGTGGCGCAGTAAGGCAACACCGGTGCGCTCTTGCAGCGTGTCAACCTCAAACATATTGCCCGACTTATTCTTCATCGCGTCCCACAGTCCCTTCCCAAATTCATCGATGTATATTGCTTGTACCTACTCTTCAAGCAGCGTGGGTAAGCCATAAAATTACTCTGTAGATAGTTGTAAGTGCTGATATACTTGTGTGCAACAGAGTGCACTTGTTGATCGTTGGGCATTAGATTTTAGCTGTAGCTTGGTCAACAAGAGGAAGTATTTGTGATTGGTAGCTTATTAACCTTTGTGAACTAACTTAGTAATTGAGGCTAGATATGAAATACATACAATTATTGCTCTTCTTATTAGTTGGGGCGCCTTTTTGTGTTTTGGCTGTTGAAGGGATTGCTGTAGGTAATGTGCCGGTAGGTCAGTTTCAATTGAAGCCCCGAGGGGAGGGGACAAGCGGAGTTTTCGTACCGGAGAAAGGTTATTTAGCAGTACCTGTCTCTGAGTTGAATAAGAATGAGCTTCAGAGAGCTCTAGGTAGATGTGAGGGTTGTTTGGATATGACCTTTGGTGTGTCCAAATCAGATGATGGTTTGGTACTTGGAGAAGAAATTCTGATGAATATACTACAGGAACCGGAAGAGATTTCGACGATAGAAGTTGAGCCAGCAATAATAGAGCCTACGCCTGAGGTGTGTAAAATTGCTCCAGACCTTTGTCAATGAGGTGCGGTATGAATAGGGTATTTATGTGTATTTTTATTGTATACCTGACATTTGCATCTACATCATTTGCTGAAACTTTGGAAAGCGTCAAACCGACTGCAAACTACACTATAGCGGATAGATATCGAGCACAGGTGGAGCTAGAAACGGTGTCTAGGTTCACTAAATCAAAGCAGAACGAGGCGAAACTGGATTACACGCTTGCAAAGGTCGAGCATCGAAAGAACTTGATGGGTATCGCTGAAAATATGTATATGACTCAGTTGTTCATGACGGTGGGCGTCTTTATTATTGTCAGTGTCCTTGTGATAGGCGGAGCTTGGTTATCTTATCAGCAGTTTTTGCTTGACGCAGATGAACAGCGGCAAGCAAAGTCTAAGGGAGAACAGGTAAAGGCAGCCATTAAAATTAGTAGGGATGGTGTTGAGTTTAGCTCATCTGTTATTGGTTTAATGATGCTCTTTATGTCATTTTTCTTCTTTTACATGTATGTGAGTGAAGTTTATACGATTAAAGGAGAGAAAATGGAGCCTCTTAAATTCATGAGTGAAATCACAGAGAAGAAGGATGAAGTTGTTGACTAGCAAAAAATTGCCTGTAAACGTATAAGTGGCAAGCTGCAAAACATCCATTCTTGATGATTAACCACCTTATGTGCCAAGAGTTCTCCTAAACAAAGTTCGTCAAGATTATGTAGATTAAGGGGGAGTTTGTACTCCCCTTTAAGTTGTCTAAAGGTCAATGGAGAATGTAGGGCTATAAGACAGAGATAGCAAAGAGCCAATCTCTCTGTCTTGACCTTCTATCGTTCGCTGTTCACCGACTTTCAGATTTAGCCAAGCATTCTGATAGAGACGGTATTCTACTGCGGTTGCATACCGAAAGGTTCTTTGTGATGCGGTGATATCTTTAGATGAGGTGTTACTTCCCTCTAAACTAATACGGAACTTATTCGACCCCCCTATTAATTTTACAGTTACTAGGTCAGTGTCTTTAAACTTCACATCGTTAGTTGCTAATGTATCCAAAATTGGTTCATCGACGGTGTACCGGTAAGCAACAGATAGCGCAAATTGCTTTTTGTTAGGAAAATCTTTGCCGAGTAGTAAATTTGCAGCCATGGTATGCCCAAGGCTTTCTTGTGAATAACTACCATTTTCAGGTTTGATCCACCCTGTTGCGTAAGCAATCGAAAAGGTACTTGCATTCCAACGTGCTTCATTTTTAAGCTTTTTAACACATGCGTCGTATTGTTTACGTGCATTTTTGTGATCCAACTCAATTTCTGACCCTGAATCTTTGTTTGCTGAATCACCTTTAGTTGGTAGTTTTTTTACGTTACTCCCCTTTTTCTTTCCTAAATCAATTACACAATCTTTTTCCTTTACTGCATGGGCAATGGCAAGTATCAGGTCGTCAGTTTGTGCATTAAGGTATATGCTGGTTCTAGCTGAAACCGCTCTCCTTTCGAAATTTATATCTTTAATTTGTGCATCACCTTGAGCATAAGATAAATCTAAGTTTCCGAGTAAACGATATAAATTTCCTTTTTCATAGGTAACTAAGCTCATCGGTAATATTGACGAACGAGCAGGGGTGACACTTAACGCGAACCCTACACCAGAATCATTCGAACTAATACCCTGAATAGCAAATGTAATATCTTTGGTGTTTTCGATGTTGAATAGGCTTTCTCCTGAGATGCCGAGCATTCCTATTGCAGTAATTGAACCCGACGAAGAATCAACTTGAACATCTGACCATTTTAAATCGTTAAGTACCTCCCGGTATAACTCAGTTGAGTTGTTGTCGTTAGCCCAAACTAAGGGGTTAAGAGTTACAAAAATAAATACCCCAGATGCAGTAACTTTTGTGTCCATTACACCACCTCTAATTTGAAACCATCGCGAATGTAACGATCGTCATCTGGTGATGGGGTTAAATTGACATTGCCTTCCTTATTGATGATATTTTTGTCGGCAGTACTTAAGTCATACTCAAAAACCCCGTTGAGCGATTGTCTGATATAGGTTTCTAATCGGCATTCGTACTTGCCTTTGGGAAGATTTATCACTTTCTGCTCAGTCTCGGCCAGAACATCTTCGAATTTAAGCTTTTCTTTAACTTCCCATCCATCGTCGGTTGGGGCGTATATATCCAACGTTGAGAGTACGTGTGCTCCACCTTTACGACTGAACGTGAATACAGCACCGTTGTTAATTGTAATGCTCATATCTATCTCCATTTCAGTTAGTAAAACAAATATAAAAGTATGCGCATGTTAAGTGAGCTTACGCTTGTGGAATCATGATGGGTGAGATACACCTCACATCCTTGGTTAAAATTTCACCACGCCAGGGAGGGGAGGGATCACAATGCTGTTGCATTGGTGCCAGTGTATAAGCTGTTAGTGGGTATAACAGAGGGCAGGTATCTTTTGGTTTTGGCTTAACATACGCTTTTCTTGTTCTATCTTACAGTCAAAGCAACTACTCTCAGTTCGCCAGCGACGTTCTCTGCCAAGTAGTGCTGGCCACATTAAAACAGTTGCTGCAGATAAAAAGGTGTGACGTGTTCAATTCCTAATAAAGAGCACTTCGAGGTCATCGTTCACCGGAGTGATTGCGTGTTGCGAGTGCGCTCGCAAAAAATTCACTTCCCAAAAAATTGTGTTCAGATTCTTTTTAACGTGATTACAGATGTTTGAATCAGAGTGGTTAAAATGACTGTAACAACGACAGAAGCTAAAACTCTAGTTGGTGAAGTACCAATGCCCCAGTATCGCGATCTAGTTCGCAAGGTAACTAAGGTGCTTGCAAATGCACGAAATATTCTGGTGAAGCGAATCAAAAGTGCCCAGAATGCTGCTTGCTCAAGCTCAGTTGCTTTGCTAGCGCTAAGGGAGTCCAGTACTGCTAAGAAACCACATTTAAGTATTGATGACTTTCGAGCTCTTGCATTGGTTCGAGATATCTACCCGTTTTCAATGCCTCCAGAGGAAGCTGCTCTAGTCAAAGCACATGAAATCAAGTGTGAGTTTCAGGGTATGGGCGATGAAATGTTTGAGTCAGTACGCGTTGAGTTTGAATGGCAATATCAACTCATGAAGGAGGCGCGTTGCGCACTGGAGTCGCTTAAGTTTGAAAAAGTCACTTGTCTGATTGAAGAGATCTCGGAAAAATCGATGCAAATGAAATTGTGTGATCAGGACGATTATTCTTGTGGTCATGACAAGGACAACACTAAAAGTCGGCGCTCAAAAGAGTTAGAAGAAAAAATTACATTTACTTTCCAGGGAGAGCAAATCTCCGTTGGTAGTGCAAGAGATAAGGTGGCAATTGCCCTAGGTTTCACGGATTGTTTTAGTTCTTATGGCCCAACAAGCTTTGAATATTTGGCTGTAGAATATGTCATTAGAAAAACGATTACAGACGAAGTGTGCCGAAAGAATACTGATGGACTGGCTAAAGAAGCAGTAAATACAGTAAAAAAATGTGCCGTTGTGTTCGAATTGATAGAGACGTGTGATGTGAATGATCTAGAGGATGATGATGGAGTGTACGCACTCCAAATGCTCAGGGAGTTCCCAATAGTTTCGCGGTCTAAGATAAATCAAGAGCGCTTTCTAACAAAGCCTAAATGGATGTGGTCTGAAATAAACCGAGAGGTAGGGCTTGAGAGAATATCGAAGTCGACGGTAGGTCGTTATATCGAAAAGGCATCAACTTTTATGAAATGGGCGATTGCACATAATAAATTGGTGACAGGCTCTAATCCATTTGTTGGGGTAGCGAGCAAGAAGAATGGCTACGAAGATGACCCTGAGCGCAACGTTGATCCATTTAGTGAGCAAGATCTGAAGTGGATTTTTTCGCTTCCCATATACTCGGAGTTCAATATTAAGCTACATCGTACAAAAAACATGCGAAAGTACAGCCAGTATTGGGCACCCTTGATGGCAGTCCTGTCGGGAGGCCGACCAAATGAGTTAGCACAACTCAAACGTAAAAATATCAAGTGTGAGCATGGGATTCATTACTTTCATTTTTCAGGTGCTGATACAGATCAGCGGCTGAAAAATAAACGTGCTAATCGCCATGTTCCAATACACAGTTTCTTGATAAAGCTAGGGTTTCTCAAATATATTTCAGTGTTTGATAGTGATGAACTTATCTTCCCTGAGTTGCATTACAGCGACAAAAATGGCTACTTCGGTGATATTGGAGAATGGTTTATGGACTTGATTAACAACCTTCCTGGTTTTGAAAAAAAACGCTTTTATAGCTTTCGCCACAGTTTTACTGACGTTTTCAAGCAAGCTGGTGAAGCGGTTCAAGGACCAGCTTCTCTCCTTGGGCATGCGAATGGAAATATCACTTACGATACCTATGGCAAAAAAATAGCCTTAGAAAAACTGCAAGAATTGGTTGAAATGGTTGATTTTAGTGATGTGTTGAAAGACGTAAAGCCTTTTGAGTGGCTTGATTAGAAAAGATACTGACTTGGCACTTTACTTTCAACTGTGAGTAAAGTGCCTTTGATTTTTCAAGTGGCAAGGGCTGAGTAAGAGGGGACTACTGTGTCGAACATTGATTTGAGCAAAGAGTGGGTTGGCATACGTTAGATACTGATCAATACTGTGTTTATTGCTCAAAAACATTGGTACTCAAGGTGAGTACTAAATCTAACTAAATGAGAACAAGATTGCTTGTTAAGACCATGATTAATAGTGGTTTATTGCCGAATGGGGATGTGGCTGGGGCTTCCACCCTTTAGAAAAGCCGCTGTTTACAGCGGCTTTTTGCTATT
This sequence comes from Vibrio glycogenivorans, assembly GCF_051660965.1. Lineage (NCBI taxonomy): Bacteria > Pseudomonadati > Pseudomonadota > Gammaproteobacteria > Vibrionales > Vibrionaceae > Vibrio > Vibrio glycogenivorans. The sequence continues at coordinate 2,051 of NZ_JBPVIS010000014.1, read as the reverse complement.
TCTTTCAAAGACTTAGCTATCACGCCATTTCTAATCAGACGGTGACAAGCAACTTGGTACTAAAGGTAGGTACTAAGCGATGCGTTATCTCACTCAAAGTAAACGTCACTTTTGGACTTTTCGCTATCAAATTCCGAAGCGATTTCGGCCGTGCTTTCAACATCAATGTTAATTCAAGCGCACACTAGGTTTCAAAAAATAAGACCGTCATGGTTTCAGTCAGCAAGGTTTTGGACAGAAATCGTTTAGAGTACGTAACCCAAACAAAACTCTTTGGATTAGTTTGAGTATGGCAAACTAGTAATCGATATAGAGACATCACATCTCGTAGTGAATGAATATTCAAAAGGCAAGACTAAACATTTTGCCTCTCAAAAATTAGTTAGCCCACATTGACACCATCAACGACCACTTTAACCTGTTTTAGAACGAGTTAGATGGCCTCTTTGGTCACAGCTGGTTGGTAGTATAAAAAAGCTAGGGCTCACCTAGCTTTTTTGGGGACCTAGTTAGATTTCTTGGCTGATCACTGGCTCTAATTCATCAACAGTTGATTTGTTTTCCGGTGGGTTTAGCTCTAGTTGTTCCGTGTTGGTGTTGAAGAATAAAAGCTCTTTTTCCCCTATATTATATCCATGAAATAGAAACATCAGTCCAGTTTCGTATTCGATATTAGCAATCTGGACACCAAGTGGGATGAATGATAGTAGGTTTGTGGCTTCTTCCATTAAGTTGCGATCATTGAGAGTGCCCTCTTTAACTTTGTAATAAGTAAAAAAGGGTGTGTCGCTTGATGACGAACTTAGGAAGTTAGCCGGGAAGTAATACCACCCATGTTTTATAGAGTAGTGCTTAAATGCGCCCCCTATTTCACCGAAAGGGGTTGATGGAATACTAGTCAGTAGATCCGTGTGAGCCCCATCAGATTTAACCTTGTAAAGCGAACCTAACGGCTTGTCTACAGACTTAAAGAACCCAATTACATTACCCTCGTCATCTCTAATAGCATCAGTCGCATCAGTGGTGTCACGCCAGACATTTAATTCGGTGCCATTGGAGCCAAACTGGATACCATCCTCATTAAAGCTCATGCTGAGTTTCGCGCCGTCCCCACGAGTTGTGCTGGTCAAAAGCTGTGAGCTTTCGTAGTCGTCATTTGAAAGGCTTTCGATAGAGCCTTCAATCAAGCCTGAGTTTCTAAATACTTCGTCTTGTTCAACGCCAAGCTCAGTTAATTGGTTGTCGAGGTCTGCAATGTTTCCGTGTTCAGCAGTAAGGTAGCTAAGTTTATAAGTACCAGTGCGTTCTTGAAGTAGTTCATAAAGAAAGTTTTTCCCGTCTGGTGTCCAGTAGCGGTTCATTGTTTCACTTGTGTAATTTCCAATTCTCGTGGTAACACTACCAACCTTCTTAACCGCGTCATAACCGTTACGCCAAGAGGTAATGCTCGCTGTGTTAAGCCAGCCGTCACCATCTGGCTTGTAGTCGTGAGACGCAAAGTAAACAGTAGAGCGGTCTGTGCTAACAAACGGCTCGCTGATAAGTAACCCGCTAGAGCCGTTAGGGGTTAGACAGGTAGGTACTGCATCTTCCTTGTTTAGAGGAACCATAATTACACCACAGTGCTGCGGGCGTGGGTTGTTTGTTAGGTGAAGACCTGCGAAGTCACCAACAAGGATTAGTTCATTTTTCAGGACGGCTCGGCTCTTGATCTCACATGCGCCATAATCGGTATCAGCAGTGTAGATGTATTCGAGATCGGTATTATCTTCTTGGTCATCAAGGTCTGGCACTGCACGGAGTAATGTCGAACAGTCTCGAGAGCCACGTTTTGTGTTTTTTGCAACACCGCTTACTGGTTCATAGCCAACGGCAAGCATGTTAGTTGTGTTCCAAGTGCCTGCAGCTTCACCGCCGCCACTACCGCCATCACTCCCGCCGCAGCCTGAAAGTAATAGAGCGAGTGCCGTCAATGTGAAGGTTTTATTGTTAGTGTTCATTCTTTATTGCTCTTTTGATCAAATTATTTAGTTACTCTCTATCCTTGGGTT
>NZ_JBPVIS010000013.1:0-108706 GCF_051660965.1 Vibrio glycogenivorans | reverse complement strand
CTCGCTTCTCGCTTCTCGCTTCTCGCTTCTCGCTTCTCGCTTCTCGCTTCTCGCTTCTCGCTTCTCGCTTCTCGCTTCTCGCTTCTCGCTTCTCGCTTCTCGCTTCTCGCTTCTCGCTTTTAAATAACTAAATCATCTAGTTAATAACCTTCTGGTATTTATCAATCACTCAGCAAAAGGGTAGTTTTGTCTCACTAATAATAAATTTCTCAAAAATTGCAGTAATAAAGGAAGTTCTATGTCGGTCGCAGTGGTGGCAAATCTCGCAGTATTTGCAGCGCTACTTTTCTTTTTGAGCGTTCAGCAAAGAAAAGGCGCAACCCTTTCTCGCCAAGTATTGATTGGTCTTATTTTCGGTAGTCTGTTTGGCCTCGCGCTGCAGCTAGTTTATGGTGAGGGGCATGCCTCGATTGGTGCCAGCCTAGATTGGGTCAATGTGGTCGGTCGTGGTTATGTGGGTCTTTTGCAGATGATCATCATGCCATTGGTACTGGTGTCGATGTTTGCCGCGGTTGTGAAGCTTGAAAACTCGGCGTCACTTGGCAAAATCAGCGGTCTAACCATTGGTGTCTTGCTGGTAACTACCATGATCTCTGCGCTGATCGGTATTGCAGTGACTCAAGGCTTTGGCCTAAGCGCCGAAGGGTTAACTGAAGGAGCACGTGAAACGGCGCGCTTGAGTGCACTGGAAGGACGCATGGATCACGTGAGCGACCTAACCATCCCGCAAATGCTGATCAGCTTTATCCCAACTAACCCGTTTGCCGATCTGACTGGCGCACGCTCAACCTCGATTATTGCCGTGGTGATCTTCGGCATCTTGTCGGGTATTGCTGCGCGCCATGTGATGAGTGAAAAACCAGAGCTAGAAGCGCCAATCCGTACCTTTGTAGAGGCGGTGCAGTCGATCGTGATGCGTCTAGTTAAGATGATCATGGCGCTAACGCCATACGGTATTGCGGCATTGATGGCACGCGTGGTGGCGACCTCTAGCGCAGCGGACATCTTGAACTTACTTGGCTTTATCGTGGCGTCTTACGTGGCTATCGCATTGATGTTTGTCGTGCATGGTTTACTAGTTTCACTTGTCGGCGTTAGCCCGAAAGAGTACTTCAAGAAAATCTGGCCAGTGCTGACCTTCGCCTTTACCTCACGTAGCTCGGCGGCAACGATTCCACTTAATGTGGAAGCACAGATCACTAAGCTGAAAGTGCCGCCAGCCATTGCCAACCTGTCAGCATCTTTTGGCGCGACCATTGGTCAAAACGGCTGTGCTGGTATCTATCCTGCCATGCTGGCAGTGATGGTCGCCCCAGCGGTAGGCATTAACCCGATGGACTTTAGCTTTATCTTGTCGCTGGTAGCCATCATTACCATCAGTTCCTTTGGTATCGCAGGTGTTGGCGGTGGTGCGACGTTCGCTGCACTGATTGTGCTTCCTGCAATGGGATTGCCAGTGACCATTGCTGCGCTGCTTATCTCGATTGAGCCTCTGATTGATATGGCACGTACCGCGCTAAATGTTTCAGGTGCGATGACAGCGGGCACGATTACTAGCCGCCTGATCAAAGATAAACAGGGTGAGGCTGAGCCAAGCTTGACCGAGCAAAACGCTTAATTAAAAGCTATCAAAGATTGCAGTAGCCGGAGTAAGAAATTACTCCGGCTTTTTATATTTAGGGGCGGGACTCGAGGTACACTGCGTTCCGAGGAGCGAATAAAACACAGTTTCTGACTGCTAGTTTTTCGATGATGCTTTTACTTGGGAAATAGCGAAAATGCGGCGGATTTCTAGTTCATCGCGTATCGCTGCACCTTGGAATCCATCGGCAATGATGGCTTGGGTACTGACCTGGGCAGCGGCTTGATAGGCCTGCTCAAATAGTGCTTTTTGTGGATAATCAATCTGCTCAAAGCCGGTGCGACCACGGCTATCTGCCATGCAGCAAAGCAAAATATCATTTAGGCGCTGTGGCTTGCGCCATACATCAAAGCTGCTTAGTACCTTGAGGATAGTGGCAGCTCGCAGCTCTGCGGCACGATGGATATTAGAATGCTGCTCACACACCATGAGTGCCAGATCGCGATACTCATTGGGGACCTTGACCCGTTGGCTGAGTTTTTTGATCAGTTTGAGCCCGGTAAAGCAGTGGCGCTTGTGGCTCGGCCACTCGTTTTCGGGTGTGATGCCTTTACCAAGGTCGTGCACTTGGGCCGCGAATCGCACCACGGTGGACTCACTGAGTAGCGCGGCTTGCTTGGCAACCATCAGGGTGTGGATGCCGGTATCGACCTCGGGATGCCACTGCTCTGGTTGCGGGACACCGAACAGGGCGTCGAGCTCAGGCAGTACCACCGAGAGAGCACCACACTCGCGCAATACCGAGAGAAATACCTGGGGATCTTGAGTCGATAGTGATTTGTGCCACTCTTGCCATACGCGCTCCGGCGTCAGGTGTTCAAGTTCACCGGATTGAGTAATGCGCTTCATCAAAAGCATGGTCTCTTCGGCAACAGTGAAGTCAAGGTGAGCGAGCTTAGCGGCAAAACGTGCGACACGTAATACTCGCAGTGGATCTTCAATGAAAGCATCAGACACGTGGCGCAGGACTTTATCTTGCAGGTCTTGCTGCCCATTGTAGGGGTCATGCAATTGACCAAACTCATCCTCTGCCATGGCATTGATGGTCAGATCGCGGCGCATCAGGTCGTCCTCAAGCGACACGCTCGGATCAAAGAAACACTCAAACCCGGTGTAGCCAGTGCCTGATTTGCGCTCGGTACGGGCCAGGGCATGCTCTTGCTTGGTCTCGGGGTGGAGAAACACCGGGAAGTCTTTACCAACGGCTGCGTAGCCTTGGGCAAGCATTTGCTCAGGCGTGCTACCCACCACCACCCAATCTTTGTCATAGACAGGCAGTCCGAGCAATTGATCACGTACTGCGCCCCCAACCAGATAAACTTTCACAATATCCCCTTATAATTACGGATTAACATTGGCGCTAACCAAAACTAATGTTACTTTCCTTGGTTAATGAATGATAGGGAGAAGAGGGATGTATCAACAATATTTTGGCTTTAGTGAATGGCCGTTTTCGATTGTCCCCAATTCGCGTTATCTCTATCTTAGCCAGCGTCACCAAGAGGCGATTCGCTATCTGAAAACCGGTTTGACCTCGGGCGGGGGCATGGCAATGCTCACTGGCGAGGTGGGCACGGGCAAAACCACCGTCGCCAAGTCGATGCTCAATAACCTTGAGAGCAGCACCAAGGCCGCTCTGATCCTCAATCCAACCTTCTCATCGGTGGAGCTGTTGCAAGCCATCTGTGATGAATACAGCATCGAGTACACCCCAAAGGCCAGCCTTAAGGACTTAACCCAGGCAATTCATCACTATCTGCTTAGTAATCATGCCAGTGGTGTTCAGACCCTTTTAGTGATTGATGAGGCGCAGCACCTTGCTCCCGATGTACTTGAGCAGCTGCGCTTGCTGACTAACCTCGAGACCGAGAGCCACAAACTGCTCAAGGTGTTGCTGGTTGGGCAGCCTGAATTGCAGCAGAAATTACAGTGGCCACAGCTGCGCCAGTTGGCTCAGCGTATCACAGGTCGCTATCACCTTTTGCCTCTCAATGATGAGGAGACGGGGGCCTATATTCAGTTTCGTCTGCGCACAGCGGGAGGCTCAGCCGAGCTATTTAGCAAGCGAGCGGTGGCTATTATTGCCCGCTACACACAAGGGATCCCGAGGCTGATCAATCTAGTTTGTGATGAAGCCCTCAAGCAGGCACACAATTTGGGCACCTCGAGCTTGACGCCAGCCCTAGTCACTCAGGCGTGTGAAGCGGTGATGGCGTATCAAATGCCTACTGCAACAGTAGAAGAGGCCGCACCGAAAAACCACGCCTTTGCTTATGTGTCAGCGCTGCTGATCGGCTGTGCGAGCGCTTACGCGCTCACTCCCTACATTGAACGGTTGAGTCAGCAAGTGATGGATCAATGGGTAACCGAGCCACAAGAGATCGTGCAAGTGGAGGTGACGACCCAAACGCGTCTTGCCGAGCCTGCGGTGGCCTTTTTGCATCAAGGGTTGACCCTAGAAGGGGCGGTGAGCGACCTTTATCAGCTGTGGGGCTTTTCTGCCTCTGTGCTGGATAGCTTGTGTTTAGACCGGGGTGAAAGTCTGTTTGATTGCAGCTTTGAGCAGGGCGATATCGCGCAGTTGCGTGCCCTGAACTTGCCGGTTGTCGCTACCTTAGAGTTCGAGGGGCAACGCCGTTATGCCGTCATCAGCGCGCTGTCAGACGGGTACTTTACCTTGTATGACGGTGACCAGCAGTTACAGCTTCCCCTTCCATGGCTTGACCAGCTGTGGAATGGGGAATATCGCTATCTATGGCAGAATCACTTCGATCAAACCTTGCGTCAAGGTATGCAGGGTGAGCAGGTAGGGATCCTTGCTAGCAAATTAGCCGAGGTACTTGGTCACAGCCGCGTGGAAACCACCACCTTTGACTCTGAGCTCAAACAGCGTGTTGAGGCATTCCAGCGTTGGCAAGGAATGACCGTGGATGGTATTGCCGGGCGCAAGACACTGACGCGTCTCGAGCACATGACTCAGACAGGTTCACCAACCCTAATCGCCCGTCAGGAGGTGCAATAATGTCAAAAGTGCTTAGTGCGTTGCAAAGCTCAGAGCAACAACATTATGCTCAAAGCCAACCGATGATGGGCGGGGCACCAATGGTTGTTCGACCTCAGCCAGCGCCCCTATCATGGGGTAAACTGATGTTATTGGCGTTACTGCCGAGCCTCACCGTCGGCAGTTACTTTATCGCCAAGGCTTATCGTGCGGAGTTGACTCAAGAGCCGGAATTGGTTGTTGAAACGCAGGTTGAGTATATCGATGTGGATTACCAGCTGACCAGTATCAGCCCAAGCAGTAACTTGCCGGCTGTGCCTCGTCGTGGTCTCGGCGATGCTAATGGTTTCGGTGATGCTAGTAATTTCGATGATGTAATTGCAACGACGCCCCAAGCCACCCCTCAGGTGAGCTCTAACATTACAAACAATGCGGATAATCCTTTCGGTGATCTAGACTTGAGTGAGCTGTCACCTGAGCTTGCCCAGCGGGTCCAGCAAGCGATAACTGCGCCTAGCACGCAGGCACCCTCAGCTCGCACATCCGAACGCTCCAATGCCATCGCATTGCAGCAAAATGCGGCCGACTACCTAGGAAGACTGCCAGCACTCAATTTCCAAACCCATGTCTACTCGAGCGCTGTAGATAAGCGCTGGGTGAAGATCAACGATGTCGAGTACAGCCAGGGCGAGGTCATCGGCGCCGAGTTGATTCTTGAGGAAATAGAGCCACAAGCGTGCGTGATCCGCTTCCAAGGCGAGCGCATCCGAGTGCCTGCCTTGTACGATTGGCGAGGGTAAACACAGTCGCGAGGTGCGGGGACGGGCAGAGCCCTAAGAGGTGTGAGGAGTTCAGCGCGCGTGGCAGATGACTCGCACCTCGGAACGAAGTGTAACTCGCTCCCCGCCCCTAAAGAAAAGGTCGCTCATTGAGCGACCTTTTTTCATTCTATCCGTTTAGTTCCAACCCGCTGGTGATTTTTTGCGGCGTGGGATGATATGTGGCAGCAATAGGCCAAATAGGAGACCAAGACCGGCAACACCACCGCCATACATAAAGTATTTTAGTAGTAGGTCTTCTTTTTGCGTATCCAGGCGAGCGCGCAGTTCACGTACCTCGCTTTGTGCGCTAGACACTTGGCGATTCAGCTCTGTATTGGTCTGCTCCAAATCAGAGAGCTGTTGGTTGCGCGTCTCTAGCGATTCAATCAGCCCTGCCATTTCACTGTCAGCTGAAGAGCGAGCGTTAGCAAGAGACTTTTTAGCTGCTGCCAGCTCTTTCTCAACCTGTGGTAGGCGGATTGCCATGCTCTGCTGAGTAGTCACAAACTTGCTCTCGACCCAACCTTTACGGCCACGACTGTCAACAACTTCGCTGTAACCAGCACCTTGGTCTGTGTTCAGGAGTTGGACTTTATCGCCAGCGTTCACGCTACCAATGATGCGAAACTGAGTGCCTGGGCCTGAGTGCATGTAGGTAAATAGTTTATCTGCGATATAGCGGTCTTGGGCAAAAGCTGTAGAAACAGACGTTACAGCGAGCAAAACCAAGTAGATCAGCTTTTTCACGGGTTATCCTTTCAATATAGGCTATCTGTCCACTAGTTATTGTGTAGTTAACTAATAGGGACTTTGAATAAGACAGAACAATAAAACTAAGCTGATAGTAAGAAGTTTCTGGCTTGTGTGCAACAAAGAAGGGAGGCAAAGCCTCCCTAAATTTGGATATAAGTAAATAATGACATTGTTCTAACTTAACGCTGACTTTTATCACCTGTCAGCACAGTTAAGTTGTTAGACGAACATAGCACTTAAACCGTAATAGAACACCACGGCAAGCAGCGCACCAGCTGGTAGCGTGACAACCCATGAGGCGACGATGTTACGTACCACGCCAAGGTTGAGTGCCGCGATACCGCGTGCAAAGCCAACGCCCAATACGGCGCCAACTAGGGTTTGTGTGGTCGAGATAGGCAGGCCTGTACCAGAGGCGAGCACTACGGTTGAGGCTGTCGCAAGCTGAGCCGCAAAACCGCGACTTGGGGTCAGCTCAGTGATGCCAGTACCTACCGTCGCCATTACCTTGTGGCCAAGGGTGGCTAGGCCGACAACAATACCGATACCACCGAGTGGCAAGATCCACCAAGCAATACGGCTTTTGGCGGTGATCTCACCCATGTGTTCAACGGTTGACACAACCGCAGACAGTGGACCGATAGCATTGGCAACATCGTTTGAGCCATGGGCAAAGGCCATCGCACACGCAGTCACAACCATCAGCACGCTAAAGATACCCTCAACGCCAGAGAAGCTGTGGTCGTCTTCGCGGTTAGCAAAGCGCTTATTGATGTACATGAAGCCACAGAACATAACAAAAGCAGAGACAGTCGCAGAGGCAACCCAGGCCTCACCCGTCGTCAGATGCAGACCGATGTGCTTAAGACCTTTTTGGATGGTAACCAGCGCGATAACGATGGTGGTAATAAACATGTAGACAGGTACAAAGCGCTTAGCATTGAGCAAAGGGCGGTCAGTGTCGAAGATCAGGCGTTGAGCACTAACGAAGATAACGTAAGCGAACAGACCAGAGATCACCGGCGTGACGATCCAGCTACCTACGATGCCTTTAACACTGCCCCAATCGACTGCTTCAGTACCGACAGAGACACAAGCAAAGCCAATGATGGCGCCGATAATTGAGTGAGTTGTTGAGACTGGCCAGCCCATAAATGAGGCAAGCAGTAGCCATGTGCCCGCAGCCAGCAGGGCTGACAGCATACCAAATACCAGTACATCCGGTTGGTCAGCAAACAGCGCGGTATCAATAACACCGCGACGAATGGTGTCAGTTACTTCGCCACCCGCTAGATAAGCACCAGCAAATTCAAAAATCATCGCAATGATGATGGCTTGTTTGACCGTCAGTGCCTTTGAGCCGACCGAGGTGCCCATCGCGTTCGCGACATCATTGGCACCGATACCTACAGCCATCATAAAACCGAATACGGCTGCACAAATAATTAGGATAGTACCGTAGTTAGCAAGGATATCCATTGTATTACCTAGTTGTTACGTAATGAGCGGGACAGGTTTCGTCGCAGCGTGCGACGCTCAGCACCGTCGTAGTGCTAAGTTTAAGCAAAGTGCCCTTCATTACTCATTATTATAAGAGTGGATTATGAGCGTGAAAGCATCAGTTCAAGGCGCGCACCAACGCGCTGAGCTTGATCTGCGATCTCTCCAACCCACTCCAGAATTTTGTACAAGAACATGACATCAATCGGGTTTAGATCGCCCTCGACAGCCATGAGTTGCTGGCGAAGACCAACCTGCATTGAGTCGGTGTCATCTTCAATCACATCAAGCTGATGGATCATCTCAGCCACTAACGTCGCCTCGCGACCTTTAAAGCCGGTTTCGAGCAGTTCATCAAATTCATTGATCACGTCTTGAGACTGTTTGGCTGCATCAAGACAACGTTTTACATAAGCTAAAAAGCTGTCTTGCATAGAGGCTGGGATAACAAGTTGGCGACCATAGACTCGACCAGCGATATCTTTGGCGAGGTTGGCAAGCTTATCTTGCTGAGTCAGCAGCTCAAGCATGTCGCTACGATCGACAGGCAAGAACAGCCCACGCGGGAGCTTGAGACGGATCTCACGCTTAAGGACGTCAGCCTCTTTCTCGAGATGAGAAATCTGGCCACGAATCTCTGCTGCTTTTTCCCAATCTTCTTGCGAGCTAACCTCGAAGAAGTTGATCAAGTGCGAGCAGCACTCGTTTACACACACGGCATGACGCTGCAAAGGTTTAATCGGGGACTTTGCGAACAACCCCATAATGGTATTTACTGGCATGGTCTTTAAACCTAATAACTATAACCTTAAAAAAACATACACCATAATCAGGTCAAATGTTGAACGATGGCTATAAAGGCGCGGATGTTAACTTATAAAAAGAAACATTAAAACTGTTTTAATGCATCATTCTGTCACTATTTGCTTCTTGCCGATCTCTCGCTTTGGCAATATGCTTGGCCTATCTGGATTAAAAGGTGGATATATGGAAACCGAGATAGAGCTGAAGCTTTTTGTTTCTCCTGGTTTTTCTGACACATTGCGTGAGAAGTTAGGTGGGGCTAAGGTCCTTCAGCACAGCTGTCGAGAGCTAGGCAATACGTATTTCGATACGGCGGATAACTGGTTGCGCAGACATGACATTGGCATGCGTATTCGTCAGATTGATGGGGTGTTTGTACAGACCGTCAAAACCGCTGGACGTGTTGTGGCAGGATTGCACCAGCGTCCGGAATATAATGCTGAGCACAACTCAAACAAACCTGACCTATCGCTTCACCCGGCTGAAGTTTGGCCAGAGGGGCGTACCACCGATGAGGTGCAGGCGCAGTTGGTACCGCTGTTTTCGACCAACTTTACCCGTGAGCAATGGCTGGTGGGGATGAGTGACGGCAGCCAAATTGAGGTCGCCTTTGACCAAGGCCTGGTTGAGGCTCGTGGCGAACAAGAGCCGATTTGTGAGGTCGAGCTAGAGCTGAAATCGGGTCAAACCGAGGCGCTGTTTACCCTGGCCCGCTCACTGTCTGAAGATGGTGGAATGCGCCTAGGTAATATGAGCAAAGCGGCACGTGGCTATCGTCTTGCTCATGGGCATGAGGGTGACCAAGTCGCGCCACTGGCACTGGTTAACACCAAATCCGATGACAGCGTTGAAGCCTGCATGATCAATGCGCTTGAGCACGCACTATCTCATTGGCACTACCACGAGCAGATCTTTACTGAGCGCCCTTGCATCGAGGCATTGCATGAGATCCGTCATGCGATCAGTTTTATCCGTCAAATCTTTACCGTCTTTGGTGGTATTGTCCCGCGCAGGGCTAGCGCCTTGTTGCGTCAAGAGCTTAAATGGCTAGAGCAAGAGCTGGAATGGCTGGATGTCTACGATAACCTTGAGGACTTACTTGAGGATAAGGGACACGTGCTACGCAAGCTTGATGCGCGTAAGTTTATTGTCGAGGGGCTAAAACAGGTTGAGGCGCAGCTGCCTTCCCGAGAGGAAAACCTGGTATTACTGTCCTCGGCCCGTTACACCGGTCTATTGTTGGATTTAAGCCGCTGGATCTTAACACGGGGTTGGCAGCCGTTCCTTGATGACAAGGCGCGCGAGAAGATTGCGAAAGACGTGCGCGGCTTTTCAGCCAAGCAGCTGGATCGCACTTGGGCGGAGCTGGTTGAGGCATTCCCTAGTGAGAAGGTATTATCGCGCCAGGAGTACATCGATCAGCAGTATCGCTTGATGCGTAATCTCTATACTGGCGTGAGCTTTGCGAACCTCTATGATACCCAAGAGCGTAACCGCTTCCGTTTGCCATGGGCCGACCTAATGCAGGGCATTGATGACCTGCAAAAGCTCAAACAGCTTGAGGTATTTCGTACTCAACTGGAGGGCGAGGAGCTCAGCCAGCTGGAGCGTTGGCTACAGCGCCAAGAAACCTCCATCTTGCACGCCATGGAGCAAACGCGCCGCATCAGTGTCGACACCAAACCGTATTGGCAAGACTAAATCGAATCAGGCTCCTTTCCAGGAGCCTTTTTATTAGTTTCGAGGGGCGGGTTTCACTGCGTTCCGAGGAGCGAGTAATTTCCTGCGCGCGTATAGTGACTCAGTCCCTCTAGAATCGCCTTACTTTCCGCAACTATCTCTTGTTGCCTCTCTACTCATGTATATTTAGCAGCATCGAACTTAGTTCCCTAGTAGCGAGTAAGGATACGGTCCGATCTACGGCTGACCCTCCACGCGCGTAGATCTCCTCGCTACTCGGTCCTCGAATCTCGCCCCTGTTTTTGCCCTGCCTCACAGAACCACAAACCGAGTCAAAAAATGGCGCTTTCTTGGATCAAAATCCCACTGTGAATTTGATATGCTGGTTTATTCAACAGCGCAAAATAAGTCTGCTTGGTATCTATAAAACCTATTTCGAGTCGCATGACAAAGATTCAAGCTGGTGATTATTTACGCTGATTTTTTTGCTGTTATCGCTGTATCACTGGTCGTTGGGCCAGTAAACAGGTTGTGGAGTCGTGTTAATGGAAAAACTGAGATTTAAGCCCTGGGAAAAAATCGTCACGGATGTGCGTCTGGTGCCGAAGATGATCATGCTAATGGTGTTCAGTACTTTGTTATTGGTCGCTAAGCAGCTATTCGATGCGAGCACATTTTATCAGTCGCTGCTGCAAGCGACCCAGAATGTCCAACTGGCTGAGCAGCACTATCAGCAATACCTAGTGCAAATGGCATGGCAAACGGGGGCTATGATCATCATCTTTGTCGCGTTACTGCTGTTTGTCGCGCGCCTGATGCTGCGCCAAACTGAGTACCTTAGCCAATCAATCCAGATGATGGCAGCCAAAGACCTGTCGCAAACCATTTCAATGGACTGTAAGGATGAGTATGGCGATGTCGCACGTGAGCTAGAAAAGACCCGTTTTCAACTCCAAGATGTGATCAGCGCGCAGATCAATGCCTCACAAGAGCTGACTAGCCTCAGTGAGGTGATGACCATGAGCATGTCGGAAACCAAGGCCTCAGCACAAGAAGAATTTCAAGAGATCGATCAGCTTGCGACCGCAATGAGTGAGATGAGTTCAACAGTTCAGACTGTGGCTGAGCATGCACAAACGGCCTCTAGCTTAACCGAGAGCGCCTCAGGTCAGGCCAAGCGCGGGCAAGAGTTTGTCGGTGGCACTATCTCTAAAATCAGTGAGCTATCGAGCGATATCACCCAATCGGCAGGCGCGGTGAATAAGGTTGAAGAGCGCGTCGCGGCGATCAGCAGTGTGGTGGGCACGATCCAAGGTATCTCTGAGCAGACCAACTTACTGGCACTCAATGCCGCTATCGAAGCCGCGCGAGCAGGCGAGGCCGGTCGAGGCTTTGCCGTGGTTGCAGACGAGGTGCGTAATCTGGCGCAAAGCACTCAAAAAGCCACGATTGAGATCCAAGACATGATCACTCAACTGCAAGACAGTGCCAACAGCGCCGTTGAGCTGATGGAGAAGAGTGTGGTTGAAGCGGCAGAGAGCGTTGATTTGGTGACCAACGCAGGGGGTGAGCTGGATGGCATCGTCACTCAGGTCAGTGAAATCAATGATATGAACTTCCAAATCGCCAGCGCAGCCAGCCAGCAGAGCACGGTCGCCGAAGAGATGAACCAGAACCTGACCAATGTGCGAGAGTTAGTCGAGGCATCGGTCAATGTGATGGGCGAGCTACTCGAAAGCTCCGAAACCATGCAACGCAACGCGATAGAGCTCGATACGAAGATCAGCTCGTTCAAAGTCTAAAAAAACAGGAGCGGGGCGCGGGTTTCACTGCGTTCCGAGGAGCGAGGACTCCTCACGCGTGGAAAGCTCCTTGCTTCTCAATAGCTATGCTTACTCGCAGGCCTGATTCATTATATTTGTGAGGCGAACCATCGCGGGTTGCAGGGCGTTATGTGGTGCGAGTACTTCTCACGTGCGTAAAACTCCTCGCACCTCGAAGGGCTTTGCCCGTACCCGAACCCCGTTCCTTTTGTTAAGCTATGGGGAGTTCTCATTCACTGGTTACAAGGATCCCCAATGTCGTTGCCAGCGCAATATCAACTTCCTTCTTCACTTGAGCCGCAAGCTCTCGCCTCAATGCAATCTCTTGATGATAATTCATGGTTAGAGACCTGGTCAGAGGAACGCAGGCAGCAACTGCATTACGTCTCTGGCTTGAGCCAGTTTATTGTCGAAGCTCTCGCGCGTGACCCGGAACTGGGTACCAGCTTGCCAAGCATGCTTGAGGAGTCTTGCCGCGCTTGTCACTATCGCGAGCGTTTGGCAGCTCTTTTGGCAGACGCTCATGATGAAGCCTCTGGCCATCGAGTGCTGCGCCGATTTCGCAATCGCGAGATGGTGTACATCGCGTGGCGTGATTTTTTAAATGACTGGACGTTAGAAGAGAGTCTCGAGCACCTTTCGACACTGGCTGAGGCGATGATCTTTGAGACCTACCGCTGGCAGTATGCGATATGTTGCCGCGAGTGGGGTACTCCGACCAATGCCAATGGTGAGGCCCAACCTATGCTGATCATCGGCATGGGTAAACTCGGTGGTGGCGAGCTGAACTTTTCCTCGGATATCGATCTGATCTTTACCTATCCAGAGAATGGCGAGACTCAGGGTGGACGCCGCTCTATCGCCAATGCTCAGTTCTTTACCCGACTGGGTCAGCGCATCATTAAAGCGCTCGATCAACAAACCTTTGATGGCTTCTGTTACCGTGTTGATATGCGCCTGCGTCCATTTGGTGAGAGTGGCCCTCTGGTGATGAGCTACGCTGCCTTGGAGGACTACTACCAAGAGCAGGGGCGTGACTGGGAGCGCTACGCGATGGTGAAAGCGCGCGTGATGGGGCGTGAGATGTATCCTCAGTACCAAGAGCTGCGCCAAATGCTGCGTCCATTCGTTTTCCGCCGCTACATCGATTTTAGCGCGATCCAGGCGCTGCGCCGCATGAAATCGATGATCACCAGTGAGGTGCGCCGACGTGGACTGGCGAACAATATTAAGCTCGGCCCCGGCGGTATTCGAGAGGTTGAGTTTATCGCGCAGGTCTTCCAGTTGATCCGCGGCGGGCGAGAGCCCAGCTTGCGCGGCCGCGGATTGCTCGAGACGCTCACGGCGATTGATGAGCTAGGACTGTTGCCCGATGGCGAGGTCGGTCAGTTGCGCTCGGCGTACCGCTATCTACGCCGCCTAGAAAACCTACTTCAAGCCATGGCGGATAAGCAGACTCAGACCTTACCAGACAACGAAGTCGACCAACTCAAGCTATCAATTGCGATGGGCCACCAAGACTGGGAGGAGCTGCGTCAATGCACTGCCAAACACATGGACAATGTTCATCAGGTGTTTGAGTCCTTGATTGGTGAGGATGAAGAAGAACACGGTGAGGCGATCGCTAAGCACTTTCACGAGCTGTGGGATATGGTCGATGAAGCGGATGTGGTTGAGAATATCTTGAGTCATGACCTTGACGTGGCAGAGCCAAGCACTCAAGGTGAGGTGATCTGCCGCTTTAAGCGCGATTTAGCCAAGAAAACCTTAGGCCCTCGTGGCCGAGAGGTGCTCAATCGTCTGATGCCGAAAGTCTTTGAGGCTATCTACAATCATCCGGAGGCGGAGTTCGGTTTGGCGCGCGTGCTGCATCTGTTACACAGTATTGTCACTCGGACCACCTATCTTGAGTTGCTCGACGAGCATCCAGCGGCACTGACCCAACTGGTGCGCCTGTGCACCGCAAGTCCGATGATCTCCCAGCAGCTGAGTCGCTACCCGATCCTACTCGATGAGCTTATCGACCCTGCGCACTTATACAATCCGATTGAACTTGATGCCTATCGCAGCGAATTGCGTGATTACCTGGCGCGCATTCCTGAAGACGATATGGAGCAGCAGATGGAAGCGCTGCGCCAGTTTAAACAGATCTGTATCCTCAAGATTGCCGCTGCGGATATCACCGGTGTTTTGCCAGTGATGAAAGTCAGCGATCACCTAACCTACTTGGCCGAGGCCATTGTTGAGGCGGTTGTCCATCAGGCTTGGCAGCAGATCGCAGAAAAATACGGCGAGCCTAGTCACCTCAAAGATCGAGAGGGTAAAGGTTTTGCGGTGATTGGCTACGGTAAAGTCGGTGGCTGGGAGCTGGGGTATAACTCAGACCTTGATATCGTATTTATGCATGACTGCCCGGTGAACGTGTATACCGATGGCAAAAAAGAGATCGATGGTCGTCAGTTCTATCTTCGTTTGGCTCAGCGTATCATTCATATCTTCTCAACTCGCACCGCCTCCGGCATCCTGTACGAGGTGGATACCAGACTAAGGCCTTCGGGTGTCTCTGGTCTTTTAGTCAGTCCTGCCGACGCCTTTGATGAGTATCAACACCAAGAAGCGTGGACCTGGGAGCATCAGGCGCTGGTACGCGCTCGGATGATTTATGGCGACGCACTGCTTGAGCAAGCTTTTGGCCAAACCCGACATAACATCCTGTGTTTGACGCGTGATAGCGATAAACTCAAGCAAGATGTGGTGCAGATGCGCCACAAGATGCGTGATCACCTTGGTGGCAAGAAAGCCAATCGATTTATGCTTAAGCAAGATCAGGGCGGGATCACCGACATCGAGTTCTTGGCTCAATACTTGATCCTCAAAGAGAGCCACGATAAGCCTAAGTTGACTCGTTGGTCGGATAACGTGCGTATCTTTGAGTCGCTCATGGCGCAAGGCGTGATGGAAGAAGCGCAGGCGCTAGCGATCACCCGAGCGTACACTACGATGCGTAACCAAATTCATCACCGCAATTTACTCAATCTTGATGCCGATGTGGCGGAGGATCGCTTTGTCCAAGAGCGAGAGCAGGTGACTGGGCTTTGGAATCAATGGCTAGGCGAGTAGTCAGTGCACAACAATTAACTCAGCGCACAATAGCAACGAACAGCTGTGGTACAATCCGCAGGTTAAATGATTTGGAGAAAAACGATGAAACCCATCCTACCGAACTATGGTGATGCCGGTGTATTGATTATTGGCGACGTGATGTTGGATCGCTACTGGTATGGCCCAACCGGGCGCATTTCACCAGAGGCGCCGGTTCCTGTAGTGAAAGTAGAGAACAACGAGGAGCGCCCAGGTGGTGCTGCCAACGTCGCAATGAATATTGCCTCACTTGGCGGCCATGCGCACATCGTTGGTCTGACGGGCATTGATGAGCCTGCCAAGGTCTTGAATGAAACCCTGTCATCATTAAATGTCACCTGTGATTTTGTTGCCTTGCCAAACTATCCGACCATCACCAAGCTACGTGTGCTCAGTCGTGGTCAACAACTGATCCGTTTGGACTTTGAGGATAAGTTTGAAAATACCGATGCAAACCTGATTGCCAGTCGCGTTGAGCAGAATTTGGCTAAGGTCTCTGCCGTGGTGCTCTCTGATTACGCCAAGGGTGCGCTGGAGCATGCTCAGCAGTTGATCCAACTGGCGCGCAAGGCGGGCAAGCCAGTGTTTATCGATCCGAAAGGCGCGGACTTTGAGCGCTACCGTGGTGCGACACTTTTGACGCCGAACATGGCTGAGTTTGAGCTGGTGGTTGGCAAGGTAAAAGACGATCAAGACCTGGTTGAAAAAGGCCATGCCCTGATTGAAGAGTTTGATTTTGAGGCGCTACTGGTCACTCGCAGCGAGCATGGTATGACACTACTGCGCCGCGGTCAGGCCCCATTCCATCTGCCAACTCAGGCGAAAGAGGTTTACGATGTCACCGGTGCTGGCGATACGGTGATCTCGGTACTGGCGGCTTCTTATGCCGCAGGCAAGTCGTTTGAAGACTCGTGCGCGCTTGCTAACGCAGCCGCTGGCGTTGTGGTTGGCAAACTCGGCACCTCAACTCTGTCGGAGATTGAACTCGCTGAGGCTGTACATGGCAGCCAAGACACTGACTTTGGTGTAACGAGTGAGAGCGCACTTATCGCTGCTGTGAAAAAGGCGCAAGCCAAGGGTGAGAGCGTAGTCATGACCAATGGTTGCTTCGACATTCTTCATGCCGGCCATGTCTCTTACCTAAACCATGCAGCGACGTTGGGCGATCGCTTGATTGTTGCGGTCAACACCGATGAATCGGTTAAGCGCCTAAAAGGCCCAGGCCGACCAGTCAACCCAACCGATCGCCGCATGGCGGTACTGGCTGGCCTTGGCGCAGTAGATTGGGTTGTCCCGTTCGCAGAAGACACGCCACAACGCCTAATCTCTGAGGTATTGCCTGATCTTCTAGTTAAGGGCGGCGATTACAAACCAGAAGAGATTGCCGGCGGCAAAGAGGTCATCGCCAACGGCGGCCAGGTAAAAGTACTCAACTTCGAGGACGGCTGCTCAACCACTGAGATTATTGATGCGATTAAGGGTGGGAAAGGCTAAAACCCAAGGAGTCGAGGTTCGAGTAACGAGGCGCGAGGAGTTTTTCTCGCGTGGCAGATTACTCGCACCTCGGAACGAAGTGTAACCCGAACCTCGCCCCTGAAAAGCCGCATCTAGCGGCTTTTTTCATTCATGGCGCAAGGCCTCAATAGGATCAAGCCTAGACGCCTTAAAAGCGGGGTAGAAACCAAACCCGACCCCAATCGCTGCAGTGGCAGAGATGCTCAGAATGATGATCAGCGGTGACACCACCATCTGCCAGCCCAAAGTAGTTTGCAGAATAAATACTGCTGCCAATGAAAGCCCGATACCGATTAGAGCACCGAGTAGGCACAGCACCACACTCTCAATTAGAAACTGGTTGAGTATATGCTGGGGCTTCGCCCCTACGGCCATACGAAGACCGATTTCCCGGGTACGCTCTGTCACACTGACCAACATAATGTTCATCACACCAATACCGCCCACCAATAGTGAGACCGCAGCCACTCCAGAGAGTAGCATGGAGAACACTCGATTTGCCTCTGCTCGAGTGTTGAGCATTGCCGTCATATTCATAATACTGAACGGGCTTGGAGCATGCGCAGCAATACGATGTTTTTGTTTAAGTAGCTGCTCAATTTCTTCGGCGACGTAGTCCATGTCCTCAGCTCGTTCAACAGAAACGGAAATACGGTTGACTCGATCAATGTTCCCATCATTTCGACCGATAACCCTGCGGTTGGCCGTGGTGAGCGGAACCATGACTAGGTCATCTTGGTCTTGACCTCGAGTATCTTGACCTTTTTCGCCCAGGACGCCAATGATGGTTAGTGGCACTTTATTAATGCGAATGACTTCATCAATCGCATACTCTGCGCGACCAAATAGCTCCTTGGCCACGGTATTACCAATCAAGGCAACTTTGGCACTGCTTCTAACTTCTGTATCACTAAAAGCACGCCCAAGGGCAGTGTTCCAATTGCCGGCTTGCAGGTAGTCAGTGTTGATCCCCTGCACAGTCGTATTCCAGTTTTGGTTGCTCCACACCACTTGTGCTTGACCATTGACATAAGCGCCGACGGCTGCAATTTCGGGTATTTCATCGCGGATTTGATTGACATCAGACATGGTAAGGCGACGTGCTTCGCCCGCTGCCATATTCGCTCCAGAGGAGCGAATTGCCCCCGCTCGTACCATCAGTAGGTTGGTACCATGGCTCTCAATCTGTTGTTCAACCTCGCGCTGAGCACCCTCGCCCAAAGCAAACATAATAACCACGGCACTAATACCGATAATGATCCCTAGGGTGGTCAAAATCGAGCGCAGAAGATGGGTGCGCAACGAGGTCAGGGCAGTTATAAGGGTGATCATGCGACCTCCTTATTGGCACGATTATCTTGATCAAGATGCAGTTTTCCATCTCGAATGTGCAAAATACGATCGGCCTGCGCAGCGACTTCATTGTCATGAGTAATAATCACAACCGTTTGTCCACGTTTATTGAGATCGCGAAAAAGGTGAACAATATCCTCACTGGTTTTGCTATCGAGTGCTCCTGTCGGCTCATCGGCGAGCAATATATCCGGCTGATTGATCAGCGCGCGTGCAATTGCTACACGCTGCTGTTGTCCGCCAGAGAGTTGGTTGGGGTGTGATTTTAGCTTGTCTCCAAGCCCTACTAACTCTAGGCAGTGTTGAGCACGGCTGTCTGCATCGTTAACCTTGTTACTGCGATACATCAATGGCATTTTGACATTGTCTAGTGCAGTGGTGCGCGCTAGCAGATTAAATTGCTGAAATATAAAGCCAATATGCTTTTGTCTTACCTCAGAAAGTTGATTTTTTGACATTGCTTGGGTTGTTTTGCCTAGAATTTCTATCGTGCCGCTTTCTGGTGTCATCAGGCATCCAATCACGTTCATCAGCGTTGATTTTCCCGACCCTGACGGCCCGATAATCGCTACCATCTCGCCTTGGTTGATGGTAAAGGAAACATCACTGAGTACTTGGAAGCTCTCATCACCTAATGGGAAGCTATGGTTGAGTTGGCGACAGTCAATTGCGATGCTCATTAGTTATCCCTTACCTGAGTGACTACCTTCATACCTGTCAGATCAGGGCTGATAACAGCAGAAAATTTGTCATCAGAAGCACCAAACTGAGCGTATATGGTCTCCAGTTTGCCATTATTTAGAATCAGTAGTGGACCGACGCTGATCTCACCCTGGCGGACTTTCCGGTTAAGCTGCTGCTGCTCAGGTGTCAAAATAGATGCTAGCTTGCTTTGCATTTGTTGAGATCTCTGTCGCTGAGCGGACGAAGAGCTTCCTGGGGAAGGGGCCATCGATGAACCGCTTGATTGTCGCTGTGGCATGATTTCACGAAGTTGCTTTTTCTGTTCAGCACTCAGATTCAGGTGTTGAAAACGGCTCAATGGGTCGTTAGCTACGGAGTTGGTGCTAACGTAACGAGAGGCGACGCGCACAGCGGCGTTGGTGACTCGTTGGGTGTTACGTACACTCTCGATAGAAATATCCAAGTTGGCCGTCATTCCTGGAAGAAGGCTGTTATCATCATTTTGTGTTTCGATGATCACCACATAGCTGATTACCCCACTATTGACTTGAGGAGCTTTGCGGATCTGACTCACTTTGCCGTTAAAATTACGGTTTGGATAAGCGTCAACCGAATAGCGCACTTGCTGACCAACATCAACCAAGCCAATATCCGACTCGTCGATATACGCCTCAATTTCCATCTCAGACAGGTCACGCGCTAGAGTAAATAGCTCTGGGGTGTTGTAACTTGAGGCGACCGTTTGTCCCGCCTCAATAGTACGGTTGATGACAAAGCCAGAAATAGGGGCGGTAATACGGGTTCGATCAAGATCAATTTGGGCCTGTTCAAGGCTGGCCATATTCGCTTGGTGGGTTGCCTTTAGGATCTCAAGCTGTGATTGGCTCTGGTGCCAGTCAAGCTTACCAATTTGGGCTGCGGTTTCGATGGTATCAAGTGTATCCTCAGAGATACTCTTGTTAGTGTAGAGTTTTTTCGAGCGAGCAAGCTCTCGCTCTGCGCGTTCAAAATTGAGCTGGGCTCGCTTGATGACGATCTTCTGGGCGTCAATATCGGCAGCGCTTTTTGCGGCAAGTGCTTTATTCTGACTCACGCGGGCAGCAAAGTAATCAGGATCAATCTCAGCAAGTAGCTGACCTTCCTCTACAGTGTCATTGAAATCCGCATGTACTGTGATGATCTGGCCTGAGAGTTGAGCACCTACCACCACATCGTTGACGGCCGTTAACGTGCCTGTCGCACTGACACGATTATCGATATTGCCAATTGAGACTGGCTCGGTGCGAAATGCATGTGCCGAGGTTTCCGTGCTTTGAGTTGATTGTTGGAAGACAAACCATCCGCCAGATAGTGCGGCAATCAATATCGCTGAGGCAGCAACCTTTCCCTTGCTCATATGTGTGTTCACCATGCTTGAATTATTTATTAATGTCTCGGTGAGGATACCAAGCGGGGGAGCACAAGAGGTATTGGATTTACAGAGTTTTACTCAAGTTACAGGGGCGAGGCTCGGGGACGGGCGTTGCCCTACGGGGAGCGGGACTTCAATGCATGTGAAAGACGCCTCGTACCTCGGAGCGAAGTGTAACTCGAACCTCGCGCCTAAAAAAAAACCGCCGAAGCGGTTTTTTTTATTATTTAGCTGGCATAAGCCCGGCGTTGACATCCAGGATGTCTTGCTCGCTCAAGTTACCAACCGCTTGGCGTAGCTGCAGTTGGCTGAGGATGTAGTCGTAACGCGCATTAGAAAGGTTACGGTTCGCGTCGTACAAGCGACGAGTTGAATCGAGCACATCAACGATGGTACGTGTACCTACATCGAAGCCCGCTTCGGTTGCTTCAAGCGCTGAGCGCGCAGAAACCACAGACTGCTCAAATGCACGCAGTGCGCCGATAGAGGCGGTGATGTTGTTGTTGAACGCACGCACGTCTCTCACTACGCTACGGTAGGTCGCCTCAAGGTCTTGGCTTGCTGCCACGTAGTTGAACTCTGCCTGCTTGGTTTGCGAGGTGATACGACCACCCGTATACAGAGGCACGTCTAGACGTACGCCAATGTTGAAGTCGTTGTAAGCGTCAACCGATGAATTGTTAAAATCATCGCCATAGTTGTAGCCGCCATTTAGGGAGATAGATGGCAAATGACCAGAATCAGCCAGTGAAATGTTGTCACGCGCGACATCTTGCGAGATGCGTGCAGCCAGCAAGCTTAAGTTCTTCTCTTCAGCTTCAGTGACTAGGCTAGCAACGGGTTGTGAGCTTTTGCTTGCAGAGAAGCGGTTAGTGTCAAGAACGCTCAGGTTTGAATGCTCTTGGCCAGTGATTTCGCGAAGCGCTTCGTAGCTGTTGACCAGGTTGTTTTCCGCCAGCACTTCGTCCGCCAATACCGCATCGAACTGAGCTTGGGCATCGTGAACGTCAGTAATTGCAGACAGGCCTACCTCAAAACGCTGTTTGGTCTGTTCTAGTTGACGACCTACGGCTGCTTTTTCTGCGCGAACAAACACAAGGTTGTCCTGTGCACGTAGAACCTCAAAGTAGGCTTGTGAGACACGTAGGATCAAGGCCTGCTGGTTTGCTGCATAGATAGAGTCCTGTGCGCGGGCATTTTTCTCGGCGATATCGAGCGAGATCCAGCTTGAGCGATTGTATAGCTCTTGTGACAGACCGACACCAGCGGTTAGTGTGTCAGATTCACGTTGATCGAGGTTACTACGGTTTGCGTTGAAGCCTGCATTCAGGTTTATCTGTGGCAGTAGCGTTGAGCGGCTAGAAGTGATGGCTTCAAATGCAGCATCACGCGTTGCGGCTGAGCTGAGTAGCGTTGGATCATTGTCCTTTGCTAGGTTATAAATCTGGACCAAGTCATCGGCAAATGCAGATGTGCTTAGAGAGCCAAGTGCTGCACTAAGTACCAGTGGAAGCAGCTTCTTCATTATTTAAATTCCTGCCATAGATAGTTTAGGGTGTGCAAAGATTCTAACTCAAAAAGTGTGCAATTCCTTTAAAACTTTGCACTTTTTTACATAGATATTGATGAATTTTGCTTGGAAAAGCAGCAGTATTATGGCGTTATAAAACAAAAGTAATAATTTTTACGCAAAAAGTTGAATGTAAAATTGGTCAAACCTGCGTATCAAGAATACAATAAGGGCTTGGCACATAAGGTTATTCGCCGTTTTGGGTTAGAGAGCATCAGAAAAGAGAAGGGATTTAGATTGGACTCATTTACCAGCCAAGACATTGAGATTATCGATAAACACCTCTTGCACAAAGGGTTCTTCTCGATGTTCAAATATCAGTTCAAGCATCGCCTGTTTGAAGGGGGGTGGAGCGAAGTGGTTGAGCGCGAGATGCTCGAGCGTGGCCACGCAGCCGCTTTACTGCCTTATGATCCGGTGCGCGATCAGGTGGTATTGGTCGAGCAAATCCGAGTGGGTGCCCTAGAGCATCAGTCGCCTTGGCAGATTGAGATCGTCGCTGGCATCATTGAGTCTGGCGAAATCGCCGATGACGTGGTGATTCGAGAGGCACAAGAGGAGGCGGGTATTGAGGTGACCGAGGTGCGCAAGTTACTCGCTTACTACCCCTCTGCAGGCGGTAGCTCGGAAAAAATTGATGTGTTTGTTGGCCAAGTCGATGCCTCACAGGCAAGCGGTGTGCACGGCCTTGCCTCAGAGCATGAAGATATTCGTGTTCGTGTTGTTTCGCGCCAGCAGGCCTACCAAATGGTCATGGACGGCGAAATAGAAAATGGAGCCAGTATCATTGCGTTGCAGTGGCTTGAGCTCAACCGTCAGCAACTCCAAGCACAATGGCTGTCGTAGCGATGAATAGGCCGTATCATGTTGATTTAGCGGACTTGATGCGCACCTATGAGATGAATTACGCTAAATTAAATGCCTTGATACCGCATCAGCCAAATGTTGGGGATGTTCGCTGCTATCAAGTGCAGAAAATGTCATACCAACTTCGTGTGGTCGAAGTCACAAAGTACACAACTTTAGTTGAGATATGTCAGAGTGATGAAGCTGGGGTGTTTCCATTACCTTCAATGTCTGTCAGGCTATATCACGACGCACGCGTCGCGGAAGTGACGTCATGTGAACACCTATCGCGTTTTCAGGCTCGTTACGACTACCCGAACACCAAAATGGTGCAAAAAGATGAGAAAGTGCAGATTAATCGCTTTCTCGGCGATTGGCTGACGTTTTGTTTGAAGCACGGTATAAGCCGTCGTCCATTATTTTAGTTAAGTTTTAGGTTTTTGATTTTGAAAGTGTCTCCCGTTTTTAGTGAAGGCTTAGATGCAGTAAAGCTCTTACAAATTACCGATACACACCTTTTCTCGGATGAGGAAGGGGCGCTACTCAATGTCAATACACGCGATAGCTTCCACGCCGTCATTGATCTGATCCACTCCCAGGGTATCGATTTTAACGCGATCATTGCCACTGGTGATATCTCGCAAGATCACAGTGCGGACTCTTATCAGCGCTTTATTGACGGTATTACCCCGCTAGACAAGCCCTGCATTTGGCTACCAGGCAACCATGACTATCAGCCCAACATGGGGCAGGTCCTGCCATCGAGTCAGGTTCACGCGCTAGAGCATGCCTTGTTAGGTGAGCATTGGCAGGTCGTTGTACTTGATTCTCAGGTGGTCGGTAAGCCGCATGGCCGTTTGAGTGATCAACAGCTTGAGCTGCTCGACGGCAAGCTTATTGAGCATGCCGATCGCCACACATTGATCTTATTACATCACCACCCACTGTTGGTGGGTAGCCAGTGGCTTGATCAGCACAATTTGAAAGACAGTGAAGATTTTTGGCAGATTGTGGACAAGCACAATAATGTCAAGCTAGTGGTGTGTGGTCATGTGCATCAAGATTTTGATCAGATGCGTGGGGATGTTCGAGTAATGGCGACCCCATCAACTTGCGTTCAGTTTAAGCCCTCCTCGAGTGATTTTGCCCTAGATAACCAGGCCCCGGGTTGGCGTGAGATCACCTTGCTAGCGAGTGGTCAGGTTGAGACTTGTGTTAAGCGCCTTGATAGTACTCGCTTTATGCCAGATTTTGCTTCTGGTGGTTACTGATGAGCGCAAAGCCAAGTTTACTGCTCTATATCCATGGTTTTAACAGCAGCCCTCAGTCGCTCAAGGCGGAGCTGATGCGCCAGTATTGTGAGCGACACCGTCCAGATATTCGCCTGATCACGCCGCAGATGGCGTGCTACCCACAGCAAGCTGCGCAGCAGTTGATTGAGCTGGTGGAGCAGTATCGCCACGACTATCGTATTGGCCTGGTAGGGAGCTCCCTCGGTGGGTACTTATCTGTTTGGCTTAACGCACGTTATGGTTTTAAGGCGGTGCTGGTTAACCCGGCCGTAAAACCTTATGAGCTGCTAATGGATTTTCTTGGTGAGCAGGAGAACCCTTACACCAAGCAGCGCTATACGCTCAAGGAGCAGCACATCGATGAGCTTAAAGCGCTCGATGTCCCGACGCTAAAAACGCCCGATGATTTCTGGTTGCTGCAGCAAACCGGCGATGAAGTGCTCGACTATCGTCAAGCCGTCAGCCGTTTTACTGAGTCGAAACAAACCGTTGAACAAGGCGGCGATCACAGCTTTGTCGACTTTGAACGCTATCCGCAGGGCATCCTCGAATTTCTTGGCCTGTAGCAGCCAACTTCCCCTTAAATGAACACTATCCGCGCACTCATTGCGGAAAGCGTCATGTTTTTTGTCGATCCTCTGTCAACTCACTTGACATAACGGGGTTGGGGTCAGACTATGATGGCCCTATACTTTGCAATGCTTGGTGAACAAACCTCGCCCACTTTCCATGCTTTTGACGGAGGTCAGTAAAACCGTCCGATAATGCCTGCAAAGTAACCTTATTATTTACCTACATTATTATTCCGTACTATGACAGAACAATATAATGCTGGAGCCATTGAGGTTCTTAATGGTTTAGAGCCCGTACGTCGCCGACCAGGGATGTATACGGATACAGCGCGACCTAACCACTTGGGTCAAGAAGTGATCGACAACAGTGTCGATGAAGCGCTTGCGGGACATGCCTCGAAGGTGCAGGTGATCCTGCACGCCGACCAATCACTCGAGGTGATTGATGACGGCCGAGGTATGCCGGTTGATATTCACCCAGAAGAGAAAGTCTCGGGTGTTGAACTTATCCTATGTAAGCTGCACGCAGGTGGTAAGTTCTCAAACAAGAACTACCAGTTCTCTGGTGGTCTTCACGGCGTTGGTATCTCGGTAGTG
The DNA here is from genome assembly GCF_051660965.1 of Vibrio glycogenivorans. Classification (NCBI taxonomy): domain Bacteria; kingdom Pseudomonadati; phylum Pseudomonadota; class Gammaproteobacteria; order Vibrionales; family Vibrionaceae; genus Vibrio; species Vibrio glycogenivorans. Next base: position 83,701 of record NZ_JBPVIS010000013.1, on the reverse strand, counting down.
AATGCCCTGTCCAAGCGTGTTGAGATCACGGTGCGTCGTGATGGTCAGGTGTATGAAATCGCCTTTGAACACGGTGATAAGGTGTCTGATTTGACGGTTACGGGGACCTGTGGTCGCCGTAACAAGGGTACCAGTGTTCACTTTTGGCCTGAGGCTAAGTACTTCGACTCGGCTAACTTCTCTGTCACGCGCCTAGTCAATAACTTGCGTGCCAAAGCGGTGCTGTGTCCTGGGCTTGAGATCACCTTCAGTGATAAGGTCAATAACAAAGAGTACAAGTGGCACTATGAAGATGGCCTAAAAGACTATCTTGCTGAGGGTGTGAAGGGCTATCCAGTGCTTCCAGAGCAGCCATTTACTGGCGAGTTTTCTGCAGAAACTGAAGCTGCGACTTGGGCGGTGATCTGGCAGCCGGAAGGCGGTGAGATGATCACTGAGAGCTACGTTAACCTGATCCCAACCGCACAAGGTGGCACGCATGTTAATGGCTTGCGCCAAGGCCTTTTGGATGCGATGCGTGAATTCTGTGAGTTTCGTAACCTGCTGCCGCGTGGTGTCAAACTCACCGGTGATGACGTCTTCGACCGCTGCTCTTATGTCCTTTCGGTTAAGATGCAAGACCCGCAGTTTGCTGGCCAAACCAAAGAGCGCTTGTCTTCACGCCAAACCGCTGCGTTTGTCTCTGGGGTGGTTAAAGATGTGTTCAGCCTGTGGTTGAACGAAAAACCGCAGCTCGCAGAACAGCTGGCTGAGGTCTGTATTGCCAATGCTCACCGCCGGATGCGCGCGAGTAAAAAAGTGGTGCGTAAGAAAGTGGCCTCGGGCCCTGCGCTACCTGGTAAGCTGACCGATTGCTCGGTACAAGACTTAAATCGCACTGAGATCTTCTTTGTCGAGGGTGACTCGGCGGGGGGCTCGGCCAAGCAGGCGCGCGATCGAGAGTTTCAGGCGGTGATGCCACTGCGCGGTAAGATCCTCAACACTTGGGAAGTGTCAGCCGATCAGGTTCTCGCTTCACAAGAAGTGCACGACATCTCTGTGGCGCTGGGAATTGATCCCGACAACGATAACTTATCCGGTCTGCGCTACGGTAAAATCTGTATCCTAGCCGATGCGGACTCGGATGGTCTGCATATTGCGACGTTGTTGTGCGCGCTGTTCACGCGCCACTTCCGTGCGTTGGTTGAAGCGGGACACATTTATGTGGCCATGCCGCCTCTGTATCGAATCGACTGTGGTAAAGAGGTTTACTACGCCCTGGATGACGATGAGAAAGAGGGCGTGCTTGAGCGTCTGTCGAAGAAGAAAGCCAAGATCAACGTGCAGCGATTCAAAGGTCTGGGTGAGATGAACCCACTGCAGCTGCGTGAGACCACTATGGATCCGAATACTCGTCGTCTTGTCCAGCTGACCATCGATGATGCTGATGCGACGATGGAGATGATGGATATGCTGCTGGGTAAAAAGCGTGCCGATGATCGCCGCTCGTGGTTGCAAAACAACGGTGACTTGGCTGAGGTATAGAGATGTCTAACGAAATTACATTTGATGGCGTTGAACAGCTGCCGATGCGCAGGTTCACTGAAGACGCTTATCTAAACTACTCGATGTACGTGATCATGGATCGTGCTCTGCCGTACATTGGTGACGGCTTGAAGCCGGTTCAGCGCCGTATCATCTACGCGATGTCAGAGCTGGGCCTGTCGGCCGCCGCGAAATACAAAAAGTCGGCGCGTACGGTTGGTGATGTACTAGGTAAGTATCACCCACACGGTGATTCAGCGTGTTATGAAGCCATGGTATTGATGGCGCAGCCATTCTCTTACCGCTACCCATTGGTGGATGGTCAGGGTAACTGGGGTGCCCCGGACGACCCGAAATCCTTTGCTGCTATGCGTTATACCGAGGCCAAACTATCGAAGTTTGCTGAGGTACTGTTGGGCGAGCTTGGACAGGGCACGGTGGAGTGGCAGCCAAACTTTGACGGCACGATCAAAGAGCCGCAGATGCTGCCAGCACGCCTGCCACATATCCTGCTCAACGGTGTCACCGGTATCGCAGTTGGTATGGCCACCGATATCCCGCCACACAACGTGCGTGAGATTGCCGAAGCTACTGTACACATGATTGATAACCCTAAGGCTGAGCTGGCTGATGTGATGCAGTTCGTCAAGGGGCCGGATTATCCGACTGAGGCCGAGATTATCTCACCAGCGTCGGATCTGGAGAAGATCTATCGCACTGGTAAGGGCAGTGTGAAGATGCGTGCGGTATGGCATAAAGAGGGCAGTGAGATTGTGATCACTTCGCTGCCGCACCAAGTGTCAGGGGCCAAGCTGCTTGAGCAGATCGCCAACCAGATGCGCGCCAAGAAGCTGCCAATGGTTGAGGACTTGCGTGACGAGTCGGACCACGAAAACCCAACCCGCATCGTGGTTGTGCCTCGCTCTAATCGCGTTGACAGCGAGCAGTTGATGAATCACTTGTTCGCTTCGACAGATCTTGAGCGCAACTATCGCGTTAACCTGAATATGATCGGCTTAGATAATCGCCCACAGGTTAAAGGCTTGGTGCAGATCCTCTCTGAGTGGATCGAGTTTCGCCGTGAAACCGTGCGTCGCCGTCTTCAGTTCCGCCTCGACAAGGTGCTCGCCCGCCTACATATCTTAGAAGGTTTGTTGATAGCTTATCTTAACCTCGATGAGGTGATTGAGATCATCCGTACCGAAGATGAACCAAAAGCGGTGCTAATGGAGCGCTTTGGTATCACAGATATTCAGGCTGACGCCATCCTAGATACCAAGCTTCGCCACCTGGCTAAGCTTGAAGAGATGAAGATCCGTGGTGAGCAAGAAGAGCTTGAGAAAGAGCGTGAGAAGCTAGAACAGCTACTTGGCTCTGAGCGTCGCATGAACACTCTGCTCAAGAAAGAGATCAAGGCCGATGCCGAGAAATACGGTGATGATCGCCGCTCGCCGTTGGTTGAGCGTGCAGAGGCCAAGGCGCTTACTGAGCGTGACCTTGTACCAAGTGAGCCGATCACTGTTGTTCTGTCTGAGAAAGGCTGGATCCGTCACGCTAAGGGGCATGAGGTCGATGCAACGGGCTTGAACTATAAGTCCGGCGATAAGTATCTTGCGTCAGCACGTGGTAAGAGCAATCAACAGGCCGTTTTCCTTGGCAATGATGGACGCAGTTACTCGCTGGAGTCGCACACATTGCCATCGGCGCGCAGCCAGGGTGAGCCAATCACCGGTCGCTTGAATATTGCCGCGGGCACCAATGTGACTCAAGTAGTGATGGGTGACGATGAGGCGCTTTGGCTGATGGGCTCAGATGCCGGTTATGGGTTTGTGTGTAAGGGCAGCGATATGCTGTCGAAAAACCGCAGTGGTAAAGCCTTGGTCACCTTGCCGCAAAACGCCCAGGTGATGACTCCGCTGGCGATCGACAACATCGATAGTGATGAGATTTTGGCTATCACTAACCAAGGTCGCATGCTGATGTTCCCGATTCGCGATTTGCCTCAGCTTGGCAAGGGCAAAGGGAATAAGATCATCAATATTCCAGCGGCCAAAGCGAAAGAGCGTGAGGAGTTCGTCTCCCACCTAATGCCAATACCACAAGGGGCATCTCTGACCCTTTACGCGGGTAAGCGCAAACTAGGCCTCAAGCCTGCGGATCTAGATAACTTCCGCGGTGAACGCGGTCGCCGAGGCGGACTACTGCCACGCGGTCTACAGCGCGTCACACGAGTTGAGATAGACGGCGAAGAGCCGGCGGAATAAGCTGAAGTTTGAAAGAAAAGAAAAGCCCTGTGCCCCAAAAAGCATGGGGCTTTTTTTAGGGGCGGGGAGCGAGTTACACTTCGTTCCGAGGGGCGGGTGATATACTAAACTCCTCGCAACTCGTAGGGCTATGCCCGTCCCCGCTCCTCGAGCCTTTTCTATTGCGGGGTAAAGACCCTAGAGTCCTCCGCAATAGTGACCCTTAACGTCATCTCTTGTCCCTCACGCAGTATCACGATATCGATATCCGTGCCGGGGCGCAGGTCGGTGACTTGGTCCATTACGCTTTGTTTACCATTAATTTTCTGCCCATCGATACGCAGAATAATGTCTTGGGTTTTAAAGCCAGCGGCTGCGGCAGGGCCGTTAGGGTCGATGCCCAATACTACGATCCCGCCTGGGTGGTTGTCGCCAAGCAGGCGTGCGGTGACTGAGTTGATATCTTGTCCATCGATGCCGATGTAGCCGCGTATCACGCGACCGTCGGCAATGATCTTTTCCATGATCTGGTTGGCCAGGCGAAAGGGGATCGCAAAGGAGATGCCGTAGGTCTCAAGATCAGTCGCCTGTTGAAAAGAAGCGGTGTTGATCCCGACCAACTCACCACGACTGTTGACCAAGGCCCCACCAGAGTTCCCATCATTGATGGCGGCATCGGTTTGGATAAAGGCCTGACGACCATCGGCGCTGATAGAGGAGCGACCTGTGGCTGAGATAATACCAAATGTCGTAGTTTGACCGAGGTTATACGGGTTGCCAATCGCCAGCACGATATCACCGACTTGAGCGTTGTAGTCTGGATTTTGTGGAATGACGGGTAAATTATCGCCCTCAACTCGCAGGATAGCGATATCAGTACGACGATCAACACCAACGACTTGGGCTGCAGCTACGCGCCCGTCTTGTAGAGCAACAATGATCTGATCAGCTTGAGCCACTACGTGATAGTTGGTGATGATGTAGCCCTTGTCACTGACAATAACGCCTGAGCCCAAGCCTTGGGTTGAGAGCTGAGTACGGGAATTTTCGGTGTACTTGCGACTGTAGATATTGACTACCGCAGGTGCTGCCCGATGCACAGCATCTTTGAATGAGATCTGCAATCGGTCAATGTTTTCAGTGTGAGAAACATGGGTGCTTGGTAATACCTGCTGGCGCAGAGATGGCATAGCGAGCAGCAGGATTGCCGCGGTCGCTAAACCTAAGCCAATTGAGCGCAGCAGAAAACTAACAATATGCACCAGACATTCGCCTCTGAGTTCGATGAAAAGATAAGATCGCTTTAGAATAGCACCGAGGGTGCTGACAAACCATAATATCAATTTGTTTTTACAATAAAAAAGACACACATAAGTGTGTCTTTTTTATCAATAGTTATTGCTCTGCTAGCGGGTTAGCGAATAACCAAGTAGAGAGTACGATCACCACGTTGCACGTTGAGAGCAAGCACACCCTCGGTTTCTTCAATGATACTACGCAGCTCAGCAAGGTTGTCCACGCGGTGACGGTTGACACCGATGATGATATCACCTTGTTGTAACTGGTAGCTCTCAGCAGGAGAGCCTTGCGCTACGCTGGATACCTTGACCCCTTGAACTGGATCTTGTCCGGTGGTGTTGGTCAACTCAGCGCCGGTAAGCCCTTCGTGAAGTTTATCGGCGGAGGTTTTGACGGAGTTCTGTTCACCCAATGTCACGTCAAAGCTTCTCTGCTTGCCGTCACGAACCACGCCCAGTTTAATTTTTTTACCCGCGCCCAAGGTGGCTACTTTAGCGCGCAGTTCACTGAAAGTGCTGATACTGCGTTCATTGATTGAGACGATAATATCCCCGGCCTCAACGCCGGCCTTGTCTGCCGCGCTGTCAGGAACCACTTGGCTGACAAAAGCGCCTTTGCTTGAGTCGTAACCGAGTGCCTCGGCAAGCTCAGAGGTGATTTCACCACCTTGAACACCGAGCATGCCGCGTTTGACCTCACCGTATTCGAGGATCTGGTCGGTGAGGTTGGTCATCATATTGGCTGGAATAGCGAAACCAATACCGATATTCCCGCCATTTGGACCTAAAATCGCAGTGTTGATGCCGATCAGTTCGCCGTTGAGGTTGACCAGCGCACCACCCGAGTTGCCGCTGTTGATCGCCGCATCGGTTTGAATAAAGTTCTCAAAGTTTTCAAGGTTTAGACCACTTCGGCCAAGGGCTGAGACAATTCCCGACGTGACAGTTTGGCCCAGCCCAAACGGGTTGCCAATCGCAACGGTAAAGTCACCGACTCGAAGCTTGTCAGAGTCAGCAACCGAAATCTCAGTCAGGTCACGCGGCTTATCGACTTTAAGTAAGGCGATATCCGACATTTCATCACCACCAATCAGCTCAGCATTGTACTCGCGCCCGTCGTGGAGCTTGATTCGGATCTTATCAGCGCCACTAATAACGTGATAGTTGGTAACGATATGACCCTGCTTAGCATCAATGATCACGCCAGAGCCAAGACCGCGGAATGGACGCTCTCTAAGTTGCTCTCCGGGAAAATCGGGACCAAAGAAAAATTGGAACGGTTCAGGAACCTGCTGGCGCGCAGGTTGAGTACCCTCAACCGCGATACTGACCACAGCTGGAGTCACTTTCTCTAGCATTGGCGCCAAGCTTGGCAGTGATTCGCCCTGAACGGAATGAGGTAAGGCAGCTTGTACGGTGACCGGGGACAGGATCATCCCTAAGCTAAGAGATAATGCCGTGAGTGCGAGTAAAGGTTTTTTCATCGATAACTCCTGTAATTATACGCTTAGTTCCCATCGGTATAGCCTAGGCGCTTTCAAATGGGAAATCTATCGTGCCATCGCGAGTTTCGACTCAAAAACCTTAGCTAAGTTCCTAATTAATTGTCATAAAAGTGTTAGGACGCCTTGGCAGTAGGGATCTCAGGTGCATGGATGATCTCTTTTTCTTCATCCTTAAGCAGTCCGGTCGCCTCATCTGAATAGTCTCGCGGAGCTTGCTCTAACTCACTGGTATCCACTGCTGGGTTGATACTCTGCGGGTTTCTAACGCTGGATTGCTCTTTGCTACCAATCAGCTTGGTAAATGGGTTGTCTTGCTCGGGTTGCTGGGGCAACAACTCACGTGAGGTTTCTGCCATGTGCTGGTAGAGCTTGGTATAGTCTTTACCAATCGTATCGAGTAGGGCAGCAGTCTGAGCAAAATGATCAGTGAGTTCTTGACGTTGTTGCTCCAAAGTAAACTGAGCAGTATCAAGGTCTTTTTGTAGAGACTTTTGTTTCTTTTCGTTTGGTGCTGTGTAACGTGCAGCTAGGAAGCCGCCCAATGCACCGACTAACACGCCAACAATTGCATAGATCCAAGGCATAAGATTTCCTCTTTGTAATTATTTAACCTTTTTGCAACCAGTAAGTTACAACGGGGTGCAAACCCATGTTACTATGAGATTTCCAGTCAATAAAGTGAAATAGCTCAGTTGAGGATGGGAAAGAGTATGGTCGTGCAGTCTCCGCAGGAGCGTTACCAACATGATGTCGCTCATAACGGCTTTGTCAAAGATGCGGCCCAGTCAGTGGCGATAAAGGCATTGGATCGACTGTTTTTTGAGTACCAGCAGTACATAAGCTATACGCCCGAACCTCAAAGCCTAATCGATAAGTTGCTCGGTCGCTCGCCCGTGACGCCGCCAGCCCCGCAAGGTCTTTACCTCTGGGGCGGTGTTGGACGGGGCAAAACCTACCTGATGGACACCTTCTTTCATGCATTAACCAATCCAAACAAGCTTCGGGTGCATTTTCACCGCTTTATGTATCGGGTCCACGATGATCTCAAAGCACTTGGTGAAGTCGAGGATCCGCTTGAGATCGTTGCCGATCAAATCGCCAGTGAAACCGACATTATCTGTTTTGACGAGTTTTATGTCTCGGACATTACTGATGCAATGATCTTAGCTGGGCTGTTTAATGCCTTATTTGCCCGAGGGATCATTTTAGTGGCAACGTCCAATATTGCGCCGAAAGATCTTTATCGTAATGGTCTGCAGCGTGCACGGTTTTTGCCGACCATTGCATTGATAGAGGCTCATTGTCAGATCCTCAATGTAGACAGTGGCACAGACTTTCGTCTCAGAACTCTAGAGCAGGCAGAGATCTACCACGCCCCACTTGATGCTCAGGCCGATATTAACCTAGAGCGATACTTTGCTGAGTTGACTGTGCACTGCACGCCTGATGAACATGAACAGGTTATCGAGGTCAATCATCGCCAGCTTGAGGTTGTCGCCAGTTGTGAAGGAGTGTTGTTCGCGACTTTCGAGCAGCTATGCTTATCCGCTCGCAGTCAAAACGACTATATTGAACTGTCCCGTCTCTATCACACGGTTCTGCTCAAGGGTGTCACGCAGATGGGGGCTAATAATGATGATGCGGCACGACGTTTTATCGCGCTGGTCGACGAGTTTTATGAGCGCAATGTGACTTTGATAATCTCGGCTGAAGTGGTGATTGATGCTCTCTATACTCAGGGCAGGCTGAGCTTTGAGTTTGCTCGCTGTCAGTCACGTTTGATAGAAATGCAGAGCCACGATTACCTTGCGCGCGAGCACTTAGGCTAGGTGAATGGGCGCAAATGACACTGGCTATAAGCAAGCCTAAGAAAAAAATAACACTTTGCCGAAAAAAGAGGTGATTTTTTCAACTGACTTCTCTATAATCCTGCGACCCACCGTTACTGCAGACCTGTTTTGCGGACTTGTTCCAAAGAACCTAAAGGTCGAGAGTGCCATCCACTCGAAGGGGTGATGACTGGGCTCTTAGTCAGTGGGAGCAATGCTCCTTTAAGTGTAAATCTAAATTATCGGATTATTAGCATGAAAACTTTCGTTGCTAAACCAGAAACTGTAAAACGCGACTGGTACGTTGTAGACGCTGAAGGTAAAACTCTTGGCCGTCTAGCAAGTGAAATTGCATCTCGCCTACGTGGCAAACACAAAGCTGAGTACACTCCACACGTTGACACTGGTGATTACATCATCGTTGTTAACGCTGAGAAAGTTACTGTAACTGGTAACAAAGCTGCAGCTAAGACTTACTACCGTCACACTGAATTCCCAGGTGGCCTTAAGTCAATCACTTTTGACAAGCTAATCGATCGTAAGCCAGAAATGGTTATCGAACTAGCTGTTAAAGGCATGCTTCCACGTGGTCCTCTAGGCCGTGCTATGTACCGTAAGCTTAAAGTTTACGCTGGCGCTGAGCACAACCACACTGCTCAACAACCAAAAGTACTAGACATCTAATTGGGGATTTAGGAAATGGCAGAGAATAAATACTACGGCACTGGCCGTCGCAAAAGCTCAGCTGCACGTGTTTTCATCACACCAGGCAGCGGCAACATCGTAATCAACAAGCGTAGCCTTGACGAGTACTTCGGTCGTCCAACTTCTCGTATGGTTGTTAAGCAACCTCTTGAGCTAGTTGAAATGACTGAGAAACTTGACCTATACATCACTGTTAAAGGTGGTGGTATCTCTGGTCAAGCTGGTGCTATCCGTCACGGTATCACTCGTGCTCTTATGGAGTACGATGAGTCTCTACGTCCAACTCTACGTGCAGCGGGTTACGTTACTCGTGATGCTCGTCGCGTTGAGCGTAAGAAAGTTGGTCTACGTAAAGCACGTCGTCGTCCACAGTTCTCAAAACGTTAATCTTACGGTTATCGTTTTACTTGCTCGCAAGAGCAAATTTTCAAAAGCCTGGTTTTTACCAGGCTTTTTTATTACTTAGCATTCCTTCCCAGACTCCGCCCCCTCTTTATCTAGCCAGTTTTATCGATAATTTACTCGGTTAAAACAAATCCCTTGATGTATGTTACAAAAAAGTAGCTTTACCTTGTCAAAAAGTAGGCTTTTCTTTATCATTTGATAACAATTAGAGACAAAACAAATTGGAATTGTTAGCCGTGCTCTGATAAGGGACCTCACCAGCCCGAAAGGAGTCAAAGGGAGAATGTTTGGATGAGCAATGCGCCACTAAATAACGGCCGCAGACGCTTTCTAACCGCCACAACCGCTGTTGTGGGTGGGTTAGGGGCCGTCGCTGTCGCCGTACCTTTCATCAAATCGTGGAACCCGAGCGCCAAGGCGAAAGCTGCGGGCGCGCCGGTTGAAGTGGATATCGGTAAGCTCGAGCAAGGGCAAATGGTTCGTGTCGAATGGCGAGGTAAGCCGGTATGGATTGTTCGCCGCGCTCAAGCCATTGTCGATGGCCTGTCTGAGTTAGATGGTCAGCTGCGAGATCCGGGCTCTCAGGAAGAGCAGCAACCGACGTACGCAGTTAATACCTATCGTTCTATCAAACCCGAGTACTTTGTTGCGGTCGGCATCTGTACCCATCTAGGTTGCTCACCAACTTACCTACCCGATACCTTTGGCGAACAAGTTCAAGGGGTGAAATCTGGCTTTTTCTGCCCATGTCACGGTTCTAAGTTTGATATGGCAGGACGGGTGTTCCAAGGGGTGCCGGCACCGTACAACCTAGTTGTACCACCACATATGTATGTTAGCGACACCAAGGTTTTAGTCGGTGTCGATGAACAAGGGGAAGCCTAATGCAAGCACTACTAGACTGGGTAGAAAAGCGCATGCCCGCAATGAATGCGTATCGCAAGCACCTGTCAGAATACCCCATGCCAAAGAACTTCAACTTTTGGTATCTCTTCGGCTCACTTGCGATGTTGGTGCTGGTCAATCAGATTCTTACCGGTATCTGGTTGACAATGAACTACGTACCGTCAGGTGAGGGCGCATTTGCCTCGATTGAGTACATCATGCGTGATGTTGAGTACGGCTGGCTATTACGCTACATGCACTCAACGGGGGCCTCGGCGTTTTTTGTTGTCATCTATCTTCATATGTTCCGCGGTCTGATTTACGGCTCATACCAGAAACCCCGAGAGCTATTGTGGCTGTTTGGTATGTTGATCTTTTTGGTATTGATGGCAGAAGCTTTTATGGGCTATTTGCTTCCATGGGGACAGATGTCCTACTGGGGGGCACAGGTGATCATCTCGTTGTTCGGCGCGATACCGTTTATCGGTGATGATCTCACCTTGTGGATCCGTGGCGACTATGTGATCTCTGGGGCAACACTGAATCGCTTCTTTGCACTGCACGTTATTGCCTTACCCATCGTGTTGCTGCTGCTGGTGGTATTGCATGTGCTAGCGCTGCATGAGGTAGGGTCAAACAATCCGGATGGGATCGAGACTAAACTACCCAAAGGCAGCATGGGTGCCGATTATAAGACTCAGTTTAAGTTCCACGATGACTACACCAAGAAATATGACATCATCGACTCCATCCCTTTCCATCCGTACGGGACGGTGAAAGATCTCATCGGTGTGGCAGGGTTCTTGTTCTTGTTCTGTTACGTGCTGTTCTTTAATCCAGAAATGGGTGGCTATTTCCTTGAGCCACCAAACTTTGAGACGGCAAACCCACTCAAGACACCCGATCACATCGCACCGGTATGGTATTTCACGCCGTTTTACGCCATTTTGCGTGCTGTGCCCGATAAGCTGTTAGGTGTTGTCGCGATGGGTGCTGCGATCGTCGTCCTGTTCTTGCTGCCTTGGTTAGATCGATGCAAGGTGCGTTCGTACCGTTACCGAAGCAAGTGGCATCTGATCAATATTGCTCAATTTACTGTGTGCTTTATCGCCTTAGGGATCCTTGGTGCGCTGCCTGCGACACCCGTATACACCATCATGGCGAGAATTTTCAGTCTGGGTTACTTCATGTTCTTTGTCTTGTTGTTCTTCTACAGCAAACATGAGGCAACAAAACCACTGCCAGAGAGGGTAACATTCAAATGAAAAAATGGATTTTAGTTCTGTTTGCAATGCTGCCAACATTGGTTTTCGCTGCGGGTGTGAGTGTCCCTCTCGATAAAGCCAATAACGATCTGTCTGACACCGCCTCGCTGCAAAATGGTGCGAAGCTGTTTATGAACTACTGCTTTGGTTGTCACGCACAGCAGTATCAGCGTTATGAACGAGTGGCTGATGATCTGGGCATTCCGCATGACTTGATGATGGATAATTTGGTGTTTGACCCGGAGAGTAAGATCGGTGATCTGATGGTCAATGCGATTCCACAGGGAGCAGCCGCACAATGGTTCGGTGCGCCGCCACCGGATTTGACGCTCGTTGCCCGAGTACGGGGCACAGATTGGCTCTACACCTATTTGCGCGCATTCTATACCGATGATTCACGTCCTTTTGGTGTTAACAATTACGTGTTCCCAAGCGTCGGCATGCCTCATGTGCTTGAGGAGCTGCAAGGGATCCCTGAGCCAGTGTATGGCACGCGAGTGGTTGATGGTGAAGAGCAGCAGGTCGTCGTGGCTGTGCGTACTGATGGGACTGGGGAGCTCAACCAGGAAGAGTATGATGATGCCATCCGTGATCTGGTCAATTTCCTTGAGTACTCTGGCGATCCAGTGAAACTGGAGCGACATAAACTCGGTTGGTGGGTGATGGGCTTCTTAGTGCTGTTTACCATCATTGTGGTACTGTTGAAGAAAGAGTATTGGCGTGATGTGCATTAATTGTGCTATCATACCGTGCTAATTTCCGAATTATTATAAATAATGGAGGCTTAGCCTCCATTATTTTTTATTTGAATTTTTCTTCTTAAGTTAAGTGTGCTGGAGGGCTCCATGGCTGTAGCTGCCAATAAACGTTCTGTGATGACGCTATTTTCAAGTGCATCTGATTTGTATAGCCATCAGGTTCGTATTGTTCTCGCTGAAAAAGGTGTCAGCGTGGAAGTCGAGCTGGTTGATGAAACTAATCTACCTGCAGAGCTAGCCGAGCTAAACCCTTACAAAACTGTCCCGACACTCGTGGACCGTGAATTGGCTCTGTACGATTCTAAAATTATCATGGAATACCTCGATGAGCGTTTTCCTCATCCACCACTGATGCCAGTATACCCAGTGGCTCGTGGTAGTAGCCGTCTGATGATCTACCGTATCGAGCGTAACTGGTACTCTCTAGCTGAAAAAGTAGCGAAAGGTAGCCCAGAGGAAGCGGAAGCAGCACGCAACAAACTGCGTAATGACCTGCTGACACTTGGCCCAATCTTTGGTGAATACGAGTACTTCATGAGTGAAGAATTCAGCTTGATCGACTGCTATCTAGCACCATTGTTGTGGCGCCTACCATCAATGGGTATCGAGCTTACCGGTCCTGGATCAAAAGAGATCAAGGTCTACATGAACCGCGTGTTTGAGCGTGATTCATTCCTTGCTTCTTTGACTGAAGCTGAACGTGAAATGCGTCTTACTCGTTAATAGGCTTTCAGATGGATGCTTCAAATATGACGCCAAGACGTCCTTATTTGCTTAGGGCGTTTTATGAGTGGCTGGTGGATAATGATCTAACCCCTCACTTGGTTGTTGATGCGACAATGGCGGGCGTGCGTGTACCGATGGAGTTTGTCCAAGATGGTCAAATCATCTTAAACGTGGCACCACGTGCAGTCGGTAACCTAGAGCTGGGCAATGAAGCGATCACGTTTAATGCGCGCTTTAGTGGTCGCCCACACTCAGTGATCGTGCCCTTGTACGCCGTGCAGGCGATTTATGCTCGTGAGAATGGTGCCGGTACTATGTTTGAGCCTGAAGAGGCATACATGGGTGGCATCGTCGAGGAAGAAGAGCAACAAGATACCACTGAAGAGCACCTGTCGGTTGCAACGGAAGAGGTAATGGCTGAAGAAGAGCCTGAACCCGCGCCAAGACCAAAGGGCCGACCTAGCTTACGTGTTGTAAAATAATCGAGCTTGTTTCTAGTTATCGTATATTGAAGCCAATGGTGAAAGCCATTGGCTTTTTATTTTAGGTTCGAGGTTCGGGTTTCACTTCGTTCCGAGGTGCGAGTAGTATGCAGCACGCTTTGAGTTTGCCGTGAATACTCATATCTATGACAAGCTTTTACTCGCCTCTCGTAGGGCAAAGCCCGTCCCCGAAACTCGAACCTCTGTGAGTTAGTCGGCGTATTGAAAAGCTCTGACGACTTTTTTCACACCTGAGATGTTGCGGGCGATCTCGGTGGCGATATCGGCATGCTGATGTGAGACGCTGCCAAGCAGAAAGACCTCTTCATCTTCGGTGATCACCTTGACCTTGATTCCATTGAGCTTCTTCTCGGTCAGTAGTGCAGATTTCACTTTTGTGGTGAGCCAACTATCTCGGCTGATCCCCGAGACACTCAGCGGCGCTTTATCGCGGATTTGATTGTATACCATCGTCACGCCCTCGATTGATTGTACTTCGTCAATCAAGTTGGCCACCAAGTCCTCTTCTTGCGATTGTCCCATCAGTACCACCGTACCTCGATGTGAGCTGCTCGACACGCGCACACGCTCTACATAAGGCTGTTGATTGGTGATCGAGGCCACCTCAAACTCTATATTATTGTCACGCCAGATCTCGCTGGTAGAGCGGGTATCGGTCGCAATGTTGGCAGTGGTCGCGGCGCCAGCAACAAACAGCCCGGCGCATCCTGCAAGGTTGATTGTTACGGCTAGGGTAAGAAGAAGCTTGGTCAACGTCATTGTTTACTCTTCGTGGGCTGGAAAAAGTACCTGATCAACAAGGTCACATAGGCAGTGTAGCGTCACCATATGCACCTCATGAATACGAGCGGTTCGATGAGAGGGGATGCGGATCTCGACGTCATTCTCGCCGAGCAGGCCGGCCATCTCGCCACCATCTTTACCGGTAAAGGCGATGATGGTCATATCGCGGGTCACCGCGGCCTCCATTGCCTTGATAATGTTCTTGCTGTTACCACTGGTGGAGATAGCCAGCAGTATGTCTCCCGGTTGGCCAAAGGCACGCACCTGCTTAGAAAATATCTCTTCATAGTGGTAGTCGTTTGCAACCGCGGTTAGGGTGGTGTTGTCTGCGGTTAAGGCAATCGCAGGTAGGCTTGGACGCTCGGTTTCAAAGCGGTTGACCAAGCATGAGGTAAAAAGCTGCGCGTTAGCGGAGGAGCCGCCATTACCACAACACAGGATCTTGTTGCCGTTGAGCAAGCTGCTCACCATTGCTTGAGCGGCGTGGGTGATCGCATCAGGCAGGGCTTCTGCAGCAGCGATTTGAATCTGGATACTTTCTTTAAAACTGTCATTAATGCTTTCGAGCATCGGTTATGATCCTAATTAGTTTTCTGTAATTGCATTGAGGTACCACTCTAGTTGCTTTCCTTGCTGATGTAAGGCGATGACATCAAAGCGGATATCAGTACTGTGCAGTGGTAGATTGTGCCGCGCTAACCAAATCTGTGCCGTCTTGATGATCTTGCGAGCTTTGGTGCGCGTTACGGTTTCTGCGGCGTGACCAAAGTCAGCCTTGTGGCGATATCTTACCTCAACAAACACCCATGTCTCCCCTTGGCGCATAATTAGGTCGATTTCTCCCCACTTGGTGGAAAAATTGCGCTCGACAAGAGCAAGACCTTGGCGAGTCAAGTGCTCGAGTGCCAAGGTCTCATAATGCTCGCCGATACTCCGTGGCGGATTATTCACGTGAGAAGAATCCGCCTGAGATGAGCCTCGACGCGAGAGACGACTAAAAAGTCCCATACTCCGCCCAGCTGATTTCTCGCTCAACTACGCAGTTTTCGTCGATACTGAGTATGCCAGTCTGACCCTGAATACGAGCCTCAGGTGTCACCTTCATCTGTGGCAGTTCAACCATGAGGTGGTACGCATCCATACCTAAGGCTTGCAGGCGTTGTTGCGATTTAGAACTCTCTGGCCACAACTCTTCTATTTGCGCCTTGAGCTCTGCCTCTGGTTGCAGAAGCAGTGGAATATCACTGAAGGTAACCCCAGTTAAGTCCTCATACTGTTTCGAGCTGCTGTTACTACGCGAGCTAGAGTACAGTTTAGGCGGTGTGGTATCTGGGTTAATCGCCACCTCGATAAACGGCTTGATCAGGGTCAAGTCAGCGCTGTCCGCGACGATATAGACCGCGTCGACATCACGACGACTGCGCGCCTCTGATTCCAGCTCGCTATCTAGGATCGTCGTCATTTGCGCGATGCGCTGCTGGCTCTCCTGCAGACCCAAGACACTGTTGATATTGCGCTGCAGCTGGTTGCGATTATCAAACAAGTCGATTGCGGCTGGGGTGGTTGCATACTCCTGCCACTCGGCCTCGAAGGCCTCACTGACGCGCGTACCAAGATTGTTGTTCGGCGCGATGAGCAGTGGGAACTGATAACCTTGCTCGGCGAAGTACTTCGCCGCTTGAGCAACTTCTTGCTCTGGGGACAGGGCTAGGTAGCAGGTGCCAAAGCCTGGCTCGATATCCTCGGGAATATTGAGTGACAAGGTTGGGATCGGTTTAGGTAGGGTGTCTTGGACATCTTGGAGCATCTCGACACTGCTCTTGGTCAGAGGACCCACAATAAAGTCGACTTGCTGCGCAACGATCTTGTCTTCAAGCTCTTCACCTGAGATGCCAGTAGTATCAATCAAGGTCAATTGATTATCTGGCTCTCGGCCCTCATCGTTCATCATAGCGAGCAGAAAACCATCGCGGATCAGCTCGGCTTGAGGTTGGTATTTACCCGACAGTGGTAGCAAGAGTGCGGTTTTGGTCGGTAGGCTGATATCGAGAGCTAAGATACCGTTAATTACCTGCGGGGTATAAAAGGCGGCAGGGTGTTGGCTATTGAACTCTAGCCACTGCTCCAGAGATGCTTTGAGGCTCGGAATATTGGCCTGCTGGCGCTGATAGAGCTGAGCAAGTTCAATCCAACCAGCAAGGACTTCCTCTTCGCCTTCCGTTGGTAGACTTAGCAACTGAGCTGCTTGATATTGACCAAAGTTGCTCCAGATACGTTCAGAAATCAATGACTGGCTTGATGTAGGCGCAAATCGGCTCATCGCAATCAACTCGCGATTGGCATCGAAGAAGCGTCCCTGAAGCTCAAGCAGTTGCGCACGCAATTGGAAATACTCCTCCCACTGTTGTGGAGGCAGAGACCAGCTGTTTTCGAAGCTGAGCACTTGCAATGCGGAGTTATATTGACCCTGTGACAGCGCCTGCTCGGCGCGAGTGATTCGCCACTCGGCTTGCTGAATATCGGTCAATGAAAGGCGTTGGATACGGGTACTCAAGCGTTCGGCCAAATCAGCGTCTTGCTCTTGAATTGCCGCCTTGAGCGCCATAATCAACCAATCGACCTGCAGGCTGTCTTGTGAGCTGTCTGCACGAATCAGATAGGTTTGCGAGTCTTGAACCGGATCTTGGGTAATATCGACGCTTTCAGGTGCTTGTGGCGTCGTGGAACAAGCGGCAATCGTCAATGCGAGTGCTACAGGAGTGAGTAGGCGTGGTACACTCCATTTTTTAGGATTCTTTTTTGCCATGCGCTCTATTCTTGTGCGTGTTAAATTAGTTCTATAGTAATCGTTGATGTGATGGTAAACAAATGACCGACAGTAAAACAATCCCTAACGACATTCCTACGCTCTATATTGTACCAACTCCAATTGGTAATCTAGCGGATATCACACAACGGGCTATCGAAGTGCTCTCTTCTGTGGATCTGATCGCGGCGGAAGATACCCGCCATACAGGTAAATTATTGTCTCACTTCGCAATTAATACCAAAACTTATGCCCTTCATGATCACAATGAGCAACAAAAAGCGCAAGTTTTAGTCGAAAAATTGCAGCAGGGTATGTCTATTGCGTTGGTCTCTGACGCGGGTACCCCACTGATCAGTGATCCAGGGTATCACCTTGTCAATCAATGTCGTCAAGCCAATGTAAGGGTTGTGCCATTACCTGGTGCGTGTGCGGTGATCACGGCGCTGAGCGCGTCAGGCTTGCCATCGGATCGCTTCAGTTTTGAAGGCTTCCTCCCTGCCAAGAGCAAAGGGCGTAAAGATAAGTTTTTAGAGATAGCCAAGGCGGAGCGCACGTGCATCTTTTATGAGTCGCCGCACCGTATCCTAGATTCGCTCGATGACATGTTGGAGATTTTAGGCCCCGAGCGTGAGGTCGCTCTAGCGCGAGAGTTGACTAAGACGTTTGAAACCATCCAAAACCTGCCCTTGGGGGAGTTGGTTGAGTGGGTGCGAAGCGATGAAAACCAGCAACGAGGCGAAATGGTACTCTTGGTGCACGGCTATCGTGAAGAGGTGAGTGATACCTTGCCAGACGAGGCGACGCGGACCTTAGGTATTTTGGTCACGGAATTGCCGCTGAAAAAAGCCGCTGCGCTGTGTGCTGAGATCTACAATCTGAAGAAAAATGCGCTGTATAAGTGGGGCTTAGAAAACTTAGCCAATTAGACGCTCGATTGAGCAATCAATCAGCAAACGGTGCAGATTGTCACATTTACCTAGACACCCTAGCGAGAACTCTATACAATCCGCCACCGGAGTTGACTGGGTAGTCGCTGCTTCATTGATGTCCCTCTTCCACGTGGTGGGGGAGACTGATGGAGGGGAGGAAAGTCCGGGCTCCATAGAGCAGGGTGCCAGGTAACGCCTGGGGGGCGCAAGCCCACGACAAGTGCAGCAGAGAGAAGACCGCCGATGGCCTTAGGGCACAGGTAAGGGTGAAAGGGTGCGGTAAGAGCGCACCGGGCGACTAGCAATAGTTCGCTGCAGGGTAAACTCCACCCGGAGCAAGACCAAATAGGCCTCCACATTGCGTTGCTCGCGTAAGGAGGCGGGTAGGTTGCTCGAGCCAGTGAGCGATTGCTGGCCTAGACGAATGGCTACCACCGCGCAAGCGGAACAGAACCCGGCTTATAGTCGGCTCCACCTATTCGAGACCCACCATGACATCAAGTTGTGGTGGGTTTTTTGCTTTTTACTGACTAATAAATCCTGATAAGCCGTAAACTTAGTGTTAAATCACGACCTGGGTAATGCTAATAGTGGCGATATAGGCTTAAATCAGTACACTGATGACAACTAATTAAAAATTTGCCGCATCTCCCTGTGATAGGGCGAGGCACTAGCCAATGAGACAACCATGAGCGAATCTTTCCAACATATTTCAGTTCTCCTTAACGAGTCGATTGACGGTCTCGCGATTAAGCCTGACGGTATCTACATCGATGGAACTTTTGGTCGTGGTGGACACAGCCGCACAATTCTTTCAAAGTTAGGAGAAAATGGTCGTCTATATAGTATTGACCGCGATCCGCAAGCGATCGCAGAGGCAAATAAAATTGATGACCCACGCTTTACCATTATTCACGGGCCTTTTTCTGGTATGGCAGAGTATGCCAAGCAATATGGATTAGAGGGTAAGGTCGATGGTGTCTTGCTCGACCTTGGTGTGTCTTCACCTCAGCTGGATGATGCAGAGCGTGGCTTTAGCTTTATGAAGGATGGCCCGCTGGATATGCGGATGGATCCTACCTCAGGGATCCCTGTATCACAGTGGCTGCTCGAGGCAGACCTGGATGACATTACCTGGGTGATCCGCGAATTTGGTGAAGATAAACACGCTCGCCGCATTGCCAAGGCGATTGTGGCGTATCGTGAGAATGAGGAAAATGAGCCTCTGACGCGCACCGGACAGCTTGCTCAGTTGATCTCAGAGGCGGCACCAAAGAGCTTCAAAGAGAAGAAGCACCCAGCCACGCGCGCGTTCCAGGCATTTCGTATCTATATCAACAGTGAGCTAGAAGAAATCGACACGGCGCTTAAGGGCGCGGCGAGTATCCTGGCGCCACAGGGTCGTTTATCTGTGATCAGCTTTCACTCGCTTGAAGATCGCATGGTGAAGCGATTTATCCGTAAGGAGAGCCAAGGGCCGCAGGTACCGCATGGCATTCCGATGACGGAGGCACAAATTAAAGCACTTGGCAGTGCCAACCTGAAAGCGGTCGGCAAGGCCATCAAACCCTCTGCGCATGAAGTCGAGATCAACCCTCGCTCACGCAGTTCGGTATTAAGACTGGCCGAGAAACTCTAACTGAATAATTGAATGCGATGAGTGACAATACCCCTAACCTAGCCAAGATCATAGCTGTTGATGTGCTCACTGCAGGACGTGTTCCGCTGGTGCTGCTCGTGACGATTTTGGTCAGTGCGATGGCGGTGGTGTTTGTGACTCATCAGGCACGGAGCGCAATCAGTGAGAAAGACCATGCCCTGATGGAGCGTGAGCGCTTGGATAACGAATGGCGCAGCTTGTTGATTGAAGAAACCGCCCTTGCTGAACACAGCCGAGTTGAGCAACTGGCTATTCAAGAGCTCGAGATGAGGCGACCTGACGCAGATAAGGAAGTCCTGGTATCACTAAAATGACCGCAAAGTCCAAGTCGACCGCTAGCAAAAAGACCAAGTCGCAACTCGCCAATAAACAAGTTGCTGAAAAAAAAGTCGTTAATAAAGAAGAGCCGCCATTGATCAAGTGGCGCTTTTACGTTGTGCTGGTTGCTGTTTTTGTCGTGTTTATCGCCCTAGTCGGACGCATTGGTTATATTCAGATTGTTGAGCCGGATAACCTTATCAAGCAGGGTGATATGCGCTCGGTCCGTGCCAAAACCCTGCACTCTGCGCGCGGTATTATCTCTGATCGCAATGATGAGCCCCTAGCGGTGAGTGTCCCGGTCCAGGCGGTGACCGCAGACCCGGTGGTTATTTTTCGCGAGGGGGGCTTTGCCAATCTTGATCGCTGGCATGCATTGGCAGATGTCTTGGGTATTGACCGTGAACGGATGCTCGAGCGCATCAGTGATAACAAGAGTCGCCGTTTTATCTACCTGCAGCGCCAAGTTAGCCCAGCGATGGCCAACTATGTGCGTGAGTTGAAGCTCTCGGGTATTGGTCTGCGAGCAGAGTCTCGCCGTTACTACCCCTCTGGAGAGGTCAGTGCTCACCTGATTGGTGTAACTGGTATTGATGGCTCAGGTCTTGAAGGGGTTGAGCGCAGCTACGATAAATGGCTGTCAGGTGAAGCGGGCAAGCGGATCATTCGCAAGGATCGTTACGGGCGTGTGGTGGAAAACATTGCGCTAGAAGAGCGTGAAGAGGGTAAGCCACTGACGCTAACCATTGATCAGCGTCTGCAAGCCATCGCCTATCGTGCAATAAAGCAATCGGTGGCGGATCACCGAGCGACCTCTGGCTCGGCCGTGTTGATTGATGTCAAGTCGGGCGCGGTGTTAGCCATGGTCAACGCCCCTTCCTACAACCCAAATAACCGCAATGACCTGCAAAGCTTTAAGATGCGTAACCGGGTCATCACAGACGCCTTTGAGCCTGGCTCAACCGTCAAACCCTTTGTCGTGCTTGCGGCGCTGGAAAATGGCAGTGCCGACTATGATACCGTTATCGATACGGGTAATGGCATTATGCAGCTTGGTGGCAGTCGTGTGCGTGATATCTCCAAGGTCGGCGAGGCTGATCTCACCACCATCTTGAAGAAGTCGAGTAATATCGGGGTCGCCAAATTAGCACTGGATATGCCACTTGAGGCGCTACTTGATATGTACAGTGGGGTCGGATTTGGCCAATCCTCGGGGCTCAACCTGATTGGTGAGAGCACGGGTATTTTCCCTAACCGTCGCCGCTGGTCACAGTTTGAGATCGCGACACTCGCCTTTGGCTACGGTCTATCAATAACGCCGCTGCAGCTCGCTCATGCTTATGCGACACTGGGCAATTATGGGTTATATCAGCCGGTTCACATTATTGAAAATAACCAGCTTGATCTGTCGCAGCAGGTGATGGATCCCAACCATGCTAAGAATGTCCTGACCATGCTAGAAACGGTGACTCAGCCTGGTGGTACCGCGACCAGAGCGGCCGTTCCTGGCTACCGAGTCGCAGCAAAAACTGGTACCTCTCGTAAAGCCTCCGCCGGTGGTTATACCGATGAATATTTTGCTTACACCGCCGGTGTTGCGCCGGCGAGTGATCCACGACTCGCGCTCGTGGTGGTGGTCAATGAACCACAGGGTGATAACTACTATGGTGGCTCGGTCGCAGGGCCGGTGTTTGCCGATATTATGAAAGGCGCGTTGCAGATCCTTAATGTGACGCCAGATGAAAATCGTTTTAAGAACGAGTAAAGGTAATCTCAGGTGCAAACTCAATCTGTAGATTTGGCGTATCTCGTTGCGCCATGGTTAGATCTTTCGCAGTCACCTTACGCACAGCGTACAGTTGGTGACTTGCATCTCGACAGTCGCCAGGTTCGCCCTGGCGATTGCTTTGTAGCAATCCAAGGCCACAGCATGGATGGCCGAGACTATATCCCGCAAGCACTGGCTGCGGGGGCTAAACTGGTTTTGGCTCAAGCGTCCTCCCAAGAGGAACATGGCCGCTGTGAGCAACATCAGCAGGCTCTAGTGGTGTATATCGATGGGTTACAACACTGCTTATCAGAATTATCCGGCCGCTTCTATCGCCATATGAGCACGCAATTGATTGGTATTACGGGTACCAACGGCAAGACGACGATCAGCCAATTGATCGCTCAGTGGCTAACCTTGATTGGAAAAAAGACCGCGGTCATGGGTACCACAGGTAATGGGTTTCTTGACCAATTGCAGCCAGCCATCAATACCACTGGCAGTGCGATTGAGATCCAGAAAACCTTAGCCGAACTCGATGCGCAGGGGGCTGAGTACACCGCGTTAGAGATCTCTTCTCATGGCTTGGTTCAAGGCCGAGTAAAGGCACTCGAATTTGCTGCTGGCGTTTTTACCAACCTCAGCCGTGATCACCTTGATTATCACGGCACCATGCAAGAGTATGCGGCAGCCAAGTTGCAACTGTTTACGGAGCATGATTGTCGATGCGCGGTGATCAATATTGATGATGCGGTGGGCAAAGCGTGGGCTGCCCAGTTGAGCGATGCTATTCCGGTGTCTTTATCTTGCACTGAGGCGAATCAGCAAGGGGTGTATGCCACTCAGGTAGATTACGCGACTAGTGGCATTAAGATTAACTTCAGTGGTCAGTTTGGCAATGGTCAGCTTTCTGTGCCCTTGATTGGTGAATTTAATGCCAGCAATGTGCTCCTGGCCTTTACTACCTTACTGAGCCTGGGCATTGATATCGATACCTTGATTGAGACCGCGCCTCACTTAACGCCTGTGCTTGGTCGTATGGAGTTGTTCAGTCACCCTCAACATGCCAAATTTGTCGTTGACTATGCACACACCCCCGATGCCCTAGAAAAAGCCCTTGCGGCCTTGCGTGTTCATTGCCAGGGCAAGCTTTGGGTGGTGGTCGGCTGTGGTGGCGATCGAGACAAAGGCAAGCGTCCAATGATGGCAGCTGCAGCAGAGCGACTTGCCGATCATGTGATTTTGGCTGACGATAACCCCCGCAGCGAAGACCCTCACTTAATTATTGAAGATATGCGTGCCGGTTTGCGCGCGCCGCAATCGGTGGTGGTTGAGCATGACCGTTTTCAGGCGGCGCAGTATGCGTTCGAACATGCAACGGCGCAAGATATCGTCTTGCTTGCCGGTAAAGGTCATGAGGACTACCAAGTCTTTGCTCATGGTCAGGTGCACTACTCAGACCGCGAGACCGCGGCGCAATTACTCGGAGTGACTCTATGATCCAAGTTAGCCTCAGCCAAGTGGCTCAGATTGTTGATGGCCGCTTGTATGGACAAGATGGGCAAGTTGACACGGTATCAACCGACTCACGAAGCATTGAAGGACAATGCTTGTTCATTGCCTTGGTTGGTGAGCGCTTTGACGCCCATGACTTTATTGATGCCACATTGGCCGAAAAGGCGAGTGCGGTGCTGGTAGAGCGTCCAATTGACGCTGATGTTACTCAGGTCGTGGTGCAAGATACCAAGTTGGCGCTAGGGCGCTTGGCTGCATGGGTCCATCAGCAGTGTGAGACCCAAACGTTGGCGATTACCGGCAGCTGTGGCAAGACCACAGTAAAAGAGATGTGTGCCGCTATTTTGGAGCAAAAAGGCCAGGTGCTGTTTACTGCCGGCAACTTTAACAACGATATCGGCGTACCGCTGACCTTGCTGCGCACCACCTATCAGCACGACTACTCAGTGATTGAGCTTGGCGCCAACCATATCGGTGAGATTGCCTATACCACTCAATTGGTTAAGCCAAGTGTGGCCTTGGTCAATAATGTCGCCGCCGCGCACTTGGAGGGCTTTGGCTCGTTAGATGGCGTAAAGCAGGCCAAAGGTGAGATCTACCAGGGCTTGGTAGGCGATCAGGTGGCGATTGTTAATCTCGATAGCCACGGCGGGGCGCTGTGGAAAACACTGCTGGATAACAAGCGCGTGGTGACTTTCTCTGCTTCAAGTCAAGAGGCGGATGTGTATGCCAGTGCGGTGCAAGTCGACAGCGAGGGTTACCCAAGCTTTACCTTACACACACCAAAAGGTTGCACGGCGATGACGCTTAACTTGATTGGTCAGCATAATGTAGCTAATGCGCTGGCTGCCTGTGCGTTATGCATGCAATTTGGTGTTGGTTTGGACGAGATCGCCAGCGGACTGACTAAATTGGCGCCGGTGAAAGGTCGCGTGGAGACGATTGAGCTGACTGAACACATTCGTTTAATCGATGACAGCTACAATGCCAGCGTTCCGGCGATGGGCGCCGCAATCGATTTACTCGGCCAGCTGCAGGGTAAACGCTGGCTAATTTTGGGGAATATGGCGGAATTAGGTCAACAAAGTCTTGAACTTCACCGTCAACTTGGACAACATGCTGCACCATTCAATTTTGATTACGTTTTGACGTATGGTGATGATGCACGAGTGATCAGCGAAGAGTGCCAAGGTCGCCACTTTGATTCCCACGTGCAGATGATTGAGTTTATTCGACATGAGCTCTCATCGTCATTAGACAAAACAGAACAACATACCTTGCTTGTCAAAGGGGCCAATAGTGCTGGCATGTTCAAGGTAGCAAATGCTCTGAAGGAGAGAGTTGCATGATTATTTGGCTTGCTGAGTTACTCCAGCCATATTTTTCCTTTTTTCGCCTGTTTGAATACCTATCGTTTCGCGCGATTGTCAGTATTTTAACCGCACTGACCATCTCACTGTGGATGGGACCACGCCTGATCAAGCGCTTGCAAATGCTGCAAATTGGTCAGGTGGTGCGTGAAGAAGGTCCAGAGTCGCACTTTAGCAAACGCGGCACACCGACCATGGGTGGGGTGATGATCCTGACCGCCATCGTGGTCACGGTATTGCTTTGGTCTGACCTATCTAACCCTTATGTCTGGGCGGTGCTGTTTGTCCTTGGCGGTTATGGTGCCGTGGGTTTTGTCGATGATTATCGCAAGGTCGTGCGCAAGAACACGGATGGCCTGATTGCTCGCTGGAAGTATTTTTGGCAGTCATTGATTGCATTGATTGTTGCCTTTGCGCTGTACGCACATGGCAAAGACACCGCGGCGACTCAGCTTGTGGTGCCGTTCTTTAAAGACATTATGCCGCAGCTTGGTCTGTTTTATATCGTCCTGACTTATTTTGTGATTGTTGGCACCAGTAATGCGGTCAACCTGACCGATGGTCTCGACGGATTAGCAATCATGCCAACCGTATTGGTGGCATCCGGTTTTGGCATTATTGCCTGGGCAACCGGTAACGTGAACTTTGCGGCTTACCTGAACATTCCTTACATCCCATACGCCTCAGAGCTGGTTGTTGTCTGCACCGCGATCGTCGGGGCCGGGCTGGGTTTCTTGTGGTTCAACACCTACCCAGCTCAAGTGTTTATGGGCGATGTCGGCTCACTAGCGCTTGGCGGCGCATTGGGCACTATCGCGGTATTGGTTCGCCAGGAATTTGTTTTGGTGATCATGGGGGGCGTGTTCGTTATGGAGACCTTGTCGGTTATCCTCCAAGTTGGCTCCTACAAGCTACGTGGTCAACGTATCTTCCGCATGGCACCAATCCACCACCACTACGAACTCAAAGGCTGGCCGGAGCCGCGCGTGATTGTGCGCTTTTGGATCATCTCTATCGTCTTGGTATTGATCGGTCTTGCAACCTTGAAGGTGCGTTAATATGAATCACTGGCAGGGGATCTCGAACGTTGTTGTGGTTGGGCTTGGTATTACCGGGCTCTCGGTGGTTAATTACCTGAGGAAATATCATCCAAGCATCTCGGTGCGCGTGATTGATACCCGCCAGACGCCGCCGAATGCAGACCAACTCGATGCACAGACTCGCCTGCACTCTGGCAGTTGGCAACAGCAATGGCTCAACGAGGCCGACCTGATTGTGGCTAACCCTGGCATTGCGCTAGCGACGCTCGAACTGCAGCAGGCGATCGCCTGTGGTGTGAGAGTGGTAGGGGATATTGAGCTGTTTGCTTGGCATGTTAGTGCGCCTACGCTTGCGATCACTGGCTCTAATGGTAAGAGTACGGTGACCGATTTAACCGGCGTACTGGCGAAAGCCGCTGGCTGGAACGTGGCGGTGGGTGGCAACATCGGTGTGCCAGCGTTGGATCTTATTGCTGCCGATGTCGATTTGTATGTGCTTGAGCTTTCTAGCTTTCAGCTTGAAACGACATCGAGCTTAAAGCTCAAAGGCGCCGCTTTCCTCAATCTGACCGAAGATCATATGGATCGCTACCAGGGGATGGGGGATTATCTCGCAGCCAAGCAGCGCATCTATAGTCATGCCGAGCGTGCTATCGTCAATCTTGATGATCCGCAGACACTGCCAGAGCGCTCAGGTCTTAATCAAAAAACCTTTTCTCTGTCTGATAGCAAGGCCCACTATCACGTGGAAGCCATCGATGGGATGGAGTGGATCGTTGTCGACGCGCAGCCGTTTGTTGCGGTGGATCACCTTGCGTTGGTGGGGCGACATAATATTGCGAATGTCTTGGCGGTGGTGGCATTACTCGACAGCGTCGGGGTTGAACGCCAAGCTTATCAAGCGGCATTGCAGCGCTATAATGGATTAAGCCATCGCTGTCAGGTCGTGGCACAGCATCAGGGGGTTCGTTGGGTTAATGACTCCAAAGCGACCAATGTAGCCAGTACCCTGGCTGCGCTTTCCGGCCTAAAATGTGATGGGCACCTGTACTTGCTGGTGGGTGGTGTAGGCAAAGGCGCCGACTTTTCGCCACTAGAGCCGGCACTGCGTGAACTGGATGTCTCTTTGTGTTGCTATGGGCAAGATGCAGAGCAGTTTACGGCGTTGCACCCAAGTGCACAGCTTTTTGAGACCATGGAGCAAGCTATAGGCAAAATCTCTCCGCTGACCAAACCGGGTGATATCGTGATGCTTTCACCGGCGTGTGCGAGCTTTGATCAGTACGCCAACTTTGTTGCACGTGGAGAAGCGTTTACCCGTCTGGCATTGGAGCACACCTCTTTCTAATGGAGTTCGCTGTGAAGGAACGAATGGAGCGCGTTACGACCTGGTTTACCTCTGAGAATCAACCTCCCCTCTATGACCGACAACTGGTGTGGATTGCACTGAGTTTAATGGTTGTCGGGTTGGTTATGGTGACCTCAGCCTCTTTTCCGGTCAGTTACCGACTTACGGATCAACCGTTCCATTTTATGATTCGCCACGCGATATTCCTAATACTTGCCATGGGCGTCTCAACCGTGACGGTGCAAATCCCGCTCGACAGGTGGATGCGCTATAGCCACTGGTTGCTATGGGTGGCGTTTTTACTTCTTTTTGTGGTGCTGCTAGTGGGTAAGTCGGTCAATGGTGCCTCTCGCTGGATCCCGCTGGGGCTTTTCAATCTCCAACCTGCTGAGGTGGCCAAGCTGGCGCTGTTTATCTACATGGCCGGCTATTTGGTGAGAAAGCACAGTGAAGTGCGGCAAACGTTTTTTGGCGGCTTCTTTAAACCTATCTTTATCTTTGGCTTACTTGCGGCACTGCTGCTCAGGCAGCCTGACTTAGGCACGGTTGTTGTAATGTTAGTGACCCTGTTTGGCATGCTGTTTGTCGCCGGTGCCAAGCTGATTCAATTTATTGGTTTAATGCTCGCTGGCTTGATTGTCGTTGGTGTGTTGATCTGGATTGAGCCGTATCGCATGAGTCGCGTCACCTCCTTTCTCGACCCTTGGCAAGACCCATTTGGTAGCGGCTATCAGCTCACCCAATCACTTATGGCGTTTGGACGCGGTGAGTGGTCTGGTCAAGGCTTGGGTAACTCAATTCAAAAGTTAGAGTATCTTCCCGAAGCACATACCGATTTCGTTTTTGCCGTGCTGGCCGAGGAGCTCGGCTTTATTGGTGTTGTGCTGATCCTGATGTTGATCTTTAGCTTGGTGTTAAAAGCGGTGTTTATCGGTAAACGTGCACTCGAGCAAGGGCAGAATTTTGGCGGCTACTTAGGGTTTGGTATCGGCATCTGGTTTGCGTTTCAAACCCTTATCAATGTCGGCGCGGCAGCGGGGATGGTACCGACCAAGGGGTTAACTCTGCCTCTTATCAGTTACGGTGGTTCAAGTCTTATCATTATGGCCATCGCCGTCGCAATCCTATTAAGAATCGACTTCGAGTGTCGCTTGGCGGCGATTGGCGATACAGAGCAACAAAAAGAACAACATGATGAAAAAAAATAAACGATTATTAGTGATGGCTGGTGGAACCGGCGGTCACGTTTTCCCTGGATTGGCTGTCGCTAAGCAATTGCAACAGCAAGGCTGGGAGATCCGCTGGCTTGGCACCGCCGACCGAATGGAAGCCGATTTGGTGCCCAAGTACGGCATTGAGATTGATTTTATCAAGGTCAAAGGCCTGCGCGGTCAGGGCGTGCTTAAGCTTCTCCAAGCACCATGGCAGATCGCTAATGCGATTCTTCAAGCACGCCGCTACATCAAGCGTTGGCAGCCTGACGCTGTGCTTGGTATGGGGGGCTATGTGAGTGGACCAGGTGGTGTTGCGGCATGGTTATCAGGGGTGCCTGTCGTGCTGCATGAGCAAAATGCCGTCGCTGGGTTGACTAACAAGTGGCTATCTAAGATTGCGACGCGAGTGTTTCAGGCTTTTGACGGTGCGTTTACTGATGCACAAGTGGTGGGAAATCCAGTCCGTAGCGATGTGGCCAGTATTACCCATCCTGATAGTCGATTGATTGAGCGGGACGGCGATATTCGCATTCTAGTGATGGGAGGCAGTCAGGGCGCGAGGATACTCAACCAAACCTTGCCGAAAGTGATGGCGGAGCTCGGTCAGGGCTTTGAAATCTTTCATCAAGTAGGCAAAGGCAATCAGGCGCAAGTGGAAGCGGAGTATCAACAATCTCAGGTCGAGAAATTTACCGTGAGTGAGTTTATCGATGACGTTGCTGGTGCTTATCAGTGGGCCGATCTAGTCGTGTGTCGCTCAGGTGCACTGACGGTGTCTGAGGTGTCTGCTGCCGGCGTGGGCGCGGTGTTTGTCCCCTTTATGCATAAAGATCGTCAACAGGCACTCAATGCCGATCACCTAGTAGAAGTGGGCGGTGCGTACATGATTGAGCAGCCAGATTTAACAGTTGGCAAAATGGCTGATACTATTCGCAACCTTGATCGCTCGGCATTGCTTGATATGGCGCAAAAAGCACGCGCAGCTGCTCTGCTTAATGCCGATGAGGTTGTGGCTAAGGCTATCGTCGATATAACTGAACAACGAGATAAATAGATGACCATCAAACATAAACAAGATTTAGCTCAGATTCGTGCCATGGTGCCAGAGATGCGCCGGGTGAAGTGCATTCACTTTATCGGTATTGGTGGCGCAGGTATGAGCGGGATAGCCGAAGTCCTGCTCAATGAGGGTTATCAGATCACAGGCTCAGATATCGCCGAGAATGCAGTCACTCAGGGTTTGGTTGAAAAAGGGGCCGAGGTGTTTATTGGCCACCAGAGTAGTAATGTGGCTAAGGCCAGTGTTGTCGTAGTCTCGACGGCAATTAACGAAGAAAACCCGGAAATTATTGCCGCTCGAGAGGCGCGTATCCCCGTCGTTCGTCGCGCAGAGATGCTGGCTGAGCTGATGCGCTTTCGCCATGGTATCGCAGTGGCGGGTACGCACGGTAAAACTACCACAACAGCATTGGTTACCCAGATTTATTCAGAGGCGGGTCTTGATCCGACATTCGTTAACGGCGGCCTGGTAAAAAGTGCCGGTACCAATGCACGTCTCGGCTCAAGTCGTATTTTGATTGCTGAGGCGGATGAGAGTGATGCCTCCTTCTTGCACCTTCAGCCAATGGTCAGCATCGTGACCAATATTGAAGCGGATCACATGGACACCTACGGTGGTGATTTCCAGACCCTCAAGCAGACGTTTATCGATTTCCTGCATAACTTGCCATTCTATGGACAAGCCATCATGTGTGTTGACGACGAAGTCGTGCGCGAACTGATCCCTCAGGTGAGCCGCCAGGTGATCACCTATGGTTTTTCCGACGATGCGGACGTCAAGATCACTAATTATCGCCAGCAAGGTCAGCAAGGTATGTTTACCGTCACGCGCCGCGGCTGCGCTGACCTGGATATCACCTTGAATATTCCTGGCCGCCACAACGCCCTTAATGCTGCGGCTGCCATTGCAGTGGCCACCGAGGATGATATCTCCGATCAGGCTATCTTAGCCGCGATGGTGGGCACTGAGGGCACTGGGCGCCGCTTTGAGCACTTAGGCAGCTTCGATACTGGTAAAGGTGAGGCGATGCTGGTAGATGATTACGGTCATCACCCAACCGAGGTCGATGTGACCATCAAGGCGGCTCGTAATGGCTGGGAGGATAAGCGCTTAGTAATGATCTTCCAACCGCACCGCTATAGCCGTACTCGCGATCTCTATGATGACTTTGCCAATGTCCTGTCTCAAGTCGATGTGCTGATCATGCTTGATGTGTACTCTGCGGGCGAGCAACCTATTGCGGGTGCCGACAGTCGATCTTTGTGTCGAACGATTCGCGCTCGCGGTGGAATCGACCCAATCTTTGTTGCAGAGCAAGATTCTCTGCCAAGTGTGCTGGCAAATATCATTCAAGACAGTGACCTAGTATTGACACAGGGTGCCGGAGATGTCGGTAAAGTGGCGAAAAAATTGGCAAAACTTGAGCTGAATGTCAATAAAATGGCAGCTAGTGATTGAATCGAGCCATAAATCACATCCCATTGTGATTTATTGCTATCTTTGTTTGCTACTTTTTCATGCCTTTGTATAATCCCAAGGTTAAAGCAAGTGAATAAACCCTTGAGAAAAGGGGCGTCTTTGAAAGGATTGCCAGAGTGTTGCTAGACACCCTTCAAACGGAAGAGAGCCACACAAACAGATCACTAGTAAAAAAACATGCCCCAGGGCTGACGTTTTTGCTGGTGGTTTTGTTGTTGTTTTCCTTTCTACTTCACTCCGTAGTTTCCTGGATGTGGGATGAGCATCGCCTCCCTCTGTCAAAGCTCCTGTTACAGGGAGAGATGAACTACGTGACCGCGAAAGACGTCCAAACAGCGCTGTCGAATATTGATCATATTGGCACGTTTATGTCTCAAGATGTGGATGTCATCCAGCAGTCGGTTCAAGCCCTGCCATGGGTGGCTCAAGCCTCAATTCGCAAGCAGTGGCCCGATACGATCAAAGTCTTTCTCACTGAACACAGTGCAGAGGCAATTTGGAACGGTCAGGTGCTACTGAACCCGCAGGGGGAGCTGTTTGATGGTGACATTGGTTTACTCAGAGAAGACAAGGTCAAGTTATACGGACCGATGGATACTCAGGTAGAGGTGATGGAGACTTGGCGACATTTGATGCAGGTCTTCACCAGGCTTGATTTAGAGATCACCTCGCTGGTGCTCAATGAGCGGCGTGCATGGCAGATCATACTGGATAATGGTATGCGGCTTGAGCTTGGCAAAGAGTCACTCGATGAGCGCATAGCGCGCTTTGTATCTCTTTATCACCAGCTTGGCGAGCAGGCACAGCGCGTGAGTTACATCGACCTTCGATATGATACGGGAGCCGCGATAGGTTGGTTTCCACCACAGGACATAGAACAAGAGATTACGAATGACTAAGGCCAGTGACGACAACATCATTGTTGGTTTGGATATCGGTACAGCGACAGTATCTGCTCTGGTGGGCGAAGTGCTTCCTGATGGGCAGATCAATATTATCGGTGCCGGTACAAGTCCATCTCGTGGTATGGACAAGGGCGGTGTGAATGATCTTGAATCCGTGGTTAAGTCGGTACAGCGTGCGATTGATCAAGCAGAGTTGATGTCTGAGCATCAGATTAGCTCAGTATACCTTTCTCTCTCTGGTCGCCATATTGCGAGTCGAATCGAGAAGGGGATGGGAACTATTTCTGATGAAGAAGTGTCCCAAGATGACATGGATCGCGCCATTCATACCGCAAAATCGATTAAAATTGGTGAAGAGCAACGGATCTTGCATGTCATTCCGCAGGAATTCACCATCGACTATCAAGAGGGGATCAAGAACCCACTTGGTTTGTCGGGCGTGCGCATGGAGGTCAGTGTCCATATCATCAGTTGTCACAATGACATGGCGCGAAATATCATCAAAGCCGTTGAGCGTTGTGGACTGAAAGTTGAGCACCTCGTGTATTCCGGCTACGCCGCAAGCAATGCAGTGATCACCGAAGATGAACGCGAATTGGGCGTGTGTGTGGTCGATATTGGTGCAGGCACGATGGATATTTCCATCTGGACAGGTGGCGCTTTGCGTCATACCGAAGTGTTTACCTATGCCGGTAATGCCGTGACCAGTGACATCGCCTTTGCGTTTGGCACACCCGTTGGCGATGCCGAAGAAATTAAAGTCAAGTATGGTTGTGCGCTGAGTGAATTAGTTAGCAAAGACGATACGGTTAATGTCCCAAGCGTTGGGGGACGTCCTTCTCGAAGTTTACAGCGACAAACGCTGTCGGAAGTGATAGAGCCACGCTACACTGAGTTGATGGGTTTGGTTAATCAAACTATTGATTCAGTTCAAGCTAAGCTGCGTGACGAGGGGATTAAACACCACCTCGCCGCTGGTGTTGTACTCACCGGCGGTGCTGCGCAGATTGAGGGATTAGTTGAGTGTGCGGAGCGTGTGTTCCGCAACCAAGTCCGAGTAGGTAAACCCCTAGAGGTCAGCGGCCTGACTGATTATGTCAAAGAGCCGTACCACTCGACGGCAGTTGGATTACTTCATTATGCAAAGGATAGCCAAGTAGGGGACGAAGTAGAGTTCAGCGAGCCAAGACGTCAGTCAGTCTCGAATCTATTTGGTCGTTTGCGTAATTGGATACAAAAAGAGTTTTAACCTGAACAACAGGGACAAAACGGAGATAACAAATGTTTGAACCGATGAATGAAATGTCAGACGATGCGGTAATTAAAGTCGTAGGTGTTGGCGGCGGCGGTGGTAATGCTGTTGAGCACATGGTGAGAGAGTCTATTGAAGGTGTGCAGTTCATGACTGTAAACACCGATGCTCAGGCTCTTCGTAAGACCACTGTAAATAGTGTTATCCAGATTGGTGGTGATATCACTAAAGGCTTAGGTGCTGGTGCCAACCCACAGGTGGGTCGTGACGCGGCATTGGAAGATAAAGAGCGTATCAAGGAAGAGCTGGTTGGCTCTGATATGGTATTTATCGCTGCTGGTATGGGCGGTGGCACGGGTACCGGTGCGGCGCCTGTCATTGCAGAAGTTGCCAAAGAGCTTGGTATTCTGACGGTTGCTGTCGTAACTAAGCCGTTTAGCTTTGAAGGTAAAAAACGTCTGGCATTTGCTGAGCAGGGTATTGACGAGCTATCAAAGCACGTTGACTCTCTGATCACAATTCCAAACGAAAAGCTGCTCAAAGTCCTTGGCCGTGGCATTACGCTACTTGAAGCGTTTGCGAGTGCGAATGACGTATTGAAAAATGCGGTTCAAGGTATTGCTGAGCTGATCACTCGTCCTGGTATGATCAACGTCGACTTTGCTGACGTGCGTACTGTGATGTCAGAAATGGGTCATGCAATGATGGGCAGTGGTATCGCCAAGGGCGAAGACCGTGCCGAAGAAGCCGCAGAAATGGCTATCTCAAGCCCACTACTAGAAGATATCGATCTAGCCGGTGCCAGAGGTGTGTTGGTGAACATCACCGCAGGCCTAGATATGCGTCTGGATGAGTTTGAAATCGTTGGTAACACGGTTAAAGCCTTTGCCTCTGACAACGCGACTGTGGTTATCGGTACGTCTCTGGACCCAGATATGGCTGATGAGATCCGTGTAACCGTGGTGGCTACAGGCATCGGTAATGAGCGTAAACCAGACATCACACTGGTTGCAGGCGGTAAAGCGAAAGCGGCCGCAGCACCACAAGCGGCACCTGTTGCGGCTCAGCAGCAGACCGTTGCGGCGAAAGAAGAGAAAATTGCGCCTAATTTACAGCAACCAAGCGTGCAGCCAAGTGCCCCTGAGGTAAACCCAGCGGCAGCGCAACCAGCAGCTCCAAGCGTTGGTAATGCCAGCAGCCAAAGTGCTGCGGCGCCGAAGCAAGAGAAGGAAAATGGCTACCTCGATATTCCGGCTTTCTTGCGTCGCCAAGCAGACTAACTGAACCACGTCAACTTCTTGCCAGAGTCAAAATTTGACTTTGGTCAAGAAGCTGGTACGATCACTAGCTGCTAACGGACACAAACGCCGTTTGTAATATTGTTGTAGAGGCAAGCAGATGATTAGACAACGTACATTAAAAGAAATAGTGAAAACAACCGGTGTGGGTCTCCACTCTGGTCGTAAAGTCACGCTTACGCTACGTCCAGCCGCTGCCAATACCGGTGTGGTTTACCGTCGAACTGACCTGAACCCACCCGTAGATTTTCCGGCAAATGCGGAATCTGTTCGCGATACCATGCTGTGTACCGCTTTGGTTAATGACCAGGGTGTGCGTATTTCAACCGTAGAGCACTTAAATGCAGCGCTTGCGGGTATGGGTATCGACAACGTTATTATCGAAGTAGACGCACCTGAGATCCCAATCATGGATGGCAGTGCGAGCCCGTTTGTGTACCTGATCCAGCAAGCCGGTGTTGAGACACAAAATATCGCTAAGCGCTTTATTCGCATCAAGAAGCCTGTGCGCATCGAAGATGGGGATAAGTGGGCTGAGCTTGTGCCTTACAACGGTTTTCGTATGGATTTCGAGATCGATTTTGACCACCCGGCGATTGATAGCGATGAGCAACGTATGTTGTTTGACTTCTCATCTCAGGGCTTTGTTAAAGAGATCTCTCGCGCACGTACCTTTGGTTTTATGCGCGACATCGAATACCTACAGTCACAAAACCTAGTCCTAGGTGGTAGCTTCGACAACGCGATCGTGTTGGATGAGTACCGCATTCTTAACGAAGAAGGTCTGCGTTTTGAAAACGAGTTTGTGACTCACAAGGTGCTTGATGCGATCGGTGACCTGTACATGTGTGGTCACGCCATTGTTGGTGAGCTGCGTGCCTACAAATCAGGTCACGGTTTGAACAACCAACTACTGCGCGCAGTGCTTGCTGACCAAGAAGCGTGGGAGTGGGCAACCTTTGAAGAAGAGGTGGGTTCACCTGTCGCCTTCGGCGAGCCAAATTTGGTCTTTGCATAAGCAAGCTAAAATAGAATTATTGAAAACCAGGCGTTAGCCTGGTTTTTTCTTTTCTGCTTGTTTTTCTCTACTTACTTTTCTGCTGGTTTTGAAGAGTTCTGCACCACCGTCGATAATTGAATGGTTTAACCCAGCTTATTGGTCACTGCGTCGCTTAGACAGTTGAGCGATCCGTTCGAGGCGGATGCGGACTTTATCCGGTGCATTGGCTGCGATATGCATGAGATTATTGGCAGCGCTCTCTGAGATCGGCTCGCGCTTTTTCGCTACCGGTGCTTGGTGACGCTGGCGATAGATCTCTGGATTGATCTTAACCTCGATAGCCATCAATCGCGCATAGCCTAAGTGACGGGCTTGATTGAGGATATTGAGTCGGTCGTAGTCGAGTCGCATCTTCACCGCGGCTGAGGCCGCTTCTATGATCAAAACGTTGTCATCAATGTTGGCAACACGGCAGTGATCTTCCACGCCCTTAGGTAAGATCGTTTTGATCATCTGTTGAACCGCTAAGATCTGTTGTGCCTTGTCTTGGATCTTTTTTAGCGTGTCGCTACTGGCGATCTCGGAGGTCGAGGTGGGGCGGTGGTCACGCATAGTTATCCTTTGCTTTGTCACTAGATACCCCTGTCATGTTACGCCACAATCACGAAAACCACTAGCTTCAGGCACGTCAAACCGGAATCACTGTTTATATTCGCAGCAGTTATCGGCTGAAAACTAATTGTGAGTCAAACAAATGCACGCAGAATTGGTCGTTAAGTCAAAATTTCCTTAAACTGTCATCACTTTTTGATTTGATGCCTTGAAAATAATGCCCCTTGTCACCATATGGTCGTTATATGGTATATCTCAGTATTGTTAGTTTTGCATTGCTCGTGACGCGAGAATAGAGAAATGACGACAACGGACAGAGACTCAAGGCTTTAAGCGATCCAATTGGGATTGGACAACGAGAGATTCACAGAAAATGATAACTAAGTTACTGACCAAAGTTATTGGTAGCCGCAACGATCGCACCTTGCGTCGTTTAAGAAAAATTGTAAAAGAGATCAATAACTACGAGCCGACTTTTGAAGCCCTAAGTGATGATGAGCTGAAAGCGAAAACGGTAGAGTTCCGTGAGCGTATTGAAAAAGGCGAGTCACTGGATCAACTTCTTCCTGAGGCATTTGCTACGGTACGTGAGGCATCAAAGCGTGTCTACGGTATGCGTCATTTCGACGTGCAGCTGATTGGTGGTATGGTGCTTAATGCAGGTCAAATTGCAGAAATGCGCACCGGTGAAGGTAAGACGCTGACTGCAACGCTGCCAGCCTATCTTAATGCCCTTGCGGGCAAAGGTGTTCACGTCGTAACGGTGAACGACTATCTTGCAAAGCGTGATGCTGAGACCAACCGTCCTCTTTTTGAATTCTTGGGTATGTCTGTTGGCGTGAACGTGCCAAACATGGCGCCGCAAGAGAAGAAAGAGGCTTACCTAGCCGATATTCTTTACGGTACCAACAACGAGTTTGGTTTTGACTACCTGCGTGACAATATGGCGTTTCGCAGTGAAGACCGCGTGCAGCGCGAGCGTTTCTTCGCGGTTGTCGATGAGGTGGACTCAATCCTGATCGATGAGGCGCGTACACCGCTGATCATCTCAGGCCCAGCGGAAGACAGCTCTGAGCTATACACGCGCATCAATACGTTGATCCCATCGCTTGAGAAGCAAGACAAAGAGGACTCAGAAGAGTACCGCGGTGATGGCCACTACACGGTTGACGAAAAATCCAAGCAGGTTCACTTAACTGAAACCGGTCAGGAGTTCGTTGAAGAGCTACTGATGAAAAACGGTCTGATGGAAGAGGGTGACACCTTATACTCGCCAGCTAACATCAGCCTTCTTCACCACGTAAATGCTGCGCTTCGTGCCCACGTGCTGTTTGAGCGTAACGTTGACTACATTGTCACCGATGAGGGTGAAGTAGTTATTGTTGATGAGCACACAGGTCGTACTATGCCGGGCCGTCGCTGGTCTGAAGGTCTGCACCAGGCAGTCGAAGCCAAAGAAGGCGTGAAGATCCAGAATGAAAACCAGACTCTGGCATCGATCACCTTCCAGAACTACTTCCGTCTGTACGAAAAACTGTCGGGCATGACAGGTACCGCAGATACTGAAGCGTTCGAATTCCAATCTATCTACGGTCTGGAGACCGTGGTGATCCCAACCAACAAGCCGATGATCCGTGATGATATGGCGGATGTGGTCTACCGTACTGAGGCAGAAAAATTTGCCGCGATCATCGAAGACATCAAACTGCGTGTTGAAAAAGGTCAGCCGTCTTTGGTGGGTACAGTATCGATTGAAAAATCGGAGCTACTGTCAAACGCATTGAAAAAAGCGGGCATTAAACACAACGTTCTTAACGCTAAATTCCACGAGAAAGAAGCGGAAATCGTTGCTGAAGCTGGTATGCCAAGTGCGGTTACGATTGCGACCAACATGGCCGGTCGTGGTACCGATATCGTATTGGGTGGTAGCTGGCAGGCGAAAGTTGATCAGCTCGATAACCCATCGCAAGAGCAGATCGATACGATTAAGGCTGATTGGAAAGTCGTTCATGACCAAGTCCTGGAGTCCGGTGGTCTACACATCATCGGTACTGAGCGTCACGAGTCTCGTCGTATTGATAACCAGCTGCGTGGACGTTCTGGCCGTCAGGGTGATGCAGGTTCATCGCGCTTCTACCTATCGATGGAAGATTCATTGCTACGCATCTTCACCTCTGATCGCATGGCAAGCTTGATCCAAAGCGGCATGGACGAGGGTGAAGCGATTGAGAGTAAGATGCTATCTCGCTCAATCGAGAAGGCGCAGCGTAAAGTAGAAGGCCGTAACTTCGATATCCGTAAGCAGTTGCTTGAGTTCGATGACGTGGCGAACGACCAACGTAAAGTGGTTTACGAGCTGCGTGATGAGTTGATGAGTGCTGACGACATCAGTGACATGATTGAGCACAACCGTCAGGATGTGATCACCAGCGTGATCGATGAGTACATTGCGCCGCAATCTCTTGAAGATATGTGGGACGTTGAAGGGCTGCAAGAGCGCCTGAAGAACGACTTTGATCTCGACGCGCCGGTTAAGCAGTGGCTCGATGATGACGACAAACTGTATGAAGAGGCACTTCGCGAGAAGATCCTTGAGACAGCGGTTGAGGCTTACAAAGAGAAAGAGAGCGTGGTTGGCGAGCAAGTGCTGCGTAACTTTGAGAAGTCAGTCATGCTTCAGACACTAGATACGCTGTGGAAAGAGCACCTTGCGGCAATGGATCACCTACGTCAAGGCATTCACCTGCGTGGTTACGCGCAGAAGAATCCAAAGCAAGAGTACAAGCGTGAGTCGTTTGAGCTGTTTGAAGGTCTGCTGGATACGCTGAAGATGGATGTTATTCAGGTGCTATCTCGTGTTCGCGTGCAGCGCCAAGATGAAGTGGAGCGTATGGAAGCTCAGCGCCGTGCTCAAGCAGAAGCAGCAGCACGCCTTGCCCAAGCCCAGCACGCAAGTGCTGAGAACCAACTGGCAGACGGTGAGCAAGAGCAAGCGGACAGCAATCAACCTATGGTTCGTGAAGAGCGAAAAGTGGGGCGTAATGAGCCTTGCCCATGCGGTAGCGGTAAGAAATACAAACAGTGTCACGGCAAAATTAGCTAATTGACACTTGATGTCCATATTGTGAAGAGTCGCCTAGGCGGCTCTTTTTGTATCAGGAGAAATGATGAAACGCACTCATATTGTGGCTGGGATTATTTTCAATCAGGACAAAACCGAGATTTACATTACCAAACGACCCGATGACAAACACAAAGGAGGCTTTTGGGAGTTTCCTGGCGGCAAGGTCGAGAGCGGTGAGAGTATCGAGCAGGCCATTGCGCGTGAACTTGATGAAGAGATCGGTATTCGCGTGACGGGACAGACCCATTTCCAGCATCTCGAATATGACTACCCCGAGAAGTCACTGATGTTTGATTTTATCTCAGTTGAAAAGTTTGAAGGTCAGCCATACGGCAAAGAGGGGCAAGAGGGGCAGTGGGTGAGGATAAATGAGCTAACCAACTACGCCTTTCCGGAGGCCAATGTACCCATTTTGCATCAGGTAATAGAACAATTCACGCCTGAAAGCTAACTCACCACTAGCCAGGCAACAGATTTGTTGTTAGGTTAGATGGCACGTCAGGATCCCCCAAATGGAAATTGGTTGACTGAACGAATTGATGGCATGAATAGCCATGGCCATCGGCGTACAATACTCAGCAATGGATTAAGCTGGTGTAGATGATAAGAATGGAGAAAAAGCAATGGTAAAAATTGCAGTTGCAGGTGCTGCAGGTCGCATGGGCACAAACTTGGTTAAAGCAACCTTGAGTAACCAACAAGCGCGCTTGGGCAGTGGCTCTGAGCGTCCAGAATCATCACTGATTGGTGTTGATGTCGGTGAACTGTGTGGCGAGGGTAAACTGGATATCGTTTTGGTTGATAGTCTAGAAAATAGTGTCGACGCTTTTGATGTGATTATCGACTTTACCACACCAGCGAGCACACTCGCTAACCTTGAGCTGTGTAAGAAACACGGCAAGAAGATTGTGATTGGCACCACGGGCTTTAGTGAGCAAGAGCGTCAGCTTATTGATCAATACGCTGAGCAAATTCCAGTGGTGATGGCACCGAACTACAGTGTTGGCGTAAACCTAGTGTTTAAGCTGCTTGAAAAGGCAGCGAAAGTGATGGGTGATTACACTGACATCGAGATCGTAGAGGCTCACCACAGACACAAAGTCGACGCCCCATCAGGAACCGCGATCGGTATGGGCGAGGCGATCGCTGAGGCAATGGGTAATAAGCTGAGTGATGTCGCCGTGTATGCGCGTGAAGGTATTACCGGTGAGCGCACTAAGGACGAGATTGGCTTTGCCACCATCCGTGCTGGCGATATCGTCGGTGAGCATACTGCAATGTTCGCTGACATTGGCGAGCGCGTTGAGATTTCTCACAAAGCGACCGACCGTATGACCTTTGCTAACGGTGCGGTTAAAGCAGCAGTATGGCTAGATGCCAAACCTGCGGGCTTTTACACCATGACTGATGTGTTAGATTTGAATAATCTATAATTACATAACTATGCGCTAACAGCAGTTGGCGCATATTCCTCTCCCTGGTGTATTTTTCGCCAAAACTCCTCCTTCCTTTGCGTATTTTTACATCACTTAATGTCTATTTTGTTGCTTTAGTTGGGTTTTTGTCATTAAGCTCCCAAAACTATAAATAAACTTTTAAAGCCAACGTTTGCTATTCTGGTTTGATTGCTATATCTCTTTGTAGATCGATAAACAGCAGCACGCTTCACCAAATATTCATGAAATTGACTTTTTCATCGTCTAAAAGTGTCTTTTTTAGTGGCTATA
Source organism: Vibrio glycogenivorans (assembly GCF_051660965.1). Taxonomy (NCBI): domain Bacteria; kingdom Pseudomonadati; phylum Pseudomonadota; class Gammaproteobacteria; order Vibrionales; family Vibrionaceae; genus Vibrio; species Vibrio glycogenivorans. The sequence continues at coordinate 42,844 of NZ_JBPVIS010000013.1, read as the reverse complement.
AGGCATTTGGTCTCATCAGCGATGAAATGGGGGTTTTTATTTGGGCTTTTTCTTGACAGGTGTGAGGTCGGTCACTAGAATACCGCCAATTTGTCTGCATTACCTGATTCTGATGCGTTATCGCGAGAACGAAGACGGATTAGCATTTAAATCTATTTTCTTTGCATATTTATTCTGGAGGTTGTCTTGAGCAAGTCAGCACTGTTGGTCCTAGAAGATGGGACAGTGTTCCACGGAGTTTCCATTGGCGCAGATGGTTCGTCCGTTGGTGAAGTCGTTTTTAATACCTCAATGACGGGGTATCAAGAGATCCTCACTGATCCTTCTTATTCTCAGCAAATCGTTACCCTTACTTACCCTCACATTGGCAATACCGGAACTACTTCCGAAGACGAAGAATCTTCTTCAATCCACGCCCAAGGCCTTGTGATCCGCGATCTTCCTCTTATCGCTTCTAACTTCCGTAATGAACAGTCTCTTTCTGATTACCTTAAGTCACAGAACATTGTTGGTATCGCTGATATCGACACGCGTAAACTAACGCGCATTCTACGTGAGAAGGGTGCTCAGAACGGTTGTATCGTCGCTGGTAACAACATCGACGAAGCACTGGCACTAGCGAAAGCCAAAGAGTTCCCAGGCCTGAAAGGCATGGACTTGGCGAAAGTTGTGACGACTAAAGAAGCGTACCCTTGGAAGCAAGGTTCATGGACGCTGACTGGCGGCCTGCCAGAAGCGAAAGATGACAGCGAACTGCCATTCCACGTTGTGGCTTACGACTTCGGTGCTAAGCGCAACATCCTGCGTATGCTGGTTGACCGCGGCTGTCGCCTAACGGTAGTACCTGCTGAAACCTCAGCAGAAGAGGTGCTAGCACTGAACCCAGATGGCGTGTTCCTATCAAACGGCCCTGGTGACCCAGAACCATGTACTTACGCGATTGAAGCGACCAAGGTGTTCCTAGAAAAAGGCCTGCCAATCTTCGGTATCTGTCTAGGTCACCAAATCCTAGCACTCGCGTCTGGTGCAAAAACGGTGAAGATGAAGTTCGGTCACCACGGTGCTAACCACCCGGTTAAAGATCTTGACCGCAACGTAGTGATGATCACCTCTCAGAACCACGGCTTTGCGGCTGATGAAGCAAGCCTACCTGAGAACCTACGTGCGACTCACGTATCGCTATTTGATGGCTCATTGCAGGGTATCCACCGCACTGATAAGCCAGCATTTAGCTTCCAAGGTCACCCAGAAGCGAGCCCTGGTCCACATGACGCAGCGCCGCTATTTGACCACTTCATTGAACTCATCAAAGAACATAAAGCGTAAGTTGGAGTAGTAAGAGAATGCCAAAACGTACTGACTTAAAAAGTATTCTAATTCTAGGTGCTGGCCCGATCGTTATCGGCCAGGCATGTGAGTTTGACTACTCTGGTGCTCAAGCTTGTAAAGCACTGCGCGAAGAAGGTTACCGAGTAATTCTAGTTAACTCGAACCCTGCGACTATCATGACTGACCCAGATATGGCTGATGCAACTTACATCGAGCCAATCCAATGGGAAGTTGTGCGCAAGATCATTGAGAAAGAGCGTCCAGATGCAGTTCTACCAACCATGGGTGGTCAGACTGCGCTTAACTGTGCTCTAGACCTAGAGAAGCACGGCGTACTGGAAGAGTTCGGCGTAGAGATGATCGGTGCGACTGCTGACGCGATCGATAAAGCGGAAGACCGTTCTCGCTTTGATAAAGCGATGAAATCTATTGGCCTTGAGTGTCCTCGCGCTGATACGGCGAAAACCATGGAAGAGGCTTACAAAGTCCTCGATATGGTCGGCTTCCCATGTATCATTCGCCCTTCATTTACCATGGGTGGTACCGGTGGTGGTATCGCGTATAACAAAGAAGAGTTCGAAGAGATCTGTCGCCGCGGTCTAGATCTGTCTCCAACCAACGAGCTTCTCATCGACGAATCGCTGATCGGTTGGAAAGAGTACGAGATGGAAGTAGTACGCGACAAAGCGGACAACTGTATCATCGTATGTTCTATCGAGAACTTCGACCCAATGGGTATCCACACGGGTGACTCAATCACTGTGGCGCCAGCACAGACTCTGACTGATAAAGAGTACCAGCTAATGCGTAACGCATCGCTAGCAGTACTGCGTGAAATCGGTGTAGAGACTGGTGGCTCAAACGTACAGTTTGGTATCAACCCGAAAGATGGCCGTATGGTTATCATCGAGATGAACCCACGTGTATCTCGCTCTTCAGCGCTAGCATCTAAAGCAACTGGTTTCCCAATCGCGAAAATTGCGGCGAAACTAGCTGTAGGCTTTACCCTAGACGAGCTACAAAACGACATCACAGGTGGCGCGACTCCAGCTTCATTTGAGCCAACCATCGACTACGTTGTGACTAAGATTCCTCGCTTTAACTTCGAGAAGTTCGCGGGCGCTAACGATCGTCTAACTACGCAGATGAAGTCTGTAGGCGAGGTAATGGCTATTGGTCGTAACCAACAAGAGTCACTACAAAAAGCACTACGCGGCCTAGAGGTTGGCGTGAACGGCTTTGACGAGATGGTTGACCTTGATGCCCCTGACGCACTGACTAAGATTCGTCACGAGCTGAAAGAAGCAGGCGCTGATCGTATCTGGTACATCGCGGACGCATTCCGTGCCGGCATGTCTGTAGAAGGCGTGTTCAACCTAACGGCTATCGACCGTTGGTTCCTAGTTCAAATTGAAGAGCTAGTTAACCTAGAGAACGAAGTGAAGGCAGGTGGTTTCGCTGGACTGACTCAAGACGTTCTACGCAAGATGAAGCGCAAAGGCTTCTCTGACGCACGCCTATCGTCAATCCTTGGTGTGTCTGAGAGCGAAATTCGTCGTCTACGCGACCAGTTCGATATTCACCCAGTATACAAGCGCGTTGATACCTGTGCGGCTGAGTTCTCTTCAGACACGGCTTACATGTACTCATCTTACGATGAAGAGTGTGAAGCGCAGCCAACTGATAAAGACAAGATCATGGTTCTTGGCGGTGGTCCAAACCGTATCGGTCAAGGTATCGAGTTTGACTACTGTTGTGTACACGCATCACTCGCACTGCGTGAAGATGGCTATGAGACCATCATGGTCAACTGTAACCCTGAGACAGTTTCTACCGACTACGACACCTCAGATCGTCTGTACTTCGAACCAGTTACTCTGGAAGATGTACTATCAATCGCACGTGTTGAGAAGCCAAAGGGCGTTATTGTTCAGTACGGTGGTCAGACACCACTGAAACTGGCTCGTGCACTAGAAGCGGCTGGCGTGCCAATCATCGGTACTAGCCCAGATGCTATCGACCGCGCAGAAGACCGTGAGCGCTTCCAAGTAGCTGTTGATCGTCTAGGTCTGCTACAGCCAGAGAACGCGACAGTAACGACGCTTGACCAAGCGGTTGAGAAGTCGCGTGAGATCGGCTTCCCACTGGTTGTACGTCCTTCTTACGTACTAGGTGGTCGTGCGATGGAAATCGTTTACGATGAGCAAGACCTACGTCGCTACTTCAACGAAGCAGTAAGTGTTTCTAACGAGTCTCCAGTTCTTCTTGATAGCTTCCTAGATGATGCGGTAGAAGTTGACGTCGACGCTATCTGTGACGGCGAGCGCGTTGTTATCGGCGGTATCATGGAGCACATCGAGCAAGCGGGTGTTCACTCAGGTGACTCGGCATGTTCTCTTCCAGCTTACACGCTAAGCCAAGAGATCCAAGATGTAATGCGTGAGCAAGTTGAGAAGCTGGCGTTTGAGCTTGGTGTTCGTGGTCTTATGAATACTCAGTTCGCGGTTAAGAACGACAAGGTTTACCTAATCGAGGTTAACCCTCGTGCTGCACGTACCGTACCGTTCGTATCAAAAGCGACTGGCGCACCACTAGCGAAGATCGCTGCACGTGTTATGGCAGGTCAATCTCTAGAGTCTCAAGGCTTTACTAAAGAGATTATCCCACCATACTACTCAGTGAAAGAAGTGGTTCTACCGTTCAACAAGTTCCCAGGTGTTGACCCACTACTCGGCCCTGAAATGCGCTCTACTGGTGAGGTAATGGGTGTTGGTGCAACGTTTGCTGAAGCCTACGCAAAAGCAGAGCTTGGTTGTGGTAATGTTTACCCTGAGGGTGGTCGTGCACTACTGTCTGTTCGTGAAGGCGACAAGCAGCGCGTTGTAGACCTAGCGTCTAAGCTGACTAAGCTTGGCTACCAGCTAGATGCGACGCACGGCACGGCAGTTATCCTTGGCGAAGCGGGTATCAACCCACGCCTAGTGAACAAGGTACACGAAGGTCGTCCACACATTCTTGACCGTATCAAGAACAACGAGTACACCTACATCGTTAACACGGCTGCTGGCCGTCAAGCGATTGAAGACTCAAAAGTACTTCGTCGTGGCGCTCTAGCTGAGAAAGTGAACTACACCACAACGCTAAACGCGGCGTTTGCAACTTGTATGGCTCACACGGCTGACGCTAAAGTGTCAGTGACTTCTGTTCAAGAGCTGCACGCTCAGGTGAACAAAGCGTAAGTCACTTAAGACTGACTAATCAAACCCGCTCTTTATGAGCGGGTTTTTTATTATCTATGAAGGGACGTGCTCAGAACCGCTCAGGGGCTCAGGAGCAAGGGGCGGGTTACACTTCGTTCCGAGGTGCGAGGATTCATTTCGCTTTCATTCCCTCATATCCAATTACCGCACCACACAAATATGTTTATGTCAGCATACGGGGAGCCTTTGTGTTGCCATAAAGATACCTTCCTAGCTCGTGGGCCTCGGCAAGCTGGTTGGGGAACCTCACAAGAGATTATCCTTTTCCGATCTGAGTCGAGTTCATATTTTGCTATTAGTAGGGCTTAGGTTCAGCCAAAAGGGGAATTCACAGCGGTATCCCAGTTTCTAATGGAAAGCGCTAGTGGTTTTCGGCGTGACGTAGCGTTGCTTGCTAGAGTCTTAAGTTAGTATTCAGTAAGAGGCTCTAAAGTCTAATTAGGTCCAAGACGCGTGGGAAAGGTTTAAGTTGATAATAATGAATAGCAATGAGAAGGGGACTATTAGCATGGATAAAGAGCGACTAGGTCCTTGACCTTCTTGAAGCAAACTGAAGATTTTTCTCGCTTCTCGAGCGAAAAGAAAAAAAAGCCCACCTTATATGTAAGGTGGGCTTCAATATACGTGTGTTTGATTATGCTGTTAGCGCGAGAATCAAACCTGGTAGAAGGACAAAGATTGATAGTAGGTAGCCTGCTACAACCAGTTTGTTCTTCACGGCGAGTTCAGCGATGTAATCTGCGCCTTTGACTGGGATTTCACGTAGTACTGGTATCACGAAGATAACCAAAGTTGCTAATACGTTGAACACCAAATGAACCAGAGCGATTTGTAGGGCGAAGACGGCGAACTCACCGGTAACCGCGGTTGCTGCGAGTAGTGCTGTGATACAGGTACCGATGTTTGCACCTACGGTAAATGGATATACCTCACGCACTTTAAGTACGCCTGAGCCAACAAGTGGAACAATTAGGCTGGTTGTGGTTGAAGAAGATTGAACCAAAACAGTAACCACAGTGCCTGATGCGATACCGTGAACAGGGCCACGACCAATCGCGCTCTTTAGGATGTCACGTGCACGACCAACCATCAGTTTCTTCATTAGTTTACCCATTACGGTAATGGCGCAGATGATGGTCACAATACCCAAGGCAATCAGTACGATGCCACCGGTCGTTGAACCTAGACCCGCAAGTGGCGCTTGTACCGCAGAAACAACTGGCTTGGTCAGTGGGCCGATGAAGTTTAGGCCTTTCATACTGATATCGCCCGTCGACATAAACGGTGATACCAACCAATGAGAAATTTTATCCAGAATTCCGAACATGATCTCAAGTGGTAGGAAGATCAGTACCGCTACCAAGTTGAAGATGTCGTGAATGGTCGCACTAGAGAATGCGCGCTTAAATTCGGTATTACAACGAACGTGGCCAAGGCTCACCAGCGTATTGGTCATCGTGGTACCGATGTTCGCACCCATTACCATTGGGATAGCGATTTGTACTGGCAAGCCGCCGGCAACCAGACCAACAATGATTGAGCTCACTGTGCTTGAAGACTGAGTCAGAGCAGTCGCCACAAGGCCAATCATTAGGCCCGCAATTGGGTGAGATGCAAATTCGAACAGGGCCTTAGCCTGATCGCCAGTTGCAAGTTTGAAGCCGCTACCTACCATCGATACCGATACAAGTAGCAAGTACAACATGAATGCCAAGTTTGCCCAGCGCAACAGGTTAGACTTTGCTGACACTGGTGCCGCTGTCGTGTTCGCTTGGTTAATCATAATTATCTCCGTGTGGCCAATGTGCTTTGTTTGTGACCGTGTGTTTAATCTGAGGGCGATGTTAGGCAATGAATATGTCATTTATATGACAGAATTAAGTGAGGGGATGATTAAGTTTGTTGCGCAACAAATTGGTTGGGTAAGTTGTTATTTTATAATGATTATTTGTGGTTTTGTAACGATGAAATTTTGCCAAAAAAATCTGTGAAGTATGACAGCTTCTATTATTGTTTTTCGGTATTTACACTCCGTTTGGCTCTTTGATTCGGTTTTGACGAATTTATGGCTGTAACATAGATAATAGGTAAAATGACTCAGCAAAAAGCAAACATGAAAGATACGACTCGGCTGCTCAAACAAACAGCATAAGTATCAGTAAAATTGATATGTTTTATATCGCTGGCTGATAAATTCTCGTTGATAGGTATAATGTCGATTATCTTTTTGACCAGCAGAGCGGCTTCGCAGTAAATGTCACACCTCAATTACAATCACCTCTACTATTTTTGGATGGTTTGCAAACAAGGCTCCGTTACCAAAGCCGCCGACGCACTGTTTTTGACCCCACAAACGGTCACCGGTCAAATCAAGGCGCTTGAAGAGCGTCTAGACGGTAAGTTGACCAAGCGAAATGGCCGCAGCGTTGAGCCGACTGAGCTTGGCCAGCTGATCTTTAAGTATGCTGATCGCATGTTTGGCTTGAGCTATGAGATGCTGGATATCGTCAACTACAGTCAGCGCTCTAACCTGCTGTTTGATGTGGGGGTTGCGGATGCGTTATCGAAGCGCCTGGTGAGTAAGATCTTGATGTCGACAGTGCCTGATGACAACAGCATTCACCTGCGCTGTTTTGAGTCAACCCATGAGATGTTGCTTGAGCAGTTATCTCAGCACAAGTTGGATATGATTTTGTCTGACTGTCCGGTGGACTCAAGCCAAAGTCCTGGCCTGTTTAGTAAGAAGCTGGGTGAGACTAAGATGAGCTTCTTCTCGATCGGAGAGATCGACATCAGTAACTTCCCGGCGATTTTGGAGGAGAAGAAACTGCTTATTCCAGGCAGCCGTACCTCAATGGGACGGAAGGTGATCCAGTGGTTTGACCGCCAAGGACTGACGCCAAACATCTTGGGTGAGTTTGACGATGCGGCGCTGATGAAAGCGTTCGCGACCTATCATAATGACGCATTGTTTCTGGCACCGACCGTCTATCGCTCAGAGGTAGAGAAAGAAACGCCACTGCAGATCGTCGGACATCTTGATGAGATCCGTGAGGAATACTACGTGATCTTCGCTGAACGTATGATTCAGCATCCAGCTGTTAAGAATATCTGTGATGCCGATTATTCGGCGTTGTTCCAGTAAAGCGCGTAAGGAGCAGTGATGGATATCGAGCTGATGCAGCAGCAGTCTGCCGCCGCGGTAGTGGTACTCAAGGCGATGGCCAATGAGCGCCGCTTGCAGATACTTTGTCTACTGCATGAACAAGAGCTGTCGGTAGGGCAGCTTTGTCAGCAGATGGCGCTGAGTCAATCCGCGTTATCTCAACATCTCGCCTGGCTAAGGCGCGACGGTTTGGTGGCAACACGTAAAGAGGCACAAACGGTCTACTACACCTTGAGCAGCGGCGAGGTGAAAGCGCTTATCGCCACCTTACATCAGCTTTACTGTCAGTAGAGCTGTATAAGTTGGACAAAATTTAGATATAAAAAAACCGGCCAAGGCCGGTTTTTTTCTTCACTGGAAATCGAAGTTCTATTAAAGAGCTTTGATTTGTGCAGCGAAACGAGACTTGTGACGAGCAGCTTTATTCTTGTGAATAAGGCCTTTAGTCGCCATGCGGTCTAGTAGAGGTGTAACTGCAGCGAATGCAGCAGTTGCAGCTTCTTTGTCGCCTGCTTCGATAGCAGCAACAGTTTTCTTCATGTAAGTGCGCATCATAGAACGACGGCTAGCGTTGTGCTGGCGACGTTTCTCAGCTTGGATAGCGCGCTTCTTAGCAGATTTACTATTTGCCAAGGGTCTAACTCCCAAAAACTTAGTTCGGTGACAATTTAAGGGCAGGGACTATCCCTCATACGCGCTTAAATGTCAAATGATTTGTGCAAAAACCACTCGCTACCAAACAAATTTTGGTAAGAAAAGGTCTTCACGGTTAAGATGGCGGGGATTCTATCAGTATTTTTACACCAATGCTAATACTTATCTGCTCTTCGCTGGAGATTCATGTCAGTATAGAAAGAGTTGCTGGGTAAAGTTATTAATAAATAGAGGTAAAAGTGAGTAAACGTCTTCTCAAGTCAGGCATGATTGTCAGTGCCATGACGTTGATATCGCGTGTTTTGGGTCTGGTCCGCGATGTCGTAGTGGCCAACTTGATGGGCGCCGGAGCCAGTGCGGATGTGTTCTTCTTCGCCAATAAAATCCCCAACTTTCTGCGACGTTTATTTGCCGAGGGCGCCTTTTCACAAGCCTTCGTTCCGGTATTAACCGAATATCACGCCAGTGGCGATATGGACAAAACCCGCCAATTGATTGCCCGCGCTGCTGGCACGCTGGGGGTGATTGTCTCTATTGTTACCCTGTTAGGGGTACTGGGTTCAGGTTTGGTCACGGCGCTGTTTGGCTTTGGTTGGTTTCTTGATTGGGTCAATGATGGTCCGTCGGCGGGTAAGTTTGAACTGGCGAGCTTTATGCTTAAGATCACCTTCCCTTACCTATGGTTCATCACCTTTGTCGCTTTGTCAGGGGCAATCCTCAATACGTTAGGTAAATTTGCCGTCTCCTCATTCACTCCGGTCTTTCTGAATGTGATGATCATCCTTAGTGCTTGGCTGATTGCGCCGCAACTTGCCCAGCCAGAGATTGGCCTAGCCATTGGGGTCTTCCTAGGTGGTCTGACTCAGTTTGTGTTTCAAATCCCCTTTTTGATCAAGGCGGGTGTGATGGTCAAGCCTCAGTGGGGGTGGCGCGATCCTGGTGTGGTTAAGATCCGCACCCTGATGATCCCCGCTCTATTTGGTGTCTCGGTCAGTCAGATCAACTTACTGTTTGATACCTTTATTGCCAGTTTCCTTCAGACCGGCTCGATAAGCTGGCTGTACTATTCAGATCGCCTGCTTGAGTTTCCTTTAGGTCTATTTGGCATTGCCATTGCGACGGTTATCTTGCCTGCGTTATCACGCAAGCATGTGGATGCGCAGGGTGAGGGGTTTGCTCACACCATGGACTGGGGGGTGAGAATGGTAATGCTGCTCGGTATTCCTGCGATGCTCGGTTTGATTGTGCTGGCTAAGCCAATGCTGATGGTGCTGTTTATGCGCGGTGAATTCGGCCCGCAGGATGTCCATCAGGCGTCTTTGTCTTTGACCGCTTATGCGGCGGGTCTGCTCAACTTTATGCTTATCAAGGTGTTAGCTCCCGGTTACTATTCGCGCCAGGATACTAAAACGCCGGTTAAGTTTGGCATTATCGCCATGGCATCGAACATGGTGTTTAATGCCATCTTTGCTTGGTTCTTTGGCTACGTAGGCCTTGCGATCGCCACAGCCCTTTCTGCCTTGGTTAATATGACCTTGCTCTACTGGGGGCTGCATCGTGATAAGATCTACCAATTGACCAAGCTGACGCTAATCTTCGTTGCTAAGTTAGTCATTGCAGGTGCGGTGATGGTGGCATTGCTGCTTTGGCGACTAGAAGAGATGACGGTGTGGCTCGAGTGGTCGTTGACTCATCGAGTACTCTCATTGGGTCTGCTCATTGCCATGGGCGCGGTGAGTTACCTCGTCTCATTGGGCTTACTCGGTGTTCGATTGCATCATTTAAAGGCAATCACTGAATGATACAAGACAGGTCGGCGGTGTTTAGTATATAATCCGGCAGTTTCACGTAATGCGATTAACAGGTCATAGTAGATTCCAATGGAATTAATTCGTGGTATTCATAACCTTTCCCCGCAACATCACGGCAGTGTGTTGACGATAGGGAACTTTGATGGCGTACATCTTGGGCACCAAAAAGTGCTCGAGCAAGTAACACAGCAAGCAAAATTGCTGGGGTTGCCATCAACGGTAATGACCTTTGAGCCACAACCTTTGGAGCTGTTTGCGCGCGATAAAGCGCCAGCACGCCTGACTCGATTGCGTGATAAGTTTGTTCAACTGAGTAAGTTGGACATTGATCGGCTGCTGTGTGTCAACTTTAATCGCCACTTTGCTAGCCTGTCGGCAGAGGCGTTTATCCAAGAGCTGCTGATCAAACGATTGGGGGTAAAGTTCCTGGTCGTTGGTGATGACTTTTGTTTTGGCAAGGGGCGGGAGGGCAACTTTGCCATGCTCCAGCAGGCCGGACAAGAGTATGGGTTTGAGGTGGTAAGCACACGGAGTTTTTGTCTTCAGGAGCAGCGCGTAAGTAGTACCGCTATCCGTGAAGCACTGGCGAGCAACCACCTCGCTGCGGCGAAGCAGATGCTGGGTCGAGATTACAGTATCAGCGGTCGTGTTGCCCACGGGCGAAAGCTAGGACGAACCATAGGGTTTCCTACTGCAAATATCCCACTCAAGCGCTGCGTATCGCCAGTCTCTGGGGTGTTTGTGGTTGAGGTCCATGGGATAGCAGACACACCTATCGGCGGTGTTGCCAATATCGGCCAACGCCCGACTGTGAATGGTGTGCGCCAACAATTAGAAGTGCACTTGTTTGATTTCCATGCCAATCTGTATGGGAAACAGCTTGAGGTGTCGCTTCTACACAAGCTTAGAGATGAGCAAAAGTTTGCATCTTTTGCCCTTCTCAAACAACAAATTGAATTGGATGCTGAGGCAGCAAGGGTGTGGCTGCGTCAGCTTGAAGACCAAGTGGTTTAGTTCGCTGCTTGGCATAATGTCTAACTGTCACCCAACACAACGGAATCAAGAATCGATGAGTGATTATAAAGATACCCTGAACTTACCTGAAACAGGGTTTCCAATGCGCGGTAATCTGGCCAATCGTGAGCCAGAGATGCTGAAGCGTTGGTACAAAGAAGACCTTTACGGCGAGATCCGTAAAGCGAAGAAAGGCAAGAAATCTTTCGTTCTACACGATGGTCCTCCATACGCGAATGGTGACATCCACATTGGTCACGCGCTAAACAAGATTCTTAAAGACATTATTATTAAATCCAAAACACTTTCTGGTTTTGATGCGCCGTACATTCCTGGTTGGGACTGTCACGGTCTACCAATCGAACTAATGGTAGAAAAGAAGAAAGGCAAGCCAGGTCAAAAGATCTCTGCGGCTGAGTTCCGTGAAGAGTGTCGCAAGTACGCGGCAGGCCAGGTTGAGGGCCAAAAAGAGAGCTTCAAGCGCCTGGGTATCATGGGTGAGTGGGACAAGCCATACCGCACGATGGACTTCGATACCGAAGCGAACATCATCCGTGCGCTGGGCAAGATTGCCTCAAACGGCCACCTGCTAAAAGGCTTTAAACCTGTTCACTGGTGTACTGATTGTGGCTCGGCGCTTGCTGAAGCAGAAGTGGAGTACAAAGACAAGGTATCACCGTCTATCGACGTGCGCTTTAAAGCGGCAGATGAAGCGGCTCTTTTGTCTAAGTTTGCTCTCGCTGGCGATCACCAAGGTCAAGGCGATATCTCGATCATCATCTGGACGACAACTCCTTGGACGCTGCCTGCCAACCGTGCGGTGTGTCTACGTGACGACCTTGAGTACGTGCTGATCCAAACTGAGGGCGATAACCCTGAGCGTATCATCGTGGCTTCTGAGCTAGCGAAGGATGTGATGGATCGCGCCGGTATTGAGCACTTCCACAACCTTGGTTTTGCTAAAGGTGCAGACCTTGAGCTGTCTCAGTTTAACCACCCATTCTACGATTTCACTGTCCCTGCGATCCTTGGCGATCACGTGACGACAGACTCAGGTACCGGTGTGGTTCACACGGCGCCTGGCCACGGTCAAGAAGACTTCGCAGTCGGCCAGAAATACGGCCTAGAGGTGGCGAACCCTGTAGGTTCAAACGGTGTTTACCTGCCAGATACTGAGCTATTTGCCGGTCAGCACGTGTTTAAAGCCAACGACGCGGTAGTCGAAGTGCTAAAAGAGCGCGGCGCACTGTTGCATCACCACGCATACGAGCACAGCTACCCACACTGCTGGCGCCATAAGACGCCAATCATCTTCCGTGCAACACCACAGTGGTTTGTATCGATGGATCAAGCGGGTCTGCGCGCGAAAGCACTTGAGTCAATCAAGAACGTTGAGTGGATGCCGGAGTGGGGCGAGAGCCGCATTGAGGGCATGATTGAAGGTCGCCCAGAGTGGTGTATCTCTCGTCAGCGTACTTGGGGTGTGCCAATCGCTCTGTTTGTCCACAAAGAGACCGCTGAGCTTCACCCAGATACGCTTGAGCTGATCGAAAAAGTTGCCAAGCTAGTCGAAGAGAAAGGCATTCAAGCGTGGTGGGATGTGGATGCGGCTGAGCTTCTTGGCGCAGACGCAGACAACTACGAAAAAGTCCTCGATACGCTAGACGTATGGTTTGACTCAGGTGTGACTCACTTCTCTGTGGTTGACTCACGTGAGGAATACAACGGCAATGCAGCGGATCTGTACCTAGAAGGTTCTGACCAACACCGCGGCTGGTTCCAGTCTTCTCTGATCTCATCGATTGCGATGAAAGACGAAGCGCCATACAAGCAAGTGCTAACCCACGGTTTCGTTGTTGATGGCCAAGGCCGCAAGATGTCGAAATCAATCGGTAACGTTGTGGCGCCAAAAGATGTGACTAACAAGCTAGGTGCCGACATTCTGCGCCTATGGGTGGCGTCAACTGACTACACCGGCGAAGTTGCAGTATCGGATGAGATCCTAAAGCGCTCGGCAGATGCTTACCGTCGTATCCGTAACACGGCGCGCTTCTTCCTAGCCAACCTAAATGGCTTTAACCCTGAGACAGACATCGTTCCTGCAGAAGAGATGGTGGCACTGGATCGCTGGGCTGTAGGCCGCGCGTTAGCTGCTCAAGAAGAGATCGTCAAAGCTTACGGCGAGTACAATACTCACGCGGTAACTCAGCGACTGATGCAGTTCTGCTCGATTGAAATGGGCTCGTTCTACCTAGACGTGATCAAAGACCGTCAGTATACAGCGAAGAAAGGCGGCCACGCTCAGCGCAGCTGTCAGACCGCACTGTACTACATCGTCGAAGCACTAGTGCGCTGGATGGCCCCAATCATGTCGTTCACTGCGGATGAAATCTGGAACCAGATGCCAGGCGAGCGCGATACCTTCGTGTTTACCGGTGAGTGGTTTGAGGGTCTATTTGGCCTAGCGGAAGGCGAAGAGCTAAGCAACGAGTTCTGGTCTGAAGTGCAAGCAGTTCGTGGCGCAGTGAACAAGCTGCTTGAAGCGGCGCGTACTGAGAAAACCATTGGTGGTGCGCTACAAGCGGAAGTGACCCTGTTTGCTGATGATGCACTTGCAGCGAAGATCAACAAGCTTGAAGACGAGCTACGTTTTGTCCTTCTGACTTCTGCTGCGACAGTGAAGCCATTGAGCGAGAAGACGGAAGCTGCCCAAGAGACGGATATTGAAGGTCTGTTTGTTGAAGTGAAAGCGACTGAAAACGAGAAGTGTGACCGTTGTTGGCACCACACACCAGACGTAGGTACTATCGAGGGTCACGAGAAGATCTGTGGTCGCTGTGTATCGAACGTTGATGGTGAAGGCGAAGCACGTAAGTTCGCTTAATCGACTAGGTTAGAATGGAGTAACAGCCCCAGTTTTTACTGGGGTTGTTTTTAGGAAGAATAATGAGTGAACAAGCGCTAACGTTGAAAAATTCAGGTATCCGCTGGCTTTGGCTAGCGGCAGTGATTTTTGTGGCAGACATTGCTATCAAGTTTGTGGTCATGGAAAACATGGGTTATGGCTGGTCAAACCGGATAGAGGTTCTGCCGTTCTTTAATCTGTTGTATGTTCATAACCATGGCGCAGCGTTTAGTTTCTTGAGCGATCAATCTGGTTGGCAGCGCTGGTTCTTTACTGCGATTGCCATTGGTGTGACCACGACGCTCGGCTACTGGATGAGCAAGCTACCAGCGAAAGAAAAATGGAACAACATTGCTTATGCACTGATCATTGGTGGTGCGATCGGCAACGTGTTTGATCGAATAGTGCATGGATTTGTGGTCGACTATCTGGACTTTTATGTCGGTAGCTATCACTGGCCAGCGTTTAACCTTGCTGACTCGACCATTTGTATTGGTGCAGCAATGATCATTCTCGACAGCTTTCGTAATAATAAGAGCACGAGCTGATCACGCAGGCATGGAATAACCACAGGCGCTGTCCGTTGATTCGGTCGGCGCTTTTTTATATAACGAGAACAGACAAGGAAGTACTCCGTGACAATCATAAAGAAAGACTCAGCAGTCACCCTGCACTTTACCATCAAGATGGCCGATGGCTCGGTCGCTGATAGTACCCACAATATGGGTAAGCCAGCCAAGTGCATCATTGGCGATGGTAGCTTAAGTGATAACTTTGAGCGTTGCTTGCTAGGGCTAAGTTCCGGTGAGCAAAGAAGCATCTCGCTCATCGCTGAGGATGCCTTTGGCATGCCCAACCCAGACAATATCCATCATATGGATCGCAACAAATTTGTTGGTGACGTGGATATTGAGGTGGGTAGTATCATGGCCTTTTCTGGTGCCGATGGCGTAGAGATTCCGGGTATTATCACTGAGATAGCAGGGGACTCAGTGACGGTCGATTTTAATCATCCTCTGGCTGGGCAAGATGTGACTTTTGAAGTGGAAATTTTGTCAGTAGAATAAGCATTAGTAAGAGAACCTCCGTGAGCAATAACATGAAAATCCTATTAGCTAACCCACGTGGCTTTTGTGCCGGTGTTGATCGTGCGATTAGCATTGTCGAGCGTGCCTTGGAAATGTATCAGCCGCCAATCTATGTCCGCCACGAGGTGGTGCATAACCGTTTTGTGGTGGAAGGCCTTAAGCAGCGCGGCGCTATTTTCGTTGAAGAGTTGAGCGAAGTGCCAGACGATAATATCGTGATCTTCTCGGCTCATGGCGTATCACAAGCGGTGCGCAAAGAGGCAAAATCACGTGCATTGACCGTGTTCGATGCCACCTGCCCATTGGTGACTAAGGTTCATATGGAGGTGGCTCGCGCCAGCCGCAAGAATATGGAAGTGGTACTGATTGGTCACGCTGGTCACCCAGAGGTTGAAGGCACTATGGGTCAGTATTACAGCGAGACAGGCGGAATGTATCTGGTTGAAAAACCAAATGATGTAGAGCGTTTGCTTGGTGTTGTTAAGGACGCGTCAAACCTGCACTACGTCAGCCAAACGACTCTCTCGGTTGATGAGACAGCCGATGTGATTGAAGCTCTGCGTCGAGTCTTCCCTGAGATCCAAGGGCCACGCAAAGACGATATCTGCTACGCGACTCAAAACCGTCAAGACGCGGTGCGTGACATCGCTGCTAAGGTAGATCTGCTGGTGGTTGTTGGCTCGAAAAACTCCTCAAACTCAACACGCCTTAAGGAGCTGGCCGAAAAGCTTGGCACCGAGAGCTATCTGACTGATTGTCCAGAGGACGTCCAGGAAGCCTGGTTCAATGGCAAGCAAAAGATCGGTGTGACGGCGGGGGCCTCCGCACCAGAAGAGCTGGTTAATAAGATCCTCAACCGCATTCAAGAGCTTGGTGCTGATAAGGTCGAAGAGATACAAGGCCGAGAAGAAAACATGTTTTTCGAGGTACCGCGCGAGTTGCAAGTGAAGCAAGTCGACTAACTCTGAGGGCAGCACTGGCTGCCCTTTTTTATGCCAGTCACATCTCGCTTAATTCCAGCATCCTCTCACTGACTAAGGCACTCGGCATTCCATCCCTAAGTAGGTCATCCATTCTCAAGATCCGTCGTTCGAGCGATTGATGCACCTTATGCGCATGTTGGTAGAGACTGCCCTTATTCGCCTCATAGCCTGAGGGAAAGGCGTCAACCTGCCAATTGACCCTTAAGCCATCGGCTAACCATACCGGTGCGGGTTCATTGTGCAGGCTATCGCATAAAACGACGACGATGTCAGGCGCAAACCCTGAGCGCTCGTCCCAAGAGTGGGCATAGTTGTGTGGGATGGGGAGATCGTGATCCTCTAAATAGGCCTTGACCATAGGATTGATTTTGCCAGTCGGGTGTGACCCGCCACTGGCAACCTCAAAGCGGTGTCGTGGCAGGTGTTTGATACTCACTGATTCAGCGATCACGCTGCGCCCCGCATTGTGTTTGCAGACAAACAGCACTTTATACATAGTTCCCCCTCCATAGTGATGGATGTGAAATCTATCTTAAGTCTAGCCGTTGCTGATGTGAGTTGCGTGTCTCCGGTAGCAAAAAGGCTCCCAGTGGGAGCCTTTACACCAGCTTACCTAAATTTAGGCGGTTTTGGTCACAGGTTTAGCTTGCTCATCATCAGCAAGATCATCCTCACCTTTGCCCTTAGAGCGCTTGATCACTGTGTAAGTCACCGTGAGAGTGAACAGACAGCCAGCAATGGTCGATACCACCATAGGCAGGCCAAAGCCCAGTGTGCTGTTGTTGAGGATAAAGGTCACGACCACAGTAGTCATAAACATCGCTGGTACCGTGGTGATCCAGTGCAGCTTGTTGTGACGCAGCAAGTAAGCCGAGGCTGTCCATAACATCATTACCGCCGTGGTTTGGTTGGCAAAGCCGAAGTAACGCCAGATAACCCCAAAGTCGACTTGAGTAAGAATTGCGCCGATAACAAACAGTGGGATGGCCATCATTAGGCGATTGCGCATTGAGCGCTGCTCAAGGTTGAAGTACTCGGCAAGGATCAAGCGGCTTGAGCGGAATGCCGTATCACCAGAAGTAATAGGCAGGATAACCACACCAAGGAAAGCGATGATACCGCCGACAACGCCCAGCAGTCCAAATGAAGCACCATACACCACGTTACCTGGGCCACCATTTGCTACTGCTTCACTTAGCAGTTCAATCGAGCCAAAGAACGAGAGGGCGATAGCACACCAGATCAGAGCGATAATACCCTCGCCAATCATTGCTCCGTAGAAGACAAAGCGACCGTTCTTCTCATTCTCCATACAACGTGCCATCAAAGGTGACTGGGTAGCATGGAAGCCTGAGATCGCACCACAAGCAATGGTAATGAACAGCGCAGGCCAGATAGGTAGATTGTTTGGATTCATGTTGGTGAACATATCACTTACCTCAAAGCCACCCATCACGGTGTGCTCGCTAGAGAAAGCAATCGCGCTGATAAGGCCCACTGACATGAAGATCAGGAGTGCACCAAACAGTGGATAGAAACGACCAATGATCTTATCAACCGGGACTATGGTCGCGATGATGTAGTAACCAAAGATGATCATCACCATGGTGCCCATCGATACGCTTAGGCTAGTCTGTTCATTGATCAAGTTTGTCAGCATACCAGCAGGTGCGGAAACGAAGACCACCCCAACTAAGAGTAATAGGACAATAGCAAAGATGTTCATAAAGTGTTTAGCGCTATTGCCTAGGTAACGGCCGGTAATTGAAGGTACAGAAGCACCACCGTTACGCACCGAGAGCATGCCAGAGAAGTAGTCGTGCACCGCACCGGCAAAGATACAGCCGATCACGATCCATAGCATGGCTGCTGGGCCGTAGAGGGCACCCATTATTGGGCCAAAAATTGGACCAACGCCGGCGATGTTGAGCAGTTGAACCAGGTACACCTTACCGGTCGACATCGGCACGTAATCGACGCCATCAGCATTGGTGTGGGCAGGGGTTTGACGAGCTTGATTGATGCCAAAGATCTTTTCAACAAAGGCACCATAGAAGAAATAGCCACCAATTAGCAGAGCGACACAGGTCAGAAACCACATCATAGCTTATATCCTTTCTTTAGGTTATTGATTTACTGGTTCCATACTAAAGTCTCTTGCTTAAGGATTCGCCTACAGCTTCGCTCAGTGGTTGCATGCCCTTTTTAGTGGCAATAGCTCAAATTAAGCGGTAATTGGTCTAATTGAGTGGTTTTTGCCACAGGGGAGTGATAGGTTTGACTGCAGTGTGAAAACGATAACACTAGGTAGACAAGGAGTAACAAATTCGATGAAACGACTAGGACTAGGTTTGGTAGTCTTGCTCGCAGGCTGCAGTGAAGGTGCTGATGGTCTCAACGCAAAGAAAAATTGGTATCAAGTCGGCTATGAAGAAGCGGTGCGAGGCCAAGTCTCGCGTTTGGTAAGACACGCAGATGAGTTGGGTAGCGAGGCAAACCGCGCCGACTATGAGCGTGGCTACTCTGAGGGCAACGAAGAGTTTTGTAAACCTGAAATGGCGTATATGATTGGATTCTCGGGTGTCTATTACCACGGCGTGTGTGAAGGCCGAGAAGATAGCCAGAAATTCCTGCTGGAATGGAAGCGGGGCTGGGCAGATCACGACTAAGGCTAGTACTGGGAGCTGCGTATGCTCCCAGTCTTATATCCAAGCAAATCTCGCTGATTTGGTATCACGAGATTGCTTGGACACAATTTGAGCTAGTCATCAGCGGGAGTGATTGCAGTGCGTAAAAAACCGTTACTCTCGTTCAGGCGTTGCCTCGCCTCTTCAACGCCCATACCGGTCAGTTGGATCAAGATAGCCAGCTTAACCTCGTATTGACTCATCTCTAGTGCAGCAACCGCGTCATTCTCAGCACACTCCGTTGCCTGCATAACAATGCGCACTGCTCTTGCTTCGAGTTTCTTATTGGTGGCCTTAACATCGACCATGAGATTCTGATAACTCTTGCCTATCTTGACCATGCTCGCGGTGGTCAGCATATTCAAAACCAATTTTTGTGCAGTACCAGACTTCATTCTGGTTGAGCCTGTCAGCGCCTCAGGGCCGACGACCGGGGAGATGGCGATATCAGCACAGGTGGCAATCGGTGATGCGGGATTGCAGGATAACGCAACAGTAGCAGCGCCAACCTGGTTTGCGTACTCCAGGGCGCCAATCACGTATGGGGTACGACCACTGGCAGCGATACCGACAACCACATCGACAGCGCTGAGCTGGTTATCTACTAGGTCCTGTTGACCGAGTTGAGCCGAATCCTCAGCCCCTTCTTGAGCGCGAAAAATGGCCTCATGACCACCGGCAATTAGCCCCACTACCATGGATTCATCCACGCCAAAAGTAGGTGGGCACTCAGAGGCATCGAGGATCCCTAGGCGTCCACTCGTGCCGGCACCGACATACAATAATCGGCCACCAGATTGAAAGGCACTGCTGATCACATCCACGGCTTGTGCAATTTGTGGTAACTGCTGTTCAACGGCGATGGGGACCAACTTATCTTGATGATTAATCGCTTTGACCAGCTCAAGACTACTCAAGGTATCAAGGTTCATGGTGTCGGGGTTGCGTCCCTCAGAGACTAGGTTAGCGAGGGTATTGAGTAGGGGATTATGACTCATAACAATCCTTAATAGCGGGATAGATCACCCCGAGCGAAGCCGGGCATCGAGCGCCGGTGACCGCGGGTAGATTACTGGGTAGATTATGCACTTTTTGCCGCGCTAGCCAAGCAAAGGCCATTGCCTCCATAAAGTCGGCGTCCACCCCCAAATCAGAGGTCAGTTTGAGCTGCCAATCTGGAAGAAGCGCCGCCAGTCGTTCGACTAATAACGGATTGCGCGCGCCACCACCGCATAAAGTGAGTCTGCATTGACGGCCTTGCTGATAGGGACTGACATGCAAAGCAATCGATTGAGCGGTAAATTCACACAAGGTGCGCTGCACATCGGCAGCGCTATCACCAGGCTCAAGCTGCGTCTCGAGCCAAGCAAGGTTGTAATGCTCACGACCGGTGCTTTTCGGTGCTGGCATGCTCAGGTATGGATCTGACAGTAACTGACGCAGCAAGCGTGGGATGAGGTTGCCTTGCTTTGCCAATGCGGCATCTTGGTCAAAAGGGGCGCCGGTATGCTTTTCGCACCAAGCATCCATAAGCATATTACCTGGCCCGGTATCAAAGCCAATCACCTCACCTTTGGCGGGTAAGACCGAAAGATTGGCTATGCCGCCAATATTAAGCACGATGTTGGTCGAGTCTTGTTGGCCAAATAGAAACTGATGAAAGGCAGGCACCAGAGGCGCTCCCTGACCACCGAGTGCCATATCGAGGCGGCGAAAGTCAGCGATGGTATCGATCCCCGTGATCGCGGCAATCAGATTGGCATCACCAAGCTGAATGGTGAACGGGTATTCGCCACTAGGCTGATGGTAGACGGTTTGCCCATGGTTGCCGATCGCGGTGATTTGTTCAGCGCATAGCCCGCTGCGCGTGAGTAAAGCGTTGACGGCATCGGCATACAAGTGACCAAGTTGGTGGTCGAGTAAACCGACGGCAGGCAGTGAGGTTGGCTGTCCGGTACACATAGCGAGCACTTGTTGGCGAATCGAGTTCGGGATCGGATGTTCGTGGCTTGCCACAAGCTCAATACTGGTGTCATCAATCGCGACTACCGCGGCATCGATACCGTCAAGGCTAGTGCCGGACATCAGACCGATATAGAGTTCACGCATACAAGGTTTCCCCACCTGAAAGCAAAAACCCATTGTAAAGCATTCCTAAACTGAATAGTCTCACTGAGCAGAGAAAAATTGCCGACTGGGAGATAAAAAATGGGACCATTGTGGATCGACGTGGATGGCTATGAGCTGACAGTAGAAGATCGTGAAGTCATTGAACACCCGACCGTGGGTGGGGTGATTCTCTTCTCACGCAACTACCACGACAGCGCGCAACTGAGTGAGCTGACCCGCACTATGCGCGAGGCGGCTAAGCGTCCGATCTTGATTGGGGTTGACCAAGAAGGTGGGCGAGTACAGCGCTTTCGTGAAGGCTTTACTCCCATCCCACCGGCGCAAGCCTATGCCACGCACCCCCATGGTGAACAGCTTGCCAAGCTTGGCGGCTGGATGATGGCGGCCGAGGTGATGGCACATGGCATTGATCTCAGTTTTGCACCAGTGTTAGACAAAGGCCACGAGAGCAAGGCGATTGGTAATCGTGCTTTTGGCGAGGACAGCGACACGATTGTGCGTCACAGCAGTGCATTTATGCGCGGCATGAAAGATATTGGTATGGCCACCACAGGTAAGCATTTTCCTGGTCACGGCGGCGTGCTTGCTGACTCCCACGTTGAGACGCCTCTTGATCCACGTGAAGATATTCTCGCCGGTGATATGGCGATATTTAAAGCGCAAATAGAGGCGGGCTTGCTGGATGCTATGATGCCCGCGCATGTCATCTATCCACATTTCGATTCGCAGCCGGCTAGCGGCTCTGCGTTTTGGCTTAAGCAGGTGTTGCGTCAGCAGCTTGGCTTTAATGGCATTATCTTCTCGGATGACCTGACCATGGAGGGGGCCAGCGTGATGGGCACGCCAGCGCAGCGCGCGCAACAAGCCCTTGAAGCGGGCTGTGATATGTTATTGATGTGCAATCAGCGCGATGCCCAAGTTGCGGCGATTGACAGCTTACCGCAAATAGAATCACCGCAGGCAATGCGACTGCTCAAGCAAAACAGTTTTGATCTGACCGAGCTAAAGCGCACTCAAGAGTGGCGCCAAGCCCAAGATGCCTTGCTGCGTATTTTGCCAAACTAGTGGAAACCGAGGCGCTCTTTGAGTGATTTAAGGTAGCGTCGGCTCACGGGCACTTGGTGCTGGCTGGTAGTGATAATCTCTGCTAGTCCATTCTCCAAAAGCTTGATCTCTTTGATCGAATTGATATTGACTAAGTACTGGCGATGACAACGCACCAGTGGGTTTTTTTCCTCCAAGACCTTGAGTGTCAACTGACTCGTCGCGGTTTGCTGGTGGGTCTGCACCTGTACTCCACTGATATCGCTCCAAGCAAATTGAACCTCATCAGTGGGGATGATCATGATCCGGTTCAGCCCGACACAAGGGACGTGGATCAGTTGCTCGGGTGCCAGCTTGGTAATGGGGTTGGTCGGCGCTTGTTGCTTGCCAAGGCGGCACAGGGTTTTAGCTAAGCGCTGTGGGTCAACAGGTTTTAACAGGTAGTCGAAGGCATTTTCCTCAAAGGCTTGAATGGCAAACTGATCGTAGGCGGTGACAAACACGACGTTGGGCATGGTTTCAGGGTCGAGCATACCTAGCAGCTCGATCCCCGTGATCTGCGGCATCTGAATATCGAGAAAGACCACGTCAGGTTTTAGCTGGTGGATCTTTTTTAATCCCTCAATCGCGTTATTGGCATCGGCAATAACCTTGATCTGTTTTGACTCTTCAAGCAGCTCCCTGAGCTCCTCACGGGCATGGATTTCATCATCAATGACTAGGGCAGATAACATAAAGCTCCTCAGTGGATGGTGGTGCAAGGGATGATAAATTGCATTCGGGTGTAGTGATGGGTATCGACATCGATAGTTAATTTTGCCGCAGGGCCAAATTGATTAATGAGACGTTTATCGACAATCTGCATGCCCAGCCCTTGATGGTGATGCTCTGGTGGCTGATAGCTACCGGCATTGTCCTCTACTATGATTTGCACCCCTTGTTCGACCGCCTCGCTATAGATACGGATTTTGCCAGACTCGAGCAGATTTGAGGTGCCGTGCTTGATGGCATTCTCAACCAGAGGCTGAAGGGTAAAGCTTGGCAGTTTATAATCCAGCCACTGCTGATCTATCGCGATGTCTACTGACAGGCGATCAGCAAAGCGCGCTTGTTCGATAGTTAGGTAAGCATTGACGTGCGCCAACTCTTCGCGCAGTGAGATAGATTCGATGTTCTGTTTTAGGTTGCTACGAAAAAACTGACTCAGGTGTTGGATCAGGTTTCGGGCCATATTAGGGTCTTTCCTGATCACTGCACTGATGGTGTTGAGGGCATTAAACAGAAAGTGGGGATTGATTTGGGCGTGCAGCAGTTTGATCTCAGCCTGAGACAACAGGTGCTGCTTTTGTTGATACTCACCATAAAGAATTTGGCTTGAGAGTAGCTGAGCAATCCCTTGCGCCATCGACATATTAACCTTGGAAAACAGCTTGCGCTTTGGCTCATAGAGCTTGATGGTTCCCACGACTCGGTCGCCTGCTTTGAGTGGGATAATCAAGGCTGAACCTAGCTTGCAACTTTTTGATATTGAGCATTGGTAAGGATTGTCATCACCATTGAGGTAGATAATTCGGTCGTCTCGTATTGCCTCGAGTGTGCTCGGTGAAGAGATGGGGGTGCCTGGTAAGTGGTGGTCGTTACCAATGCCAACGAAGGCTAAAATTTGGTTGTTATCCGTGATCGATACCGCCCCGACACTGGTCTCTTCATAGACGATATTGGCGATGCGGCGGGCATTGTCAGTCTCAAACCCTGAAGCGATAACGCCGACAGAGCGCTCAGCTATGCGTAGTGCCCGGCGTGAGAACATCGCAGAATACTCTTCGAAAATGGTTTTTCTATCGTGCAAGATACTAATAAATAATGCTGCGCCCACTGAGTTGGCAATGATCATCGGTGCGGCGATCTCCGAAACCAAGGCGTAGGCTTTATCAAAGGGTTCAGCGACCGCAAGGATGATCAACATCTGACTGATCTCTGCAATCAAGGTGACGCACAGCACCATCAAAGGGTTGAAAATTTCCTCGGCCCAGTTTTTTCTAACCAAATAGAGATGGACAAGCCCGCCAATCAGGCCTTCTACGGTGGTGGAGATCGCACAGGCAAGGTCGGTAAATCCGCCGAGTGTGTACCGATGCAGTCCACCCGTAAGGCCGACAAGAAAGCCCACCACAGGGCCACCAAATAGCCCCCCCATGACCGCGCCAATTGCTCGTGTATTAGCGATGGCGTCGTTGATCTGTAGCCCAAAATAGGTGCCAAGAATGCAAAATGAGGAGAAGACCAAGTAAACGCTGGCGCGATGAGATAAGCGCGTCGACACGCAAAGTAGTGGCGTAATGATCGGTGTCTTGCTTAGCATATAGGCAAGCACAAGATAGACGCACATTTGCTGTAATAACGAGAGTATCAGTTCCATAAACGTTCCACGCAAACCCTAAAACAGGCCTAGCTTAATGCTATTTTGTTTGTGAAGCAGGAAATATGGTTAACAACGTGAGCTGGATATGGATGTAAATTATTTTTTACATAATGTTTTATATTATTTACGCTTGTAATCTTGGCTGGGAGTGATAAGTTAAACCCAATTCGTTATTTACACCGCATGGAAAGAGTTTGGGTGTACTTTTAAGTTTACAGGTATGGTTATGCAAAAAAGTGAATTGAGCAATATTAACATCAGTGATGAGCAAGTCCTGATCACTCCAGAAGAGTTAAAGGCGAAATTACCGCTATCAGACAAGGCGCGTCGCTTTATCCAAGAGTCTCGTGAGACGATTGCCAACATCATTCAGAAGAAGGACCATCGCCTATTGGTGGTGTGTGGCCCTTGTTCAATTCACGATATCGATGCTGCCAAAGACTATGCCAAGCGTTTGAAAGCACTCTCTGAGCAGCTCAGTGACCAACTCTACCTAGTCATGCGCGTGTACTTCGAAAAGCCGCGCACCACAGTCGGTTGGAAAGGCTTGATTAATGACCCACATCTTGATGGTACATTTGATATCGAGCATGGCCTGCATGTTGGACGCCAACTACTGGTCGAATTGGCTGAGATGGAAATTCCACTCGCCACAGAAGCCCTTGATCCAATCAGTCCTCAATACTTGGCCGATACCTTTAGCTGGGCAGCGATTGGTGCTCGTACCACTGAGTCACAGACTCACCGTGAGATGGCTAGCGGCCTTTCAATGCCGATTGGTTTCAAAAATGGCACCGACGGCAGCCTAGCAACGGCAATCAATGCAATGCAGGCAGCCTCATCAAGCCATCGCTTTATGGGGATCAACCGCGAAGGACAGGTGGCACTGCTGACTACGCAAGGTAACCCAAATGGTCATGTTATCCTACGTGGCGGAAAGCAAACCAACTACGATTCGGTATCGGTGGCTGAGTGTGAGCAAGAGATGGCCGGTGTGGGGCTGGATGCATCCTTGATGGTGGACTGTAGCCATGCGAACTCGCGCAAAGACTACCGTCGCCAGCCACTGGTCGCTGAGGATGTTATCCATCAGATCCGTGAAGGCAACAAATCGATTATCGGTGTGATGATTGAGAGTCATATCAATGAGGGGAACCAGTCATCCGATCTGCCATTTAGCGAAATGAAATATGGCGTCTCGATCACCGATGCGTGTATCAATTGGGACTCGACTGAGGCACTATTACGTCACGCACACAAAGAGCTGGTACCTTTCCTAGAAAACCGCTTGCCAAACAACGAGTAATGAACAAGGAACACCATGGCAGTTGAACTGAACGGATTACGCGATCAAATTGACGCAGTCGACAAGCAAATCTTAGACCTTCTTGCCCAGCGCCTTGCGCTAGTGGAGAAGGTCGGCGAGGTCAAAAGTGAACATGGCCTGCCTATCTATGCCCCAGACCGAGAAGCCGCGATGCTGGCCTCCCGACGCGAAGAGGCAGAGAAGAAGGGCGTACCGCCTCAATTGATCGAGGATATTCTGCGTCGCACCATGCGTGAGTCCTATGCGAGTGAGAAAGACTCTGGGTTTAAATGTCTCAACCCTGAGCTGCGTTCGGTTGTTATCATCGGCGGTCGTGGCCAGCTCGGTGGCCTGTTTGCACGCATGTTCACTCTATCTGGCTACCAGGTGAAGGTGTTGGGCAGCCAAGATTGGCATCGCGCGGATGAATTGCTGACTGATGCGGGATTAGTGGTTGTAACAGTGCCGATTCACTTAACCAAGGGCGTGATTGAACGGCTTGGAAATCTGCCGCCAGATTGTATCTTGTGCGACCTGACTTCGATTAAATCACAGCCTCTTGAGGCGATGAAACAGGTTCACTCAGGCCCAGTGGTGGGCTTACACCCGATGTTTGGACCGGATGTGGCCAGCCTAGCCAAGCAGGTAATAGTCTACTGTGATGGACGTATGCCTGAGCATTACCAATGGCTCTTAGAGCAGTTTTCTATCTGGGGAGCAAGCTTGTGCTCGGTCGATGCTCAGGAGCACGATCACGGTATGACGTTAATCCAAGCGCTACGCCACTTTACCTCGTTTGCCTATGGTCTACACCTGAGTCGTGAGAACCCTAATATCGATAAGTTGCTTCAGCTTAGCTCACCAATTTATCGCTTGGAGCTGGCAATGGTTGGGCGTCTGTTTGCGCAAGACCCGAATCTTTACGGTGACATTATTCTCTCCTCGCAAGAGAACATCGATATGATTAAGCGTTTCCACCATTGCTTTGGTGAGGCACTGGCGCTGCTTGATGGTAAAGACAAACGTCATTTTGTAGATAGCTTTGAGCAGGTTAGTGACTGGTTTGGTGATTACTCACAGCAGTTTATGTCTGAAAGCCAGCACCTACTCAAGCAGGCAAACGACAGTATTCATCGAGGCTAGTTGTTTACCCACAGCGAACCCACAGGGAAAGAAAGGCGACCATAGGGTCGCCTTTTGTGTTTTTGCGCGAGTGCGATTTATTGGGTGCTTAGCTCTCTGTCAATATCCGCCTCATGGCTAGCCGTCTTTAGTGATGGACTGCTAGAAGGAGCATTGGTGAGGTTGACCTGCATTCTGACTGAGTTGTCGACGAGCTCCAGCAGGGGTTGCCAGTTGACTCGCTTTTCTTTCTCAAACAGATAATCAAAGTTATCCGGTGACCAATCGATGCTGTATTGCGGGTTGAGGGCTCGACCTAAAAAGCGGATTTCGTAGTGCAGGTGTGGCCCAGTGGAGTTGCCTGAGTTGCCACAAGTGGCGATTTGATCGCCCTTGGCAACAAAGGCACCGCTGCGCGCCTTAAACTGGTGTAGGTGTGCATAGGACGTCATAAAGCCATAGGCGTGGCGCACGGTTAAGAAGTTGCCAAAGCCACTGTCACTTGGACGCACGGTTTCGATCACGCCATCGGCGGGTGCATAGATAGGCTCACCCACCTGACAGGTGAGGTCGATACCGGTATGGGTATGAACCTTGCCAGTAATTGGGTTGGTGCGACGGCCAAATGAGGACGATACTCGGCCGAAATTGACGGGTGTGTCATTGGGCAATAGGCGCAACAGCGTCGCTCTCACTGCGGAGTTGAGCGCGGCAGCATCGATGCGCTGCTCAAGCTGATCTTGATACGTCGGGTCAGTTTCATCTGTTAACCCAAGCACATGCTCAACGTCATAAACCCGTTGACCGAGAATCTTTATCTCTTGTTGCTTACTGGCGAGATCTTGATTGAGTTGGTGCACTTCATCTTCTTGCTCAGCGAGCAACATCTCTAAGTCATGCTGAGTCTTTAGCAGTGTCCGATGTTGTTGACGCGAGTGCATCGACTCTTGTTGCGAGGCTGAAAGTGCTTGATGAAGTTGTTGGATCTGAGTTTGGCTTGAGTGGATATAGGCAGCGGTTGCACCAATACACACCGTACCGACGAATAATAAACCACTGAGAGCGACTCGAGATAGAGCAAAGTGCTGCTCTCCCGCTGCCGCTGGAACCTGTATTGTTATTTTTTTAGACATAGCTTCTTGGTTTGGGGTAAAAAACTAGGATCTTCCTCAAGCCACACCGCATAAGCTCGTTGTCTTATTATTCTGGGGCGGAGTGTTAAGCCTCGCTTACCAAAACCGCCGCTGCACTCGCGATAGGTTAGGTTTGGTCAAGGTCCCTAGTCCATAACTGGAACAAAGCTATCAATTTAGCACGTGATGTGTGTGGTTTTTATGAATCAAGATCACAAAAGCCGCTATCTCTAGCGGCTTTGTCTAAAAAATTAAAGCGTAAATGTTACTTAGCAATACGTTTGTATTTAATGCGGTGTGGCTCTGCTGCCTCAGGACCAAGGGTCTTCTTCAACCACTCCATGTACTCGGTGTAGTTACCTTCGTAGAAGTTAACCTGACCCTCATCACGGTAGTCGATGATGTGGGTTGCGATGCGGTCTAGGAACCAGCGGTCGTGCGAGATAACCATGGCACAGCCAGGGAACTCAAGCAGCGCTTCTTCCAGTGCACGTAGGGTCTCTACATCAAGGTCGTTGGTTGGCTCATCGAGTAGCAGTACGTTACCACCGGCTTTAAGCAGTTTCGCCAAGTGAACACGGTTGCGCTCACCGCCAGATAGCTCACCAATGATCTTCTGCTGATCTGAGCCTTTGAAGTTAAAGCGTGAGCAGTAAGCACGCGCTGGGATCTCAAAGTTATTGATCTTGATGATATCAGCGCCTTCAGAGATCTCTTGGAATACTGTTTTGCTGTCGTCCATGCTGTCACGGAACTGATCCACCGATGCCAGTTTCACTGTGTCACCCATCTCGATGGTACCTGAGTCTGGTTGCTCAGTGCCGCTAAGCATCTTGAATAGGGTCGACTTACCTGCACCGTTGGCACCAATGATACCGACGATAGCGCCTTTTGGCATGCTGAATGAGAGATCATCAATCAGAACACGACCGTCAAAGGACTTGGTCAGATTCTGCACGTCGATAACCTTGTCACCTAGACGCTCACCTGGTGGGATAAACAGTTCGTTGGTTTCATTACGCTTCTGGTGATCGCCGCTTTGTAGCTCTTCAAAGCGTGCCATACGCGCCTTAGATTTCGCTTGGCGACCTTTCGGGTTTTGACGAACCCATTCCAGCTCTTTCTCAATGGTTTTTTGGCGAGCTTTCTCTTGTGAGGCTTCTTGTTGTAGACGCGCATCTTTTTGCTCAAGCCAAGAGGTGTAGTTACCTTCCCATGGGATACCCTCACCGCGGTCAAGCTCTAGGATCCAGCCTGCTGCATTATCGAGGAAGTAGCGGTCGTGGGTAATCGCAACAACGGTACCCGTGTAATCAACCAAGAAGCGCTCTAGCCATGCAACTGATTCAGCATCCAAGTGGTTGGTTGGCTCATCGAGTAGCAGCATGTCTGGCTTCTCAAGCAGAAGGCGACAGATAGCGACGCGGCGACGCTCACCACCAGAAAGGTGTTCAATCTTCGCATCCCACTCTGGTAAACGCAGCGCATCAGCGGCACGCTCAAGTGAGTTCTCTAGGTTATGGCCATCTTTTGCCTGGATCAGCGCTTCTAGCTCACCTTGCTCTTTCGCTAGGGCATCAAAGTCGGCATCCGGCTCTGCATAAGCGGCATATACCTCATCAAGACGTTTCATCGCACCAGCAACATCAGACACCGCTTCTTCAACGATTTCACGGACCGTCTTCGACTCATCCAGCACTGGCTCCTGAGGTAGGTAACCCACGTTCAGGCCCGGTTGTGGGCGCGCTTCACCATCGATATCTGTATCAATTCCAGCCATGATACGCAGCAGGGTCGATTTACCCGCACCATTTAGGCCGAGAACACCAATCTTTGCACCTGGGAAGAAGCTTAGAGAAATGTCTTTAAGAATTTGACGCTTTGGTGGCACGATTTTGCTCACCCGCGACATGGTATATACGTATTCAGCCATTGCCGATCGTTCCTAAAAATATAATTGCAAATCCAATCCTCTATTTTATACCAATTCCCTACAAGATGTTACCAACCTTGGAATTTAAACAATCCAAATTCTCGTGTCGCCAAGTAACCTCAAGCAGCGGTTTCCGCGAACTGAGCAAACTTGCCCTGAGAGAATCAAATTCCAGGTCGGGGCCGCGTCAAATGACTGTAAAAGAAGGGCCGTGTCTGCAGTGATTGTTCTTGATATGTGCGAGTATGTTGGTTCTGAAGTCTGCACCTTGGGGTCACTTGGGTATACGGTGAGCTTATCCTAGACTTAATTGATAAACAGCCATACAGCGGCGCAGGGACAAGCGTGGCTGGGCGAAGATGTATTGATCAAAAGGACACTCGATGTTGAAAATTGCAACCGCATGCTGTGCGGCCGCGGCGGTGTTGGCTCTTGGTAGCAGTTGGCTATCAAAGGCCAAGGGAGCCACGCTTGAAGAGCAGCGTAAGATGTATGATGATGCCAAGGCACTGGTCGAGATGCGTCAAATTGAGCGCTTTTCTGCTCTGCGCTCGCAAATCACCCAATACCCACTTACCCCTTATTTAGACTACCGTGTGTTCTTGATTGATCTAGCTGAGCGCAGCCCCGCTGAGGTTGAGCAGTTTATCGCTGACCACAACACCTTGCCTTTTTCTCGCTCGATTCGTGCGATCTATCTCGATGGCCTCGCGGCTAAACGTCGCTGGAGTGATTGGCTGGTCTTTCAGCCCAATCTGCCAAATGATGAGCGTTATCGATGCCAGTACTATGTCGCCAAGCTTGAGACTGGGGATACCGATGCTGCTTATGCAGGTGCGAAAACCCTATGGCAAAGTGGCCGCAGCGTCAGTGATGCGTGTGACCCACTTTTTAGGGCTTGGTCGAAAGCGGGTCACAAAACCGATCAAGATATTCTCGAGCGAATGCTATTGGCGTTTGAACAGCGTAACAGCAGTTTGATGAGTTACCTTAGTCGTCAGGCTAAATCTGAGCAAGCACAGAGCACGGCGGAGCAAGTGTTGGCGCTCAATCGCAAGCCAAATACCGTTGTCACCTTTACAAGTCAGCAGTCAGTAAATGCTTATAACCAGAAGCTGGTTGAGTTGGCTTTGAAAAAACTGGCTCGTAGTGATACCGAGCAATCCATCAAGGCTCAAGAACAGATAAAGCCCAACTTTTTGACGCCCGAGCAGTTACAGTCAGTCGCGGACTATACCGCAAGGCGACTGATGACCACAGACAGCCAGCGCTTAATCTCGTGGCGCGATGCAGTCATCGAGCGAACCCGTGATCAGAGCTTAATCGAGCGCCGTGTGCGATTGGCGATCGGACAAGCGGATTGGGCGGGCGTCGAGATGTGGCTAAGCTTACTTAGTTCAGATGCGCTGCAATCCCAGCGCTGGAGTTATTGGCAGGCGAGGGCGGATCTTGCGCTGGACAATACCGAGCGTGGTGAGTTGCAACTGCAAAGCCTGGTTGGGGAGCGTAATTTTTACAGCGTTGCAGCAGCGACGGCTTTAGAGCAGGACTATCAGTACCCCACCAGCAGCCAGCCTTTTGAGCAAAGCCAGGTGGCGGCTTACCAATCAAGCCTCGCTCGGATAGAAGAGCTGATACGACGGGACAAAATCACCACCGCGAAGAGCGAGTGGCGCTTTTTGCTCAGTCGTGTTGAGCAAGGAGACAAACAGCTGCTCGCCAGTTTTGCCGCAAGCAAGCGTTGGTATAACCTGACTGTCACAGCCACCATTGAGGCACAGATGTGGGATAACATCGAGCTGCGCTTTCCGATTGCTCACCGCTGGTGGTTTGAGTTTTACGCCAAGCGTCACGACCTCAACCTCACCACACTGCTCTCGTTGGCACGGCAAGAGAGTGCGCTTGATGTTGAGGCGCGCTCACCGGTTGGAGCAAGAGGGATCATGCAGATCATGCCAGCTACGGCAAAAGACACGGCGAGGAAATTTGGACTTAGTTACTCCGGTAGTCAGCAATTATATCAGGTGGAAAAGAACATCGAGATTGGCAGTCAGTACCTGAAGAGCTTGATGAATCGTTATGATGACAATCGGATTTTTGCTTTGGCTGCATATAATGCCGGCCCTGGCCGTGTTAGGCAGTGGCGAGAGCGCAGCGATGCGCAACTGGATGTTTTTGCCTTTATCGAAGCGATCCCATTTTATGAGACTCGCAACTATGTGCAGAATATCCTGATGTTTGAAACCTACTATCGAGATAACCTAGAACTCCCGGCGCAGTTTCTTACCGAGCAGGAATTGCTTCAACGCTATTAACCTCAGGGAGGGGATAGGATTTTGTCATCACTGGCGGTAATATTGGGGTTTCGTTGTATGTTTAAGGGTCGCTCACATGTCATCAAAACCAGAATATAATCATTGGGCAGAGATAAGCGCGCTGATCAAGGAATCGGTTGAGCAGGGTCAACATGAGCTACTGCTGACGATGTTGATGACACCCGATGAGCGTGAGGCGATACAGACACGGGTGAACATTGTGTGTGAGCTACTCAAGGGGGATCTTTCCCAGCGCCAAATTAGTCAGCTACTTGGCGTGGGGGTTGCGACCATTACGCGCGGCTCGGCAGAGTTGAAATCAAAAACAAGCGAGCAAAAAGCGATCATTGAGCAGCTAGTCCTTAAAGACCGCTCACGCGCAGACTAAATCAAAAGTGGTCGGGGTTTGAAAATGGGATCAGCGCGAGAATAAGCGCCTGCTGGTAAACACTGCTGCGAGTGAGCAGGTGGTTCGTTAGCAAACCAATCGCCCCACCTTTTTGTTTGATATTCTCGGTTGAGAACACTTCATCCATCACATCACCAAGTTCTTTACCTTGGCGGATTTTGTTCATTACAACTGGTGGCAGTTGCAGGCTTGATGAGCGAGACTCGCCGCGCAGGTTTCCCGACTCGATGATCATCCAGGCAAAGGTGGAACTCTCCTCAATTCCGGCCTCAAGGCCGACATAAAAGTCACCATCTGTTGCTGCCTGGCGAGCATTACTCACACGGTTAAGTGCGCCTTGCTTGGTCTCGGCATTCGACATTGGTTGATCCGCGACCTCACTGGCTACACTTACCCCTTGATAATCAAAATTCTGCTCAGGGAATACAGCA
The DNA here is from genome assembly GCF_051660965.1 of Vibrio glycogenivorans. Classification (NCBI taxonomy): domain Bacteria; kingdom Pseudomonadati; phylum Pseudomonadota; class Gammaproteobacteria; order Vibrionales; family Vibrionaceae; genus Vibrio; species Vibrio glycogenivorans. The sequence goes on along the minus strand of NZ_JBPVIS010000013.1, from coordinate 9,702 downwards.
CTAAATGCAGCTTTTACAGCATCGATTTTAGCGGGGTTAAGTGAGGCGATAACGACGGTTTTCATGGGCTGGTAGTTGACCTTAGTTTCATTGGATAAAGCCCCCGACAAGCCCTTGGTGGTTGCGGGGGAAAGCGATTATATCAATTTAACCTGAGTGGGTTTTACATTCTCACTCGGGTAACAGCCAAGCACTTTCAGGTGTTTGGTAATCTTGGTCAGCTGCTCAAGGGCTTGCTGCATGTCCTCTGAGTCCAGATGTGCCTCGAGGTCGACGTAGAACATCTCCTCCCACGGATTGCCCATAATTGGGCGTGACTCTAGCTTAGTCATATTGATACCAAAGCGCTGCAGCACGAGCAGAGTTTGAACGAGAGAGCCAGCTTGCTGTGATGTCGACATTATCAAGGTGCTTTTGGCCGGGATCTGCGGTGAAACATCAACCGGTTTGCGCGCTACCACGATAAAACGAGTATGGTTTTCAGTTTGGTTTGAGATATTGCCTTGTAGAGGCTGCAACCCATACAGTTTACCGCTTGAAGCATTGCCGATAGCTGCAATTTCAGGCTGGTTCAACTCTTGAACCTTTTTCATTGCATCCGCGGTGCTGGCACAGGTTTTCAGCTTGACGTTCTTCAGGCGGCTCAGGAACTCACTGCACTGCTGATGAGGCTGTGGGTGCGAGTACAGGGTGGTGATTTCCTCAAGACGGACATCGCTGACACCGACGAGGCAGTGCTCGATGGGCAAAGTCAGCTCACCAACAATGTAAAGGGTCGTGTGCTGTAGCAGATCATAGACCTCGTTGATTGAGCCAGAGCTGGTGTTTTCGATTGGCAAAACCCCGTAGTCAGCGTGACCGCTCTCAACAGTTTTGGCAACTTCTTTGAACACATCGCAGTTGAGCTCAACCAGCTCCATATTTTTTCTCGAGAAAAACTCTCGGCTGGCCAGATGCGAATATGAGCCTTTGGCTCCAAGGAAGGCGACACGCGCGAGGGGTTTTTGGTGGTCCGGATTGGCAAGCTCTTGCAGGTAGGCTTGCTGGAGCAGGACGGAGTCTTCAATGATGGTGTGAAACAACTTAGTGATGTATTCAGCATCGAGCTGGTACTTAGACTTGCCATTGTTGATCAGTTTAACCAACAACTCTTGCTCGCGGCTCGCGTCGCGTACTGGCTTAGAGGTCTGTACCTTAGATTTTGCGACCTCGATGCTCATTTGGCGTCGCTCGGAGAGCAGTTTAAGCAACTGATCGTCGAGTTCATTGAGGCGCAGGCGGATTTTATCCAACGAATACTGGGTTTCACTCATATTGATGTCCTTACGAAAAAGCCTCCCTGGGGGGAGGCTTTTGTTCATCTGATGTTGCGACACGAACCACTTAGCCTCCAGGGATTACCGGATAAAAAAGAGGCCAAAGAAAAATCGTGAAGTCTGCATAAGTATCTAAAATTTAATCTATCTGCCTCTACAATAAGCAAGCGCCCAATGAGCGTCAAGCAAAAAAAAAGCGCCCTTGCGGGCGCTAATCTCACTTTCGTTGTGGGTTATTCTTCAATTGGCTCAAGTTCAGGTTTCTCAGCTCGGCGCGCTGCTGGTTTGTGTCTCAGTTTGTTAAGTTGGCGCTCGAGTTTTTGTTCAGCTTCATTAATTGCTGCGTAGAGGTCTTCTCCACTTGCCGAAGCGATGAGTTGGCCCTTTGGTACAGTGATGATCGCTTCGATTTTTTTCTGTTTGTTTGGTTCCTCACTGATGCTAGCTTGGCAGCTAATAATGTCAACTTGCCACTTTTCTAGCTTTTTGAATTTACTCTCAATATGAGCGCGGATAGCAGAGGTTAGTTCGATGTTCTTGCCAGTCATGTTTATTTTCATATGTGTGTTTCCTCTGTGTCATCCCTCATGGGTTAACTCCAGATTACGTTTCTAGTGGTGAAATAACGTGATGCTGATCACCCTTGTGAGGTGTAATTTTGATGACAAACACAAATGTGATCGCTGACAAAGACTGGCAAAAAGATTGGCATAAAAACTTGAGTTAGCTCGTTGAGTGGTTAGATTGGTAAGAGTCGTTACTAAAAATCCCCGGTTTTTTAGGGGCTTTGTACAACCTAAGCTTGGTTGGTGTCGGTTTTTTGCTCAACCAAAAAGTGTGACGAGTATCATTGTCTCTCCTCTAGTGCGTTAATCTTCCCGTTGGTTTCTTTCTGATAGTCTCGGTTTTGTTGTCAATGTGGCTGCATTGCTGCTCTCTTCATGCTCATAGATCTCTTCGAGCTGCTTATAAATCACGTAATACCGATTGATATTTGCCACATACTCCACAGGCTCGCGACTGATGTTTCGTCGCGTCACTATCTCCACATTGTGAAACCATTGGTTAGGGTCATAGCCGTTTTTCTCTGCAAGGCGACGCATGCGGCGAATATTGCCAGGTCCGGCGTTATAGGCGGCGAGTGCAAAGTAGACCTGATTGTCCGCGGTGATGCTGTCGTCATCAAAGTAGCGGTCTTTGATAAAGCGCATGTACTTTACTCCGGCATGAATGTTGTTTTCCACTTCATAAATATTGGGAATATTGACATTCGGGTCTTTGGCTGTGCTGGGGAGGATCTGCATGATCCCAACGGCGCCAGCCCGAGAGACTTTACTCTGATCAAGCCCAGACTCTTGAAAGCTCTGCGCGGAGATCATTAGAGAGTCAAAGCCATAGCGCTCTGAGTAGGTCTCGAAAATACCCGAGAGGGATTCCAGGCGCTCGATCTTAGTTGGGTTGAGGATCTGCTTTAACCAGCTAGTGTTTTGGATGTACTTGCCGTAAAGCACGTTGCCAAGCAGGGTACCGGCCTTAGCGGTTTTGATGAACTTGTTCACCGAAGACTTGAGCTGTGGAGACTGCTTACGCATGGCCCAGGCTATCTGACCATTTTCACGCAGAGGGAGCGTATCGTGGATCTGGATGTTGTCGACGACATCGAGCCAAAGCTTGGCTTTATGGCCATCAAGCACGGTTTTACTGATATGGCCTTGGTTGATCATTTCCAACAATTCATAGTCTTGCAGTGTCTCCTCGACAAACTCGATCAACATAGGTGGAAGATCTCTCTCATGCAGCTCTGCATTGATCTTTTGCAGGCTCTCAAAATAGCTCGAGCTACTACGAACCCAAACCTCTTCACCACTCAACTGTTCGATGCTGGTGATGGGGGAGTGCGCCTTATCGGTGATAAAAAGTTCGCGTACCGTATTGGTTAGAGGGTCGCTAAAATCAACCTGTAGGGAGCGTTTAGGGGTAATCGTAAGGTTAGCGACCGCCAAATCACCGTAGCCCTTGGTAAGTGACGGAATAAGGTCATCACGCGCGACAGGAATCACCTGAATCTTGAGATAGGCAGAGCGTTTTTTTAGCTGTTGCTCATAGTTGTAAAGCAACTCGGCGACGATGCCTTTCGGTCGCCCAGATTCTACGTAGTAAAAACCAAGGTCAGCTGAGACCAATACCCGCACTACCCCTTTTTCGATGAAAGTATCCATGTCTCCTAGATAAGGGTCTTTTTGTAGGGGGGCAAGTGCCAGCCCCCAGGCATTGAGGGAAAGGCAGGTGCATAACACCATCAGGTAGCGGAATAACTGCATAGTAAACCTCACGCACTAAAGAGAAGTTTGTTCGGGGTTAGTAGCAAAGTGGCGTATCAGCGAGCAGGGGAGCAAATAAAAACGGCTACCTAAAAGGTAGCCGCTCAAAGGGAAAATAGCGAGATTACAGCGGATTGAGTTCGATTAATTCTCGGGTACGCTGCGCAGGCTCTTGCAGGCCAAGCTGTTCGTAAGCTTGAAGTTGAATGCGTAAAGATTTGCGAGCCGCTTTCGTGTCCGGGTAGGTACGCTGTAGCTCTTGGGCACGATTGATGGCCGCAATCCAGGCCTCACGACGCAGATAAAAGTCAGCGGTCGCCAGATCGTACTCGGCTAGGCGATTGGTTAGGGCCAACATACGTTGACGTGCATCATTGCCATACTGGCTGTTCGGGTAACGCTCTAGCAGTCGCTTGAAATCAGCGAAAGCAGCCTTAACCGGCTCAGGGTCACGATCGCTACGATCGACATTAAAGATGTCGTGCATAAAGTTGCGGTCTTGCGCCATATGCGTCAAGCCACGCATGTACAACACCCAATCGATTTTTTCATGGGTTGGATTAAGGCGCATAAAACGCTCAATCGTGGCGAGGCCAAGTGGCAGGTCATCGTTCTTGTAGTAGGCATAGATCAGATCTAATTGTACCTGCTCAGAGTAAGCGCCAAATGGGTAGCGAGAGTCCAGAGCCTCAAGTTGTTCAATAGCCGTTATCCAATTGCCGCCCTGCAAGGCAGTTTGCGCCTCAGCGTAAAGCTCTGAAGGTGGTACGTCAGGGACAATTTCTTCGGTGCTCGAACAGCCGAAAAGAAGTGCAGTTGCGAGTAGGCCTGATAAAGTGCGGTATTTCATGTCAGGTGTTCAATCCATAATTAAATATTTTCTGCGCTTCCGTTACTTTCTACACTGTAACAGATACAATAGCGCCTATTCTTCCACAGTAGTGGTCATTAGTCTCACAGTTTTTAAAAAAGTTCGATATGGCACAACAGATTGAGTTAACACAAACCGTACAAGATAGCCAACTAGGTCAGCGTCTGGATCAGGCAATCGCTGAATTGTTCTCTGATTTCTCCCGCTCGCGACTCAAGGAGTGGCTATTGTCAGGCAAGGTATCAGTGGATGGTCAAGTTGTCACTAAGCCGCGCACCAAGGTGATGGGTGGCGAGGTAATCGTGCTGCAAGCAGAGCTTGAGGACGAAGAGCGCTGGGAAGCACAAGACATTCCGTTGGACATTGTCTACGAAGACGATGATATCTTGGTAATCAACAAACCTCGTGATTTTGTTGTTCACCCAGGCGCGGGTACACCCGATGGCACCGTACTCAACGCATTGCTGCACCACTGCCCACAGGTGGCAGAAGTGCCACGTGCCGGGATTGTTCACCGTCTGGATAAAGACACCACAGGTTTGATGGTGGTAGCGAAAACCGTTCCGGCACAAACACGCCTGGTTCGCGCACTGCAAAAACGCAACATCACCCGTGAATATGAGGCGATTGCGATTGGTCGTATGACCGCTGGTGGCCGCGTTGAGCAGCCAATTGGTCGTCACTCAACCAAGCGTACCTTGATGGCTGTCAGTCCAATGGGTAAGCCTGCGGTAACCCATTACCGCGTTGCGGAGCATTTCCGTGAGCACACGCGCATTCGTCTGCGCCTAGAGACAGGCCGTACTCACCAGATCCGTGTGCATATGTCGTACCTTCAGCACCCACTGTTAGGTGATACGGCATACGGTGGTCGCGCACGTATTCCTAATGGTGCCTCTGAGGAGCTGACTGAGCATATTCGCCAGTTTGACCGTCAGGCGCTGCATGCGGCAATGCTCAAGTTTGAGCACCCAGTGACCCGTGAAGAGGTTGAGTTCCACGCCCCAATCCCAGATGACATGGTAGCCATTACGGAAGCGCTGCGTGAAGACACACAGATCCACGGTCTAGCAGACGAGTTCTAATTATGATAATTGTCCCTAACTGGCCTGCGCCAGCGAATATCAAGGCGATATCTTCGCTAAGAAAAGGCGGGGCCTCGCTTGCCCCATACGATTCACTCAATGTCGGCATGCACGTTGGGGACATCAACAGTACAGTGGAACTCAATCGGCAGCGCTTGGTGTTCGCGGCCCAGATGCCTTCGAATCCAGTATGGCTAAATCAGACTCACTCCAACTATGTTCATGAGCTGGTGCAGCCCACTGCCGAGGTGATTGATGCGGATGCCACCTTCACCAACGTGCAAGGCGTGGTATGCGCGGCGATGACGGCGGATTGCCTTCCTGTCCTACTCACCGATAAAGCGGGGACGCAGGTAGCGGCGGTGCATGCCGGTTGGCGTGGTTTGGCCAATGGGATTGTCGACAACGCCTTAGCTAAGTTTGCGGTTGAATCTCCAAGCGATATTATCGCTTGGTTGGGGCCAGCGATTGGCCCTGACGCCTTTGAGGTTGGCCAAGATGTGTTTGATGCCTTTGTTGGGCAAAATAGTCAAGCGCAAGCGGCATTCAAACCGAGCTCAGTTGAGAGTGGTAAGTATTTTGCCAACATGCACCTACTAGCGACAATAGTGCTCAACCGGTTTGGTGTTGATGAGGTGTACCGTAGTGAGTTGTGCACCCACGCAGAAAAAGAATCGCTGTTTTCATATCGTCGTGATGGCGTTACCGGAAGGCAAGTGACCTGTATCTGGATTGAGGCGTAGCGCCCCTAGCGCCGCGCCTTACCAACTATCACTCTTACCTTGAAAGCCTCGCTTTAAAAATTCCCCTTGAAAAATCCCCACTAAATATCCATCTATTGATATATGAAGCGCGACACTTAGCGCGCAGCGTTTATGACACCACACAGGTCTGCTAACCGGGTTGTGGTTATATCAATAAATGGAGGCAGTTATGCGTCTAGATCGTTTTACGAGCAAATTTCAAGTTGCTATTTCTGATGCCCAATCTCTGGCTCTAGGTCGAGATCACCAGTATATCGAACCGGTACACTTGATGGTGGCCTTGCTTGATCAGAATGGCAGTCCTATCCGCCCATTGTTGACTATGCTTGGAGTCGACATCACTCACCTGCGCTCTAAACTGAGCGAACTACTCGATAAGCTGCCCAAGGTCAGCGGCATTGGTGGTGATGTGCAGTTGTCCGGCAATATGGGCAACATGTTCAACCTATGCGATAAGGTTGCGCAAAAACGCCAAGACAGTTACATCTCGTCAGAGATCTTTTTACTAGCAGCACTCGAAGATAAAGGCCCGCTAGGCGCCCTGTTGAAAAAACTCGGTCTAAACGAGCAAAAAGTGACTGAAGCGATCGAAAAGATCAGAGGTGGCCAAAAGGTCGATGACCCGAATGCTGAGGAGATGCGCCAAGCACTGGAAAAGTTCACCATTGACCTTACCGAGCGCGCAGAACAGGGCAAACTCGACCCGGTTATAGGGCGTGATGATGAAATCCGTCGTACCATTCAGGTGCTTCAGCGCCGCACTAAAAACAACCCAGTGATCATCGGTGAGCCTGGGGTTGGTAAGACGGCAATTGTTGAGGGTTTGGCGCAGCGTATTATCAACGATGAGGTACCAGAGGGGCTACGTGGTCGGCGCGTGCTTGCTCTGGATATGGGGGCGTTAGTCGCCGGTGCCAAATATCGCGGGGAATTTGAGGAGCGCCTCAAGTCGGTGCTCAATGAGCTATCCAAAGAAGAGGGTAACATCATCCTCTTTATCGATGAGCTGCACACTATGGTTGGCGCGGGTAAAGGTGAAGGCTCGATGGATGCTGGTAACATGCTCAAACCAGCCCTAGCGAGAGGTGAGTTACACTGTGTTGGCGCAACGACGCTGGATGAGTATCGACAGTACATTGAAAAAGACCCTGCGCTCGAGCGTCGTTTCCAGAAAGTGCTGGTGGATGAGCCGACTGTAGAAGATACCGTTGCTATATTACGTGGCCTTAAAGAGCGCTACGAGCTACACCACCACGTTGAGATCACCGACCCCGCTATTGTCGCAGCGGCAAGCTTATCTCATCGCTATGTTTCTGATCGCCAGTTGCCGGATAAGGCGATTGACTTGATTGATGAGGCAGCCTCAAGCATTCGTATGCAGATGGACTCGAAGCCTGAGTCGCTTGATAAGCTCGAGCGTAAGATCATTCAGCTTAAGATTGAGCAGCAGGCTCTAGTGAACGAGCAAGACGATGCTAGTGAAAAGCGCCTTAACTCGCTCAATTCTGAACTAGTCGAGAAAGAGCGTGAGTTTGCTGAGCTTGAAGAGGTGTGGAACGCGGAAAAGGCGGCGCTGTCTGGTACGCAACACATCAAGGCAGAGCTTGAGCAGGCCCGGATGGATATGGACTTTGCTCGTCGTGCGGGTGACCTTAACCGTATGTCTGAGCTTCAGTATGGACGCATCCCAGAGCTTGAGAAGCAACTCGACTTAGCCACCCAAGCTGAAATGCAAGAAATGACGCTGTTGCGTAACAAGGTGACCGATAGCGAGATCGCCGAAGTGTTGTCAAAAGCGACCGGCATTCCTGTGTCGAAGATGCTTGAGGCTGAGCGAGAAAAGCTATTGCGCATGGAAGAGGTTCTGCATAAGCGCGTGATTGGACAAAAAGAAGCCGTCGATGTGGTGGCCAATGCCATTCGTCGTAGCCGTGCAGGCCTGTCGGATCCCAATAAGCCGATTGGTTCATTCCTATTCTTAGGGCCAACTGGAGTCGGTAAAACCGAGCTGTGCAAAACACTGGCGAACTTTATGTTCGATAGTGAAGATGCCATGGTGCGCATCGATATGTCGGAGTTTATGGAGAAACACTCGGTTGCACGATTGGTTGGTGCTCCTCCGGGTTATGTAGGCTACGAAGAGGGTGGTTACCTGACGGAAGCGGTTAGACGCAAGCCCTATTCAGTGATCTTGTTAGATGAAGTAGAGAAGGCGCATCCCGATGTGTTTAACATTCTCCTGCAGGTTCTCGATGATGGGCGACTCACCGATGGACAGGGGCGAACGGTCGACTTTAGAAATACGGTCGTTATCATGACATCGAACCTAGGCTCAAACCGAATCCAAGAGAACTTTGCTCAATTAGATTATGAGGGCATCAAGAGTGCGGTAATGGAAGTGGTTGGTAGTCACTTTAGACCGGAGTTTCTTAATCGAGTCGATGAGAGTGTGGTATTCCATCCACTTGGGCAGCAACACATCAAGTCGATTGCACAAATCCAGTTACGTCGCCTTGCCAAACGAATGGAAGAAAAAGGCTACTTACTCGATACCAGTGATGAAGCACTCGATTTTATTGCTCAGGTAGGTTTCGATCCTGTCTATGGCGCGCGCCCACTTAAGAGGGCGATCCAACAGACGGTAGAGAATCCTTTAGCGAAAGCTATCCTTGGCGGACAAATCGTCCCGGATAGACCTATTGAGTTATCGGTTAAGGACCAACATATCGTTGCAACGCAAAAATAATTAACCCCAGCACTAATAAAAAGACCGAAAGCCTATGTTTTCGGTCTTTTTTTGCACGTATTGTTCGCTATTTGTCCGAACGGATGGTTTTGCTGATTTTTTTTGAAATTGGCTATTGCCAAGCTTCGAACAATCTCTATAATGCGCCTCCGTTGTCACGTAAAACCAAACGGTTAAGCGAGAAGACAAAAGGTCATTGAAGTTAATTAGATAGCTTCAAAAAATAAATTCAAAAAAGTGTTTGACACTAAGATTTATTTGGCTAGAATGACCGTCCGCTTTGAGATGAAGTTCAAAGCAATGCTCTTTAAAAATATAAACCTATCAATCTGTGTGGGCACTCGTTGATGATAATCCAATTCGATACTTCGGTATCAAATTAGGTTTCAATGAACTGAGTGACCAATCGGTAGAAATACCGGCACAGTCAATTCACATATCGTTAGATATGAATTCAGTATTCATTGAGCCGACAAAATCTTAAATTGAAGAGTTTGATCATGGCTCAGATTGAACGCTGGCGGCAGGCCTAACACATGCAAGTCGAGCGGCAGCGACAGTTACAATCCTTCGGGTGCGTTTCTGGGCGGCGAGCGGCG
>NZ_JBPVIS010000012.1:0-173103 GCF_051660965.1 Vibrio glycogenivorans | reverse complement strand
TCGAGTGTTTCTACAATCCCAGACGAAATCATGGTACTAATGGTGGACTGTCACCAAATGACTATGAAAGACAGTATTTTCAGGAGCTTGAGAGTGTATAGAGTTCTGGGGTCTTACCATTACCTTTCTGATAGGGGGATTATTTGGGTGTAATCAAAATTCTAATGAGTTGCCACCAAATGAGCCGACGGTCTTTTGGCGCGCTGAAGGCAATATCTACGCTAACGTAGAAGAAGATATACTCACCGTTTACCAAGCAAACTCAGTCGGGCAATACTGCTCTTTTGTCTCACAGACCGAACATTGGTATGTGATATCCGGTGATTTAGACCAAGACCAAGTTGAAATTCGGTATATCAACGCAGATGGTTACCCAGCATTGGCGGAGTTTTCTAAGACTAACGTTCATCCAGAATATATGTATCCTGAATGTAACGAGGTTCATCCACTTAACGGTGTCTACACGAGACTCAGTGGAACTTTCCAATCTGACTATCTTGTGATTGCAGCTCCAGAAACCTACGCTTTAACTTGGAATGAAGATGTGCAGTGTTACGAGCAAGCAATTATCGATGCGTGGCAGCGTGAGTCGGCGTTTGCTATCAAGGGTGAGTCCGGCTTTCGAGCTAGGATAGGTGCTGGAAAGAGCGCCGAATTTGTAAAATATCATCGCCTAGACAACTTACCCACACACGATATCTGCCTTTAACGTCAACAAGCGAGGCCTCTACCAAAAATCGCAGAGGCATCACTGAGCAAGTTATTAAGTCAAAGGAAGTTGAGTAAAAAGCGGCTTAGGGGGTTGGCCTACTGTGTGTTGAGATAGCATTTAATGCAACACAGTAGGCCTACACATGAAATGACTTCAAGGCTTCAACAAGCTCGCCCCAAGCTCATTTTTATTCTCTTCCATCCAGCGTTCCAACTCAGGTGTCTAGCTGACTGTCGGCTCAGCAAAAAGGGCAATGCTCGTAAATATACAGCTTCATTTTACCTTCCTCTCAATGCCTAGTACTTAATTGCCGTTTTACCAATCGAAGCGCTGCTCTCAATCAAGCGATGCGCGTCCTTCAAGGTGCTGAGGCTAAAATCATGCAGGGTCGTGGTTAAGGTTGATTTGATCCGGCCACAGTCAATCAGGTTGGCAGCTTGGAACAAGATATCTTGCTGTCTTTGAATATCCTCGGTTTGAAATAGAGAGCGGGTAAACATCAACTCCCAAATAAAGCCCGCCGATTTCCCTTGCAGTGCGGACAAATCAATACCGTCATCAAACTCGACAATCGAGCTGATCATTCCTTGCGGGGCGATCAATTCGACCATTGAAGCCCAGTGGCCTTTTGTATCAGCGACATTAAAGATGTAGTCGACATGGTGTATCCCCTGGGTTCTTACCGATTCAATGAGATTGCGGTGATTGACCACAACATCGGCGCCCATATCCCGCACCCATTGCTCCGTTTCAGGTCTTGAAGCGGTGGCAATAACGGTTAAGTTAGTGAGCTGTTTCGCCAGTTGGATCGCGATTGAGCCGACGCCGCCTGCGCCGCCAATAATCAAAATCGATTTGTGCTCTTCAGGACGTACCCTGAGGCGATCGAAAATAGCCTCCCAAGCCGTTAGGGTTGCCAAGGGCATTACAGCCGCGGCTTCGTCAGACAAGCTCTTAGGGGCATGCGCAACAATCCGGTGGTCTACCGCTTGGTATTCGGCATTAGCGCCCGGTCGACTGACATCACCGGCGTAATACACACGATCACCCACGGCAAAGCCCTTAACCTCAGCTCCTATCGCAACCACCTCACCAACGGCGTCATAACCCAGTATTTTAGGTTGGGTATGGGGTTTGTCTTTTGCGCTGCGGATACGGATTTTAGCATCCGCCGGGTTGATAGATGTTGCACTCACTTTGACTAATAAGTCTGCGTATTTTGTCGATGGTAGCGCGGCCTGAAACTCGATTAGACTTTCTTGTTGCTCGATATCGAGTGATTGTGTAAAGCCGATGGCTTTCATTGTCGATGGTAACGTCATGGGTCATGCCTCTTAATAATCGATTGACCTGTTTAGTGGCGTGCGGCAAGTATAGACGAGCACGGGAGTGCTTTTATCAAAGCTTCTTAGAGACTCTCTCAAACACCAGATAACAAAAAACCCCGAAGATAAACTTCGGGGTTTTGCTTTCGGGCAGATAAACTGCGCAGTGGTCGATTATTTGCGGATCAGAGCAATCTCTACGTCACGATCTGCAACCATCCACCAACGATTTTCATAGTTGGAGTCATAGCCAACAACTGGGAAGTCTTCACAACCCGCTTCACGATCCGGTGTTACACCGTTTGCAAAGTCCTCATTCCAAGGCATATCCAACAAACAGCTTTCTGGCGCCACAGGAACCCATGCGTGATTAACCAGCTGGCCAAGGGTCACGTTCTTGGCATTAACCGTGTCATTGGCAGTAAACTGAATACCATATTGGTCGCCGACGATCGCTTCTACATCCCAATCTTGAGTGGCGGTGGCTGGTAGCAGTGTGTGCGGCCCTTTTGCTGTGCCGTCAGGTTGAGAGCCCTCATTGCCGTAGTCGGTGGTGATGTCTTTGACTGCGCCATGTGAGTTCTGATACGTACCACCATGAACCTGCATACCGTTGACAATTAGGATATCGGATACGGTCTCGTTGCTGCGAGGTTCCCAGCTCAAGGTGACATGCTTTTTCATGTCGATGGTGGTTGCCGGTACGATAACATTACCCTTGCGCGCACCAGTGTCATCGAAGTCATTCTCGCCATTGATGATACGGTTGTTACCATTGAGGTTCACATCCCATCCTTGGTGTTGAGTGAACAGGAACTGGTATGTTAGGCGCGTTAGATCATTCATTGATTCAGCGCGCTTGAAGCCTTCATGGAAGCTCAATGTACGCTGCGTTGTATCTACGCGGTTAAACGTATTGTTGGTACCACCAACCAGTTGCGCGGCAGAGCCGTCATCGCCCACACATTCTGCGGTTTTGTATTGCGTAATGTGATTTAGAATCGGGCGTTGATCCTCAGGAATCGAGTTAGGGTAGATCAGAGACTCACAGCGGTTTAGTGTGCGGCTGAAGGTATCGATCATAACCCAATCCGGATTCTCCAGCTCCTTCATGCCATCTTCATTTTGTTTGATGGTGTGTGGAGCGGCCCAAGAATGGTAATCCACACGTTGGTCATTGAAGGTTAGGATTGGTGCGTTCGCATCATAGTGCGTCGAGCCTTCACTCATGCTGGCCATTTTATGTTGGATGACATCTTGGATCAGCTCACGCTCGCCGTAGCGGTACTCGTAGCCCTTGTAAGAGGCGTTACCACTGACGATCTGTGTGTATGATGGCATGCGGTAATTGCCGCCACTTGGTGTCGAAGCCATAGTCTCAGTCGACGCACGGCCGCCGGGATCGTTTGAGCCAAGCACACGCGCATGGATCTGTGAGCGTTGATACATATGCTCGTGGCCTTGTACCCAAATTACATCGTGTTCAGCGAACGTTTCACGGATCTCCTTGTGGATATCGAACAAACGGTTGTCATCTTTTTTACCTTCAACGATTTGCTCGCGAGTTTCACCATACTTCGCGCCAACGAGACCATCGTGGCTGGCGATAACAACGTGATCGAAGTTGCCTTCTTCATTGGCAAGGATTTCTTGGATCCAACCAAAGGCGATAGGCAGGTTGTAGTAGGCAAGGCCAATCATCAAGACGTTTTCACGGATGATGTAGTAGTTTAGCCACTCAGCTGACGGCATATGAATCGCGTCTTCTGGGATGAAGTGGCGCATGTTCTCAATCCACTCTACCGTGTAGGCCCAACTAGTTTCATGGTTACCCATCACTGGCAGGAACTCAATGCCAGCATCGCGGTATTTCTCAGCCACACCAACCCACTGTTCCCACTCATGCGTTGAGCCATTGTCGGTCAAGTCACCAACAGGGATCACAACGTTAACGCCTTCTTGTTTTTGCTTCGCCAGCACAGCTTCCATTGGGTGGATCGCTACGTTCCAGCCGCCACCTTGAGTATCTGGCAGAAGACCAACTTTTAGTTGGCCCTCTGGGGCAGGTTGTGGAAGCTCTGAAGAGACATTGTCGTTGCCATCTGAGCTGTTACAACCGGCTAATACTGCGGTAATGCTCAACGCAATAAGTGAAGTTTTAAAAGTACTGCTTTTCATTGAAAAATCCGAAAGATGATTAATTTTCTGTAGGTCATGTTTGGATGTATATTGACCTTTATGAGAGTAAAACTGCTGGCGTCGGAGAATAGGTGGGGAATATTAAAGATTTATTGCCATAGTCGGGAAGTATTAAACCTAAAATGTCATAAAAGAGTAGAGTGTGACCCTGATCTACGTTCGTATGTTTCAGTTACATGACAAATACAAATAGTTATGCTTAAGGTAACTTTAGTTTTAAATATTCTAGTGGTTGTATTTTAATCAAGCCTAAGTAGTGGTTTTACATGTTTTCTCATTAAAAATTGAGTTCGGGTGTTCAACTAAAAAGCCCTAGATTTTATCTAGGGCTTTTCTACTACTATTATTGAGTTTTAGATTTCTGGTGGCGCAGCATCAAACTGACTGCGCGCCTCGAACCCATTCATAAATTCGCATCGGTGCGTATAGGCAGACAGAAGCATTGAGGGCAACATGTCTTCTTGGTAGCGCTTGATAGCTCGATTGATGAAGTGCATATATTGCTGATTGGCCAACTCAAGGATGTTGTCTCTGACCTCGTTTGGCACTTGATACTCGGCAACCAGTGATGTGTAGTTGGCGCGATGCACTTGTTCTCTTTCAACTTTTAAATAACTCGCAGCAGCGATGCAGGTTGCCTCTTCATTTAGGTCATACATCATTTTTTCAGGGGATATATAAACTATGTCTTCTTGGGAGTGAGCCTGCATTGAACAAGTAATCAGGCCTAGGGTAATAAATAAACGTTTCATTGTAGGGTGTCATAAGCAAATAATCGCCGAGAATATAGCTCAAAGATGACACTTTTATTTCTGTTCTGTGTAAGAAATCGGGGTGGTATTACTGATAGAGACAATCTTTTTGCCATATTGGAGGCTCGCCAACGATGAGTTTACAGCCCACTCAGCTGAGCGCTAAATGGGCTAACTATTCAATTAGCTAAGAAAATTCATCACCAAATTTGACATCGCATTCGATTGAGTCAGCATTGACATTGAAGCTTGTGTTAGCAATTGATTTTTCATCATTTCAGAAGACTCCACTGCGTAGTAAGTATCGAGTATTCTACCCTTTGCCATAGTCGTATTTTCCGACATGTTGGCCAGATTGAGTGTGGTGTGCTCTAGACGATTGATCTTGGCCCCTAACTCAGAGCGAAGCTCGCCAACCTGATCTAATAGTCGGTCGATACCATAAACCGCTGAGCTCGCATCCAAGGTAAGGGAGTAACCAAACAGTCCACTTTTAATCCAAACGATGTCGTCATCGTCAGGCCAGTCCCAGCGGCCTATGGTAGAAAATATACTGTCGATTTTGTCGACCAAATCAACTTCCATTTGCTCGTTGCTAGTGGCACCAATTTGAAAATAAGTAGCCTGTGAGAATATTCCAGAGTCGTCGACCAACTCTCTTGCGTTGTGGTCGTATTCACCAAACACGCTACTGCCTGAACCATACTGGGTGTTGTCCATTATGTTTTTAAGCTCATAACAAAGAGCGTCCCATTCGGACTGCATAGCCTTGGTCTCTGACTCAGAGTTGGTTCCGTTGGCGGCAAGTAGAGCGAGGTCGCGCATTCGTTGACCAATATTGGTCATTTCATCCAGGGCGCCCTCTGCAGTCTGCAAAAGAGAAATCGCATCCTGTGTATTGCGTGACGCAACACTTAAGCCATTGACTTGTGACTGTAGGCGAGTGGCAATTTGTAATCCGGCAGCATCGTCAGCGGCAGAGTTGACGCGCAGGCCAGTTGATAGTCGCTGCATGGCTTGGCTCATCCCACCGGTGCTCTGGTGCATCGAGTTTTGTACGATCAGCGATAAATGATTAGTGTGAAGAGATAACATCCTTGATCCAACTTGTGATTCTAGTTCTAAATTAAGCCTTTTGGCCTAATTTTTATAGAACGACATACAGGGCATCAATAATTAAACTAGATGCATAGATAAAAAGCACAGAGAAAATGAATAGATAAGATTCATCGGCTCAATTCATGAGCAAGGTTATGTCTCAACGCTGCGAGAGTGTGTATGAGCAGCTTCACTATTTTTCCCCACTAAATACAGTTATTTACTTTATGCTGTACGGCAACATAACCAATATTTGAAGTTCGATCACATTATTACCCACAAATTTAGCATGGCTGCCCATCTCGCCTAATATAAAACCCAATGCATATAGAGGGGGCGAAACCATGGCAAGGCGACTGGACACTATTGTGGTTTTGGTCAGCATCTTTTCCCTTTTTAGTACGCCGGCATTTGGGTTGGTGGCTATCGATTCTCTCGGCTGGAAGTCCGAGGTGTCATTCGATAGCTCTAAAATACCGCTTGCAAAGATCCATACGTGGAAACTGGAAATCAAAGATCAAAACAACCAACTGGTGCCATGCTCTCCCAATTCGGTGACAGGTGATATGCCGGCCCATCGGCATGGTTTGCCGACACGCCCAGTAGCGAGAGCAACGGAAAAACCCGGGGTGATTTGGGTGGAGGGCCTCAAGTTTCAGATGCCAGGTGAGTGGGAGGTGTTGATTTCGTGCACGGATACAGTAGGGAACAACCATGAATTCAAATTCACCTTTGTGTTGTAGCCGCTTGTGTCGAACATCGGCCCTATTGACTACCGTTGTATTGCTCTCGTCCTGCTGGCAAGCGGAGGGCGGTGGCGGTGCTAGACATAGGTGGTCGCAAACCGAGCTCGATATTCTCCAATCAATGCACTTGTCTAATCTCGACCCAATCTCTGATCCCGGTAACCGCTATATTGGGAGCATAGAAGCAATTGATTTAGGCGAGGCGTTATTCTTCAGCCCAACCTTGAGCCATGATGGCAAAACCGCATGTGCCAGTTGTCATGATCCGAGCCGATACTTTACCTCCGGTAATGTCAAAGATGGCCAAAGGAACACCCCAACGGTAGTCGGGGCCGTGACTTCACCATGGCAGCTGTGGGATGGAAAGGCCGACAGTTTATGGTCGCAGGCGTTAGTCCCATTTGAAGATCCGGCGGAGCATGGACTCAGTCGCTTTGAAGTTGTTGAGTTGGTTTTACAACACTTTTTGACCGAGTTTACTCTGGCCTTTGGTGAGGTGGAAGAAATCAATCAATTTAGCCAAATCAGACAGGAGCATAAGAGTCAGCCACTTGGTGAGGGATCGCTACAGCAGTGGCATAGCTTGTTGCCATCTGAGCGAAATACGGTCAATAGACTGTTTGCCAAAGTTGGTAAAGCGATTGCGGCCTATGAAGCTCAGCTACTTCCAGGAGAAGCGCGTCTCGATGGTTATATTTCTGCCATCGAGCAGCAAGACTTTGCTTTAGCCGATGATTGGCTCACGCCAAGTGAAGAGGCAGGGTTAAGGATCTTTATTAGCGAAAAAGGTCAGTGTATCCGCTGTCATAATGGCCCCATGCTCTCCAATGGTGATTTTACTGTCACCGCCTCGCCGGAAAGTCTGCACGATCAAGGGCGCATCAAGGTCGTTTCGTCGATCACTGATGCTGAGTTTGGGTGCCTGAGTGAGTATTCTGATAGTCAAGATCAAGAGTGCGATGAAGTACGTTACCTTAAAACCGAAGGGCCAGAGCTAAGGCACGCTTTCAAAGTCCCCTCGCTACGCAATATCACATTGACAGCGCCATATATGCATCAAGGCAGTCTCAGTGATCTGCATGCTGTTGTGGACTACTACAACCGGGCACCAAGAAATGGTTTGACTCATACCGAGCTCGAGCCACTTTACCTACTTCCTTACCAAAGACAGCAATTGGTCGATTTTCTATCGGCACTAGAGGGGGGAATTCGCCCTTCTGCCGTTTCTCGTATTCCACATAGGGAGGAATAACCAATGAGAAAGGTCATCATACTATTCATCGCATTATTTTCCTGTCAATCCTGGGCTCATGTTCGGTGGTTTATTGACGCTGCCGAGGTTGAGTCTGTCAGCCTTCCCCAAGACAGCTTGGCCCTTGGTATCTTACTTTTTGTGCTCAGTTTCTGCTTTATTATCCAATTCGTTACTAAAGTGGGCTTGCTAGGAGGTTTTACCGCCAAACCTATCCTTCAGGACTCTTTTATAC
Source organism: Vibrio glycogenivorans (assembly GCF_051660965.1). Taxonomy (NCBI): domain Bacteria; kingdom Pseudomonadati; phylum Pseudomonadota; class Gammaproteobacteria; order Vibrionales; family Vibrionaceae; genus Vibrio; species Vibrio glycogenivorans. The sequence continues at coordinate 164,784 of NZ_JBPVIS010000012.1, read as the reverse complement.
TTTGGCGTTTTTTAACGTTCGTGATGGCGCTGTTTTTTATCCTCAACCTTATTTTGGGTGAGTTCGTCGCCCCAAACCTTCAACTGTTAACCGGGCAAGAGTGGATAGGCGTCGTGTTGCAAGTGAGTGTGGTGGCTTTGATGGCTGTATCGGTCAGCGTCGGCGGGCTAATCATAGTCTTGCTGGCTTTCAGCCTGTTTCTCCTTCAGCCTTTTTCGGTCGCAATCGACTATTTTCCAGAGTTACTGGCGATTGGAACCGCGTTAGTCGTCATTGGGCCACAGTTGAATTCTATGGATCAAGGTGTCTTTGGTAGTGTCACTAGACGTGTAGGTGGACGGGCATTTGCAGTGAAACAGCTACGTTTCTTGTTGGGATTGCAGCTGTTTATCCTAGGAATTCATAACAAGATGATGTTACCGGGTCTTTCACTTGCCTTTGTTGAGGCCTATCCGCACTACAACTTTGTGCAGTTGTTGGGGTGGAGTGAGTTTAGTCATATCCACTTTGTTTGGTTTGTAGGCGTTAGCGAAACGCTTCTCGGCGTGATGTTGATGCTTGGCTTTGCGACACGCTGTGTGATGTCACTATTGGCGGTTATCTTTGTGACAACCACCATTGTGTCTGGGCCAGCTGAGGTGTTGGGGCATATGCCGATATTTGCTGTTGCGTTTATACTTTTATCTGAATCGACCAGTGGCTCTCTGGTTAGTGATAAAAGCACAACCAAAGAGCGCGAAAGTAATACATGTATCAACTAAATTGCAGCCAGCTATCTAAACTTATCATCACGTAGGAGTATATTAACGAGTTATTTTGTGTGGTTTAATATGCCAGTATGTGTTGAAAGTACGCTGTTATTATTCGTGATGTGATTTTGTTTCAAAGATATTTACCTAAAGCCAAGGGGTTAATCAATAAAACTGTGCGCTTGCGTGATAGTTCAACTTCCGCAACAGTTTTCCCCATATGCCTGTGATGGGTACCAATAAATAATGGTAATGAAAATAAGTTAACATATTTATTAAATAGAGGTTTTATTTGAATTCCAGTCATATATCGAATGAAATATGGTATTTAACATGGGTTAGGTATAATTACAGGATAACGTGCTGTATTATACTGATTCATTTGTTTCTAAAGTATTGAATAACTGCGAGTGATGTAAATATAAATATATCTGTGTTTGGTATACTAATAGTCCATTCCCATGAAATGAGGAGTCTAATAAATAAGAATTAGGTCCGCCGTCATCATATATTCCTTTACCTAAAAACATTGTAAAAGGAGAGTAGTGTAATGAGTATGACTCATAAAGATGCATCAAGGTTTCTTGAGAGAGCTACTTTTGGCCCAAGAAAAGAAGAAATAGATACCATTAAAGATATAGGTATAAATTCTTGGCTTGACGGGCAATTTAGTCACGAACCCTCTCTTCACTATGAACGATATCGGTTTATTCAAGAGTATCGGGCAAGTGTTAACGGTTCTAAACAGGAGCACTGGAATTATCGGATTAATGCTTGGTGGGATATTGCGCTTAAATCCGAAGATCAGTTGCGTCAAAGGGTCGCGTTTGCCCTCAGTCAACTGGTGGTTGTGTCGCAAAGAGACCCAGGGTTAGCCGACAAAAACCAAGCTGCTGGTTTGGCTAAGTACTATGACATCTTGGTGCGTAATGCTTTTGGCAGTTACGCAGATCTGCTCAAAGAAGTCAGCCGCTCTTCTCCTATGGGCGTGTTTTTGACCATCGATGGCAATATACCGCCCAGTGAGACAAGTATTCCTGATCAGAATTATGCTCGTGAACTGATGCAGTTATTTACTTTGGGTGACTGGCAAGTTGATATTGAAGGTAACTTTATCCGCGATGAGAATGGCGGGCTGATCACCTCACACAGCCAAGAAGATATCGAGGCTTTGGCGCGGGTATTTACTGGTTGGAAAGTTAAAGACTCCACGTTAATTAACGACATGGTGGTGGATGAGAACGACCATGATCAGAATGAAAAGCTGTGGCTAGGTCATACACTGGCTGCGGGTGTCACGGCTGAGGAAGAGATGGAGTTTGTGGTCGAGCGCTTGATTGAGCAGACTGAAACGGCGGTTTTGGTCAGCAAGCATCTGATTAAGCATCTAGTGACCTCGAACCCTAGCCGAGCGTATGTTGGGCGCGTTGCCTCGGTATTCCAAAACTCTTTGGGTGACTTAGAGCAGGTTGTCGAAGCGATTCTTACCGATTCTGAATGCTTAAGTGAGGAAGTGACCACGAGAAAAGCAAAAGAGCCGATCATCGCGTTCTCCTCATTATGTCGGGCCCTGAATGCGAAGATGGGTGCTAATTATCCGCATCACCGAGATACCGGGATTGGCTTTGGCTACCTAGACCAGTATTCACCCAATAGGCCCACTAAGCAGGGGGCGTTAATGGCCCCAACGGTGTTTAACTTCTATGACCCAGATTACGCGCCTTTGGGAGCCATCAACGACCAAGGGTTGATTGCACCTGAGTTTGAAATTATGTCCGGTAACGATCTGACCCAATACGGAAATCTACTCAACGATAAAATCAAAAATGCGGTCAGGGACGGAGATACAGCGAGTAAATCCGATAAGTATTTGTATCTGGATATTACTCCCTTCATCGATTTGTATGAACCTGAACAGGCCGACCTTTTCCTCGCCGAAATCAATGATACGTTCTACAACGGTAGTATGCGTTCAGAGACATATGATTATGTGAATGAGGCGATGAGCAGCTATGGATTCAATCGAGATAATTGCTGGAAAATCATCTGGTTGGTTGCCATGTCTCCAGAGTTTAACGTACAAGGATGAGTAATATGAAGCTTTCTAGACGCAAATTTTTACAAAGTTCAGCTGCCTTATCAGCAACATCGTCACTTCCTTTTGCTCTTTCAATTCCAAGGACTGCGCTCGCTTTTGGTAATGATGGATATCGCGCGATTGTGTGTATTGAGCTAACCGGTGGTAATGATTCCGCCAATATGGTTGTGCCCCTATCCGGTGAGTATCATGACGCTTATAAGAGTAAAAGACCGGCCATTGCATTCTCACAGTCTGAACTGTTGGATACTGGTTGTCAGGACGATAATGGGGTTGCTGTTGGCTTACACCCTAAAATGGTGGGCGTTCATGAGTTGATGCTACAGGGTAAAGCAACCTCTGTCTTAGGAGTTGCCCCCATGCTTGGAGTAAACAAAACGCCACCAGGCACCCGTCGGCATAACGCGATGAGAGCCGCGTGGCAGTCGAGTTATACCGCTAGCCAATCGCTTAGTGAGTTTGGTTGGGGGGGGCAAATTATGGATAGTCTCAGTACAGGTTCGTTTTTTCCTGAGCTTCTCTCATCATCGAGCAACACGCTATTAAAAGGCCGTTCTGTCAGTGATCAACAGATGAACGATGACGCCAGCTTCAACCTGATGCAGTTTTTTAACGCAAGTAGCCAAGGGGAGTCGCTGTACAAGCTGCATATTTACCAACAAAGAGATAACGACTGTCCATTTATGGCGCAATATGCGCAAGAGTTTGGTGTGTTTTTTGATGCGTATGAGCAGTATACAAAAACCATCAAAGACATCGGCTTTGACCCATTGATTGAGCGAACAAGCTCACTGAGTAGACAGCTATCCGCGGTGAAGAGAATCATCGATGCCAGTGCAAATTCAGGCGTTGTCGGCGGTCATATATTCCTAGTTAAACAAGGGGGCTATGATACGCACAGTAACCAGCTTAATCGTCACAATAGCCTATACAGCGTATTGGATACGGCTCTGTATCAGTTTAGTCAGGCACTTGAACAAAGCGGTTTATCTGACAGCGTGACTACATTTACCATGTCTGACTTTGGGCGTACCACGCATGCCAACACAAGAGCAGGCACCGATCACGGCCATGGCGGACATCAGTTAGTTTTGGGAGGCGCGGTCAACGGTGGCAAGGTGTATGGTCAATTTGAGAATATGCTTCAGTCAGGGACGGGGCTCAAAGGGATGATTTCTCATGAATCCTATGCGATGACGTTAGCCTCATGGCTTGGGGTTGATGATAGTACTTTGATCGATGTGTTCCCCAACGCCTATGCTCAGTTCCCGACCAATCTTGGCTTTATCGGTAGCGGCACCCTCTTCCTGAAAGCGATCGAGGATGGATTTGTAAGAGGCGGAAACGGGGCCAATGAGGTCAATAATACACATCTTCTCTATTTGAAAGGGAAGTCTAAGTGGGGCAGTAATAACTCCTTTCTTCGCATCGCGTATGTCAAGTTCAATCTTGGCAGTACGGCACTTTCTGATTCCGCCACATTAAAACTCTATTTGAGCGGAGTACATTCAGCCCTTGCCTCAACTAAAACGACAGTCAAAGTGGGGCTTGCAGAGAGTAATTGGTCGGAAGAGTCTTTAACGTTCAACACCAAACCAGAGACAGTGAGTTGGGGAGCTTCACGTGATATCTATCAAGAAGAGGTAGGAACGTGGGTCAATTTTGATGTCAGTGATCTCATTGCTAACCAAAGTGGCGAAGTCACACTCGTGCTCCGTCAGACCAGTATGGGTGATGGGCAAGGCGACTTGTTCTTCTCTAGCAAAGATAGCCTAGAGGGTAATGTCCCTGAGTTGGTTATCAGCAAGGCTTAAATTTAATGCCTTAGATAAAAAACAGCCCGAAACTCAGTCCTAAGTGAAGGGCTTTTAGATGCGGACTTTGTCAAAGAGTAGGCGGGTCCGCTCTAATCGCTTTAACACGTTAGTATCAACTCGGAGGTAGTAGTGCAGTTGCCCAATACTGAACCGACTCTTACTCAAGTACGCCATCAGTTTCCAATCGTTGACACGGATATTTATCTCGATAGTGCCGGGGTTAGCCCTCTGTCCATCGCCTCTAAGAGAGCCGCTAGTGCCGTGTTAAACAGTCGTATGAAGCAGGGCAAGTTCGGGATTAAGAGTCATGCGATACAAGTCGAGGAAGGGTGTCGAACGCAACTGGCCAAGTTGCTGAGTGTATCGAGCGACAATATTGCTTTGACGGCTAACACCACTCAAGGACTGAATCAGATTGCGCTTGGCTTACAATGGCGGCCTGGTGATGAGATCTTGTTGCCTGATAACGAGTTTCCCGCCAACCAGTACCCATGGCTCGCGCTGCAAAGAAAAGGAGTGAGAGTCATCCGCTTTCCGGTCGATAATGGCAAGTTTAGCCCGCAGCAGGTAAGGCCATTATTTACGTCACGTACACGGCTGCTCGCGGTCAGTCATGTTGGCTACGCCACTGGCTTTACCGTGGATCTAGCGGGTTTCGGCGAGCTGTGTCATCGTCATCAAGCTGCGTTTATTGTCGATGCCGCTCAGAGCCTTGGTGCTATCCCCATTGACCCCAATCTATATGGGATTAGTGCATTGGCCGCGTCAGCCTGGAAATGGCTATTAGGCCCAGTTGGCCATGGGCTGCTCTATTGTGAATCTGATTTTGTCGAACAACTGACGCCTTCTTCTGTGGGGGTCGCCAGTGTGGCACTTAGTGAAAGAGAAACGCCACAGTGGCCTTGCGCCTGGGCACAAGGCGCAAGGCGGTTTGAGTGTAGCTCGCTTGATATCACAGGGCTTTCGAGCTGGCTAGCCAGCTTGAAACTGCTACAAAGCCTATCTTGCACACAAAGATACCAGCACATTCGTCACCTGAGCCAATCGTTGTTATCGCAACTCTCAAAGATCGAACAATTGGAAACCTATCCGGATGGTGGCAGTGGTATCGTCAGCTTCCGTCATACCAGACAGAATAATACAGCACTGTTTGACACCTTAACCCAAGCGAGAGTTCATGCGTCTTACTGGCATGGTTGGATCCGCCTGTCTCCTCATATCTATAACAATGAGGATGATCTGACGGCACTGCTCTCACTGTTAACCAGGATAATCAACTAATGCCAAGCAAAAAGCCAATCTTGTTTGATGACCATATCAGCACCGATGAAACCGAGGTTCAGTATATTCTCGATACGCGAGTCGGTAAAAAAACCTGCATGGCAATGTGTGAGTTTTGTTTTCTTAATCGGCCCGGAATGGAGAACTACAGCGAACCGCCGGAAGTGGCCGCTGCAAATATCCAGGCACTCAGAGAGCAAGGCTATAAAGTCGTGCCTTTGGTGACTGACACCTTTGCCGAGGACGGCAAATACCTAGATTCGGTCCTATTTGATGGTGATAATGGCTGGTATATGGGTAGTGCTGCCTGGAGTAGTGGAAGGCCATTACTAAAAGATAATCATCCGGATTTACTCAAAAAATGCGTATCAAATGGTATTGATACGATAGTCATGACTAGCCATGGTACGGAGCAACACGAGCGAAAGTTTCGCGGTTTGACCCAACCGAGGATCGTAGAACAAGCGATCAGAAATATTCGTCAATTTGAAACCGCGAATCAGGCTAAGTTCCGTATCGTGTTAACCTTCACCATCAGCCAAGATAATAAGCATTTCGATAAGCTCAAAGGCTATTTTGACTACGCGGCTAAACTCGAGGTTGATGTCATTCGCTTTAATCAATTTGCCGATGTTCAACGTCGTTATCCCAAGCAACGGCTGCAGCGCCAAGATATCGAAGCCATCTATCAAAACCTACACCAGATCTATCAGCAACACCCGAGTGATGTTCAGCTAAGTCTCAGTGAAGACTTTGGTAAATGGGGCATCGAGGTGATGGACTTTCCCCAAGGCGTCGGTCAATGCGTTGCCGGTGAGAGGCTATTTGCGATAGTCAACAAACAGGTGTTTGCTTGTCCAGTTGATCTGACCATCAAAGTGGGTGAGCTAAATCAATCCAATCAAATTGAGTGGGATGAAGCAGCCCTTAAGCGAGTAGCGCAGCTTAAGCAACATCCATCTTATGGAGGGTGCCTCGGCGTTGCCCATGCCAACTCCATTGAGGTGCAAAAATGGTTGCAACCTTATACCCGCCTACCACTTGGCGATAGAATCGAAATTAAGGAAGGATAAGATGTCACTCATCGAATTACGCTCAGACACGTTTACTTTACCGACGCTCGCGATGCGTGAAGCGATGCTCGCAGCGCCGGTCGGGGATGATGTTTATGGTGAAGACCCAAGTGTGATAGCGCTAGAGAAAAAAATGGCAGCAATACTGGGTAAGGAGCAAGCGCTGTTTGTCGCCAGTGGCACGATGGCCAATCAGATTGCCATAAATCTTCATTGTCGCCCTGGGGATGAAGTGTTGGTTGGGGCCAATGCGCATAATCGCTTTTTTGAGTGCGGCGCGGCAGGCTTCTTATCGGGCGTGCAAATGACTGGCGTGCCGGGTGATGGCCGTTTTGATGCCGAGCAGCTTTTGGCAAGCCTGCACTTGCCAGGCGGCCACTATGCCCCGACACGGTTAATCTCGGTCGAAAACACTCATAATGTCAGTGGGGGACGGATTTGGCCAAGAGAGCAGTTGGCAAACATCTTAGATGTTGCTTTGCATTACAATATAGCCACTCACCTAGATGGAGCGAGATTATGGCATGCGTCATTAGCGCAAGGCGCAACCATGGCAGAGTTGGCCGCAGGCTTTGATACGGTTTCGGTGTGCTTTTCTAAGGGGCTGGGTGCTCCTGTTGGCTCAGTGATTGCGGGCTCAAAGAAAATCATGGGTGAGGCGCGGCGAAAACGAAGAATGATGGGAGGGGGGATGCGTCAGGCTGGTATATTGGCAGCCGCTTGTGAGTACGCTATCGAGCATCATCAAGCGCAACTTGTCGACGATCACTCAAACGCTCGCCTACTTGCCCAAGGGCTAGACCAGCTGGATGGTTTCTCTGTCGACTTAGATAGTGTCGAAACTAATATCATCATGGTCAAATCCGACCAACCTGCATCGATGCTTGCACAACATGCAGAGCAACAAGGTCTGATGTTTTTTCCGCTTAACGATCACTGTTTTAGACTAGTAACCCATCGTGATGTGAGCCGATTACAGTGCGAAAGAGCGATAGAGATATTGGCACGATTAATGTCGTAACAATTAATGCAAAAGTAGCAAAGTATTATTTGATATGAAAACGGCGGTTGGGTTGCCTAATGTCTGGCGACTAAAGCACAACACAACTGCCGCTTGCTTTTACTTAAACTCTACGAAGAGTCTTTTTATTTTTCCTCAAGGTATTGAGCATAAGTCTATTACTTTGCTTAATCATTGAGGTATATGGGTAAATAAACACCAGCACGCCAACTACCAAACCGCATTAAACTGCACAAATGGACCATGCCAAATGTCTGAGCGGTCATAGGCTAGATGGTAACGCTTATCGTCACCTTCTATATCATCCAATGGTGGGATCAGGTAATCGGCTTTAGCACGATAGCCTGCTTGGAGCGAGAAACCCGCGGCGCGCAGTGAGCGGAAACGGCGCTGCCAGATGTAGCCAATCTCGAGCTCACCAGTCATAGCAAGACGGTTACGGCCACTGATTTTACTGCCTCTGTCACCCGTTACATCTGCGATAGCATCGCGGCCTACTGATAGGCGCGACATACCAAGACCTAACCCAATATCGTTGTAGAAGCGTGAGTAGCTGGTCTCATAGCGGGCGCCATATGAGGCTTCGTTATAACCAATCTTAAACATGTAAGATTGGATATCGAAGTCTTCATCGAACGCTGTGCCTACCACACGGCCGTAACGGTTAACAAAACCAACCGCACTCGGTGCCTGATAATCGCTGTACGAGAAGCCCCAGTAACCGCCACGCTCACCCATAATCAACATCGAGATATTGGTATATTCCGTCTCGAAAATATGTCGCGAGGAATCACCCTCGTTGTTGCTAAAGCGAGCTTCTCCACCTGACTCTAGTTTGTCGAACTCAAGACGCAGGGTATTTGCCCCATCAAATAAGCCATGGAAATCAATCACACCCGTTAGCATCTTGGTGCCTTTCGACACATTACCGTTGCTGTGCTCTTTACCTTCATTGGTCAACTGACGTAACGCGATTTGCGTCTCGCCAATACGACCTTGGAAGAAGTAGGTTTCCATGTTCTCGTCGTTCATACGGTAAGAGGTCTTAGCGACTGTCTCTCGGTCGTTGTCTTTGACGCGTTGGTTAATACTCCAATCGGTTTGAGTCAAACCGTAACCCGCCAGCAAGTCAATTTTGGCAGGGTGGCTATAGCGCAAAAACTGATCTTCAATATTATGTTGCAGGTCATTGAGGCTAATTCTCCACGACTGACGATCACGGGTGGAGGTGTTTTGGGCACGAATAATCACATCACGGCCAGCAACATAGATTTCAGGCTCGTGACCAATGTTAATTTCTGAGCTGTTGAAAAAGTGACCGGCAATGGGCTCTTGATTGTCTTGGAAGTAGTATAGGTTTAGACCTTTGTTGAGCACATTGATGTACTCATAAGCTGCAACAATGGTTTTACTTCGGTTCTCCGGGTATACAGCCAAAACCTTGTTGCTATCACTTCGAGGGTGGAAGTAACTCAGAGTCTTATCCCAAGCATTGTCCTCTTGGTTATACAGCTTGTGAACATTGGTGGTGTAGAGGTTGAAGCTGTCGCGACCAACAAATGCAATGGCGGTTGTGCCTGCAAGGTTGTTGTTAACGGCTGTTGCAAACGCACGCTCTGGCATTTTTATATCGCGTTTATAACCAGGGGCGCGCAGGTGAACGACATCATCATTGGCACACACAAGAGTACCATTGTGGGTAATAGTCATCTCTGCATCCGTTGCATAGCGACACTGACGAACACTTTGATTAGCTCGTGAACCACGAGAGTTCACTCGAACATAACGGGTGCGGTTTTTGCCTTTCGAGTTTTTATACGGCTCACGAATGATTGCCCAAGAAATATCACTGTAGTAAGCCGTAGTGAATATTTTGGAGCCAGAGCTAAAGCCAGTCGCAATAATTCTGCCTTGTGGTGTTACTAGGCTGCGATCACAGTCTTTTTCACAACGACGGTCGCTCTTGGTTAGCCGTAAGCGTGTCGCACCGTTAGCGAAAGCATAGCGGTCTTGGCTTTGTGCCCCTTTTTCTAAAGGCGGGGTAAACTCGTAAGCCAAGGCCCCTTTGCCGACAAGCAAAAGGCTCAAAATTAATAGTTTATACATATTTTAGATACTACCAACTGGGGCATAACAGAATGTTATGCCCTATTTTTTATTGTTAATTTAATTAAAGGGTGCTTGAAAGGCGTTCTAGCTGTTGCTGTTTTTTGAACTCTTCATACATGGCAGAGCGATCCATTGGATCAATAAGGTTATTATCTGCTAACTCTTCAATCACATTGCCTAGCTGTGATTCCGACAATTCGATAAGAACACAAAATTGCTTTTGCTTATTAATTTCAACCAGGGCTGACTCTCTAAGTTGGCTGTGTTTAAGCAGCGTCGATGTTGTTTGCTCTGAGACTGATGAGTAGGTATTGTCATCAGAGTCAGTAGATTGACGTGATTGTTCTAGGGCGACAATCGAGGTATCTAATGCGCGCGCAATATTGACGCGTGCCTGGTGGGCGGCATGATTGCGATCGGTGGTGAAGTTGCCAGTATCGGCAACACAAGCCGATTCCCAGATCCCTTGCTCCTGGTTTTTATCCGGTGTGAATACCCAGTCTGGTGTTGAAGAACAGCCACTAACAGCTAAGGCCATTGCTATCGAAAGAGTTATTTTTTTCATCGTTGTTCTCTATATGGAGTTTTGATTTTGTTGTTGAGCGTAACGGGTCATCTTGTTGCGCACTTTAGGCAGGTAATTACGCGTCTCTTCGTACGGCAAGTGTTCAACCAGGTGTTGATAAACTTGCTCTGGTGTCATGCTATTGATAGTCGGTGCCGCGCCGCCCATGGTACGATGACCAAAGGCACGGGCAACGTTGCCAGAGCCGGTATTGTAGGCAGCAATCACGCACCAGCGGCGACTCATTGGATCGGTAACCTGACGCAGATAGCGGCGATCAAGGATTTGGATATAAGCCGTGCCGGTTTCGATATTGGTGCGCACGTCATACAGCTCTTCTGGGGCCATAGGCTGGTCAATTTTGCGTACTAGGCGATTTACATCGTGACCAGCAGTTTGTGGTACCACTTGCATCAAGCCGTAAGCCGGCACGGGCGATTTTGCTTTAGGGTTAAAGTGTGACTCTGTGTGAGTAATTGCCATTAACAGTGCTTCGTCGGCATTTTGCTTTTGACTCTCCATTTTAATCAGCGGCTGATAACGCTCTGCTCGCGCCGCAACCGAGTTATTCGGCAGGGGTGCTTCAAAGTCATAGACACGGTTGGACACACGTTGAAAGCTGATATTCGCTTGTGTCGCCTGTGACTGAACGGCTTCAAGTCGCGCTTGCTCGTTGGCTTTGAGTGCCTGTTGCTGCTGCTGAGTGAAGGTAGTCATGCGTGGCGAGGGCTCAGCTTGTGACATCGTATCGGCAAAGCGGCTCATCTCGATCATCTGTCGCTCCGTTTGAGCGCGGATCTGCTTTTTGAGCGCCGCTTGCTGGTCGGTGTTGACTTGTGGTACTCGAGTATTAATTGCCGCTGTATCGATTTGAGGCAGCTCTTCCATACCAAGCTCTCGAAGAATATCTTGGTTCTCCTCAAGCATCGCCTGCATACGTTGACGCATAGCCTGCATATCTGTGTGCTCGCCGGAGGTCCCCGATAAGTGAGAAAGGGAGACACTGTTTCTCTCTAAATCAACCACCAGTTTGGTTTCTTGGTTTTGGTCGAAGAGAACTACCGTCTTGCCAGAATCAAAGTTGGCTTCACCCCAGCGATTGAGTTGCTGGTGCACCTCATTGTCGAGCAGGTCAAAGTTGTCGATCTGCCATTGGTTAAAGGCGGAGAGTTGCTCCATATACCACAGCTCAAATTCTTGCTGCTGCTGCTGATACCATTTCTCGAACTCTTCAGACTCAATACCTGGCGTCGCGAGTAGAGCGGGCGAATGAGACAAGCTCAACGCTATCATTAGCAGACTCAATTTGGTGTATTTCATTGTTACTCCACAACAATATGGTAGTCATGCACAATCTCAACCCGGGCAGCGTGATCGGGTTGGTGCATTTCTAGCGTTGGTGTTAGGTATCGCGCCAGTTGAGTGGCGGACTGTGGATAGCGCAGCGTCACAACCACAAAGTTATCCACTTGTTTAACGCTTACATTGCGCACATTGTCGATAACACTCATCAAGCTTGTCAGCTGTGCTTCGTTGCCAACCTTACTTGGCTGAAAGTAAACCTTAATTTGAGGGCCGCCGAGATCGAAGAGCTTAAGCATGGTGTCATCAAGCAGAGCTTCGATTTCTTTTTGTGCCTGAGAATGAGCAAAATGGGTGTTGGCCAGCTGCTGCTTTGAGGCTGACGATGCGCCTAGTGCAATCAATGACGCATCGTTTTGCCAATGGCTAAATCGTTGCCCCGAGAGGTCCTGCGTATCGACGGTAAAGCTTAGTTGCTGTCCGGTGATTGACTCCGGGTAGTTTGAATCGATCTTGACGATAATTGCAGCCTGATTAACGTCCATGACCACACGTTCGCCACGTTGGCTAAGCAAGTGATGCATTTTGTCGCTTAGGCGTTTGTCGTCTGTTTCAATAAATACAGCAGGCTGGGCTAGATGAGTGCGCACAATTTGCGTTTTCTTCTCAGTACTCGGTTGGCTAAACGCAAGATTAAAGGTCGCGTTAACATTACCGTCAGCTTGGGGATTGCTATCAAGCTGCTGCCACTGTTCTAGAAGGACAATACGAGTGGCTTGGCCAGTTTGACGAACCGCGACAACCATGCGGTTGTCATTGGTGCCCATCAGTTCAAGCTGCTCAGCCGACACTGCCCAATTGAATGTACTGGCGATTCCTTTTGCAATCGCATCGAACAGTGCTTGACGTTCAGCTCCGCCACTTATGTGACTTGCATTAGCGCTGTTGCCCATGACGAGGGTTGACTGAGAGCTGCTCTCTCCCCAAACGATTGAACCGCTATCAATCTGACTGATTGCGTCATTCGTCACTGTGGCATCGATACAGGTATCACTACCACGCAAAAATGGGTCGGAGTATTCAGGGGTGATATGACCTTGATCGAATGCGGAGGTGATCCGCTGGCGCGTATTGTCATCAAATACACGAATAAACTGATCAAAATCACCCGCAGTTAGCTGCTTGGCGGAAGGAGATCGTAAGAAGTGCTTAAGTGAGTTGATCGCATCCGCTTTAGCGTCTTCAATGGCTTGAGCACCACGTCCCCATGCACAACCTTGCTCCAGGAGAGAGCCTTGTCGTGCATGTTGCTCAAAGCGGATCCCTTCTGCTTGAGCCACGGGAGCCGCGATGAGCAGCATCGCAAAGCTGCTCATCAATGACTTCGAAATTAGTTTGTCCATGTACTTCTTTCTTGTAGGAATTGTTGAGGCACACCTACGCTGACTGCGAATAGTTGACGATTGCGGTCTGGTTGGTAGATACCATTTTGAGCTTCGTTCTTGATGCCGTTAGAGATGTTACCGTTTTTCCAGCGGACCATCGTGCCTTGCGCGCTTTGCATACTTGGGGTGACGGATGCGACACCAATTGGCTCCACAAAACCTGCTGAGTACTCAAAAATGACCATGGTTTCGTTTGGCAAAATACCTGCATTCTGACCACGATCCAGTGAGATCTGGTTACCGCGAATCCCCATGACTTGCGAGGTTGCCGGCATTTCTGTCAGCAGACGGCTCAACATCACATCAAAGCCACGCGTTGCCATATCGGCCATGACACCACTCACATCTTGAGCACTGGTATAGTTGAAACCGCGGTAGTAATTACCGTTAACAATGATGGTGGCAAAGTCCTTCTTGTTACGCGTGTCAAAGTTAGAGGTAGTGGTACGACCGATATTTGGGTAGCTCAAACGCTCACGGGTGTAAGGGTCGACAAAGCCAGTGCTCATATCCATCGAGGCGTGAAACAAAGATTGTTCAGCACCAAACATCAGATCCGCTGATTTAGTGACATCGACCGTCATAACATAATCCGTCGATACCGCAGCACGTTGACTATTGCGCTCGGCAACTTGCGCTGCGCCTTCTTCTGCAAGGATGCGCTCAAGTGACTGATTCACCGCGTCACTATCAGCCGTGATAATGCGAAAGCGATTTACTCCGGCAAACTGATTTTCCAGCGCGGTAATCAGGCTATCAACGTTGTAGGCATTGACGCTGCTATGCAGCTCATCAAACACTTTGCCAGAGCTCTGCTTTACGCTGTCATTGAGCTGGGTATTCACGTCATTAAAGTGAATGCGGATGGTTTTACGCGCCAGTGGACAGCGAGAATCGGTTTCCACTGTTTCGTAGGAGCAAAATTGCAGGCCTTGAGTGTTGAAGTATGCTGGCACTTGAATATCCGCGTCCGAGAAATCATGCGCTGATTTACCCACGATCACATTCGAGCTTGAGGTGGCTTGATTGGTTTTCGAAACGGTCTGTGAAGGCGGCGGGGTAGAGTTACACCCAGCGAGTGAGAGTAGACCGAACAGTGCGATAGTTGTTTGGAAACGCATTATGATTGGACCTTCTGTTTGATGTGGTTGTCGTAGGCTTCGATTTGATCTAGGGTGGCTTGGTCGAGCTGAATCATGTTATTGGCAAACTCGATCAAAGATTTGCGCGCGCGCATTTCATCGAATGCCGTGCCAGCTTTGGTGCTGATCGGAAGCAGTACCATCGGCTCATCCCATACAAGTAGGCCTAACTCTGCTGAAAAACCGAGCAAGTCAGCGGTGAGCTCCTCGTTTTCGTTCATGATTCGACGCAGCGCCAGTTGGTACACTTCGATCTTCGGTCGGATTTGCTCAGACTTATCAACACTCGAATCGAACCGCTCTATCTCCGCGTCAAACTCTTCACCACTCAGTCCTCGGTTATAGTGGATAAAGCCTGCGATATCTGCGTATTCTCGTTGCGTGATATTGAGCTGCTCAGCGACACGGCACTGACGGCGCTGTAGCGACACCATGGCACGAGAAATATTGTCAAAGCCACGTCGAATACTGGTGAAGTCAGTCCCCATTTCCTCGCACTGACCCATGAGGTCGGTGAGCATAAGCTGACGCTTCTCAAAGGCGATTTGCTCAGTGGTGGGGGAAGCACAGCCTGCGAGCACTAATGCACTCAAAGCCAGTCCAGTTTTTAATTTCATTATTATTTCCTACCTAAAAACAGCTCGTAGAAGGTGTGTTGATTTACTTTTGCCAAAATATTTTGTCTAGCCAACTCTTTGGCAGTCACCATGTCATGTGCAATGGTTTGTTCACTAAACTCAAGTTGCTGGACAACGTGAGAAAGATTTTTCGGGTCTAAGAGCCTTAGGCGAACTTGCTTTTCGACCACAATTCGGTTGTTGCTGGTGCCTTGTCTCATTTGCGTTTCGACATAAATTGGCAGACCGATGTCTTGGTCAACAATAAACTTGCTCGTTAGGGCATTGGCCAACTGCTGAGATAAAGGATCACCCGCAGTTAATATTCGGATTGGAGTTTGACTAATCAGCTCATTGATACGAACTTCACTTTGGTTATAGTCACTAATGAGTGATGCCGATTGGCGCGGTGCAATCGAAGATAAGATAGTCGCTCGATATTTACTTTGGGCAAGTTCATCCCGCGCTTTTTCCATGCGCAAGAAACCATCCCAAGAGGCGTTGTTATCAGTTACCAGATGGTTGAATGTATCAATGCTGGTAGTGAGTTGGGCATTAAGCTGTTGGTGCCATGCCTGCATATCAACCGAGAAATGATACTGACAGCGATCAGCCTCACATTGAGTAGAATCGAGGTTTAAATGACTAATTTCAACCGGGATCGATGAGATCGTAGAATTATCTTCAAATATACACTGGGTTTGGTTTGCAATGGTTTGACAGCGGGATACCGTTTCAGAGCTTACTTGACTAAAAATTTGTCGAATTAAGTCTAGTTGGGCTTGCTCAAACGCTATCTGCTTATTTTCCGCTTCAATAGAGAGGAATCTTGTAGCTAAAGTACTCGCGACGCTTGTACCGGTACATAGCGCAGCAAAGATTAAAGCGCAGGTTGTGAATTTTTTGTTAGGTTTCACTGGAAAATAATTCGATAAATCAAACCAAATCTAGCACCAATAATGCGTGCTTCTTTGGTTTTATTATCATCCCTAGATAGAATCGATATATTTGACACTAAGCTAACATAACAAAGTTAACAATCCAAACGCAATACGGTTATTCATTTTGTAAGAAAATGTGTTATTGCTAAAATTCTGTTTTTTATAAAAATAATCGATCAAAAAGCGACCGCATTGATTGTTTTATATCCACTTTGTCGATTTTTATTGGAAGCATGTCTCATCTATTCTGATCGAGAAAATCACCTTAGAAACGTATTTTATAGGGGGGTGTTGTTATAAATAAGGGCCTTCTATTGATGTTTTAGTAGGGGGTACGCTTTTTTAACATTTAAGATTGATGGGCATCGCCGTACAGTACAGATAGTAAGTCGAAAATTATTGATCTTGAGTGTTAGTTGTATTAGGGCAAATATCTAAATAAATGGTGGTTGATTGTAATATGTTGATGATTTACTCTTTGGTCGCTTAAAATCATTATGTATTAACATTTGGCTAGGAATAACATGTTACCACCGAAAAAAAATGAACAGGCTTCATTAGGTGCACTTTACAATGTGATTAATGATCACGCCGAAGGCATCAGGAATCATATAGATAGAGAACGCTCATTAATTAATCTAATAGATTATGCTGAGAGTACATGCGCAGAGTTAGTAGAGCGTTATGAACAGCTCAAACATTTATCAATCCCTCAAGAAGAAATAACACCAGATAATTCTTCTCAGTATAGGCATCAGTTAGTTTCCCTTAGTAAAAAAATGCCAATTGCCGTTGAGCATATCGATGAGATTAAACTTATAGATCCTAGCAAGATTGATCACCGGTTTTACTCAGTTTTCAATTCACAGGCGGTCGATTTACTTAAGGCGGAGAGAGAGGCGTTTAAGCGTCTGAATGTTTCAGCTCGATCTATCTCTGACTTTGAACAAAAGCTAGATCGTCACGAAGAGACTTATGCTAGGGCAGTTGAGCTTGATGCCAAACTACAGGCGCAAAAGTTAGGCCAGCGCAAAGGGGTTTTGGCTACACTTGCGGCTAGTTTAGCGATGGGTGCTTTCTTTTTTCATTTTTTTGTTCAATTTGCTTAGGGGGCGCACGTTATGAGCGGTAAACATCAAGAGAGTGCTAAGCAGGATTACTATAGTTTTCTCAACTCAACAACACGTTCGTTAAGTCATATCCATGGCGATGTCATTGAAGCCCAGGGTGCTTATGCAAAGTTTGTTAATCGAGTAAAACAACTTCTTACAGAGTCAAAAAAAGAGTCGTTGAACGCAAAGGATGTGCATTATAAAGCGATCTTGGCTGCCTCGAGGCAGGTAGCACCGATTTTCAAGCCAAATCTTAATCAATTTAATTTCACCAACTTTAAATTTGATACGTTAATCAACCCTGACTCGATAACGACTGGTTACCAATCACTCGTTGTAGGTAATGAGAGTATCACCATTCCTTTGTCTCATGACTTTATGTCATCAGACAATTGCTTCTTCTACGAGGTCAGTGAGAACGATCAGGAGTCGAGTCTTTATCTAATGCATAACATGATTATGCGACTCAATATGATGCTGCCCAACGTATCACAGTTTTGCTTACTCGACCCTGCACGGATGGGTGAGAGCTTTCCATACTTTAAGCAGATTCCTTTCAAGCGTCCGCTAACTCATGAAGTGGCCAATGTGCTTGATGAGGTGTTGAACGATATCAAGCGGATTAAGGAAAACTATCTCGATAACCGAACAAAACGTCTACAAGACGTTGACGAAGACATCCGTGGTAATGAGAAGTTTGAGTTCATTTTTGCAGCTAATTTCCCTAAAGGCTATGATCGTCGCTCAATTGAATTGTTAGCTAAAATCGCCAACGCGGGGCCTTCAGCGGGTAAATATGTTGTTATCCAGCGGAATATGTCAGTAGAGCTTCCTAGTGGTGTGTCGATGGATACATTCGATCGCTTGACTGACATTGGCACACCTTCTAGCCGACAACTCGTTCCAGGTAGTACTGTATCGCGTTTGTCAGCGAAAGAGCTTAGTGACGAAACGATCAACACTATTTTAGATACCGTCGCAAAAGTGAAGCCAAAAGAAAGCAAGCTTGAATTTACCGATGTTACTGATACGGATTCGGCGTCATGGTGGAAGGGAAAGTCTGACTACGAGATTCGAGTAGCGATTGGCGGCTCGGGCGCGAAGAAAGACGATCTTGAGCTTTGGTTTGGTGAGAGTAATGGTCGCCAGATATGTGCCCACGGTATGTTAGGTGCGATGACAGGTGCTGGTAAATCGAACTTGTATCATGCAATGATTTTAGGTTTGGCGTGTACCTATAGCCCTGATGAGCTGCAACTCTATCTCATTGATGGTAAGCAAGGGGTAGAATTTAAGTGTTACCCGACGCTACCGCATGCCAAAGTTGTGTCTTTGAATACCTCTCCTGATCTCTCTCGCAGTGTGTTGAGTGAACTTGTCGACGAGATGATTCGCCGCAATGAGCTGTTCAAACGCCTTGGCTTTGACAATTTGCGTGATTATCGCTTGGCAGGTTCTCCAGACGGGCCGTTACCACGTCTCTTGCTGGTCGTCGATGAATATCAGACGCTATTTGAAGATGATCGTGACGGCGTTGGTTCTGATCTGATGGACAAGTTGGCGACACAGGGCCGTAGTGCAGGTGTACATATGTTTGTAGGTTCCCAGCGCTTTGGTGTTGCGGGTATGCAGAACCAGCAAAGCATCTTTGGTAATATTCACCTGCGTGTCGGCATGCAGATGAGCGATGCCGATGTGACGGCTTTGCAAGAGTTTGGTCCAAACGGCAAACGCTTGCTACGTGCATGTAAAGAAGCGGGCCAGGTAGTTATCAATGACTCGGCCGCGAATGATGATAAAAACCGAGCAGGTCGAGTCACCTACCTTTCTGATGAGTTACGCACTTCTCTTATTGATGAGTTGGCTGCGAAGTGGAAATTAGAGCAGGAACTTGCAGGTGAGCATCGCTCTATCTTGCTGGATGGAACTGGACAACCAAGCTTGGTTGATAACCCTCAATTGAACTACCTATTCAAGACATTCACTCAGCGTCCAAGCGATCAAGAGCGGATGAATGTCGCAAATCGTCCACAGCACCTTGCCGGTTTAGGCGATGAAGAGTGGTACCCAGTAGAGAAGCCATGCGCATTCTGGCTGGGGCGTGAAATGAATATCCACGGTCAAGCAAACGTGACGTTCCGTCGTCGACCGAATGAACACATGCTGTTTGTTGGAGATTCCAATGAACCTCGCCTTGGTATGCTGAGTAACATTCTGGCTCAAATCAATATCAATCATGATGCACACGACTTTGCACTCTATCTACTCGACCGCAGTATCAAGGGCTCTCCATGGAATGGGATTTTGTCTCGAGCTGCTAACACGTGTGTCAATGGTCAGGTCCACTACTGCGAACAATTTAGCGCTTTTGATCAGCACCTCCAAAACATCGCCGATGAGTTTGAGCGTCGTCGAACTATGGATGAGGAGCAGATGTTGTCACAACCATCGATTTACGTGATGGTGAGTGATGCTCAGCGAGTTAATGAGTTACAGCAGCAGAGTGGGCGCTTTGGTGTGAAAGAGCATGCTGAAGCAGGAAGTATAATTCGCAACCTACTTGAAGGCGGCGCCGAGTATGGCATTCACCTGATTATGTCGTTTGACAACGTGCGCTCTTTAACCAAAGCGTTTGAACGCAAAGACATTGACCTCTTCAAGCACAAAGTCGTTTTGCAGATGTCTGAGGATGATAGCTTTGCGTTGATTAAATCGCGTCACGCAGCAACCTTGCAGCAGGTAACGAAGATTCCTGTTTATGCTCTGTACGTCAACCAGACATTGAATAAGCCAGTGAAGTTTAAACCGTATTGCTTTAGCAATGTTGATGTTCAGCAGCAAGAGCTTGATGTACTGAGCAACATGATTGGAGCGTGGGAGTCATAACGTATGTCTATGAATGATGTAGAGCATGCTTTGCAACACTTTGTTAAAAATTTGGACGATTTCTTGGAAGTCGTTCAAATGCAAAATAAGCGTGTGATGCACCAGCTTGAAGGGGCTGATGGGCTGTTTGACAGTAGTTCTAAAGCTAGGCTGAAAGAGGTGCTGCAAGATTTAGAAAAAGCCCATAACGAGATCTTAAAGCTTACCGGTCCAGCGATCAGCGATGGATTAAAAACAAGGCTGCGTATCCTAAGGACTTACTTGTATGAATGATCAACAACGGCTGGCTGCTGCCGAGCAATTTGATAGCGATTTATATAAGACCTTGGATAAGGTTGTCGAGGCGGAGAAACTATTGCAGTCGGCTTGGCAAGGACTGGTGGAGCATTATGTCGGGCTTGGCGCAGAGGAAACAGAGCAGGCTTACCGTCAGCTGAGTGGCAGCATTGAACGCTACAAAGTCAGTTTCGAGAATATCCTCGCGATAAGTGCTGCGCAACAGCAGTCACTGCGCTCATCCACTGAACAGCACGAGTTTGGTGGTGAAAGCCCTTATTCAGAAGAGGTGATTGATGCAACCTAGATGGCTTATTTCATTATTGGATGAATATGGATTTCAGGGACACTATTACGCTGCTAATGCTGACGATATGGTCAACGATACTCAATATACCGAGGTATTAGGTGTTGAACATAGCCAACGGTTGAGTAATGACTATTTGGCTTCTAGACACTTCTTTGAAACTCTACAAGGAGATCAAAAGCGTCGTCTTTACGAACAAGAGAAACAAGATCAACAAATCCGAACTGTGCTAAACACCAATGCAAAGTTGCTCGACAAAACTGAAGCTCAGGTTAATGCGATTAATGCAGAACTCAATGAGTGGTGTCGTCAGTATGATCTTTCTTGTGCGTGGGTAGCGCGGGCAAATAACTGGGTTGCTAATGCAAGAAGAGCGTTAAGTACAGCACAAGGGAGACTAAGTGCGGCAGAGGCGCAGGTGAGTAGTTGTCAGAGTGCATATAGCGCGGCTCGTAGCCAAACAATATCAGTGCCTAGTGGTAAGGACAGTCAAGGTAATACTACCTATCGCAGCGTACCTAACCCTGCAACCGCTGAACTGGCGGCTTTGGAATCAGCACGAGCAGTGCGCGATGCCGCGTATATCGAAGTGACGAACTGCCAGGCGGAATTGGATAGTGCTTTAGCAGATCTTTCGCAAGCTGAGCGGCAAAAAGCGGGTAGTGAATGTGCGATTAATGACTGCAGATCAGCGCTCAAAATAGGCTCAGATAGCGTACGAATTGCTGAAGTTGCGATGTCATATGGCAAGGGGGCGAGTACGGTGTTGAATCAAAAAGCCGCTGTGCTGGCTGAGATTGATGGTTTACTGGACGTCATGGAGGAGTGTGTGGAACGTCAACTTGCATGTACTACACGTTTAAATGGTGTGAATGACAATGCTCAAGTAGCAATGCGTGGCGTTGAGCAATCGCGCTCAGATTTAGTCTATCAGATGCATAATTTAACCCATGCAATTGTGGAAAAAACCGAGCTACTTAATGCGTTCGATCAACCTATTTTTGTGGGGGTGTAATGCAGTTTACTTTTGACCCGGATTATTACTATCGCGCACATATCGATCTGAGCGATCGACAACAGACCCTTTCTCGCATGCTCTTAGCTTATAAAGAACATAGTGAAACGCTAGCGAGCCAATGGAAAGACGAAGCTTGCCGCGGGGTTATGCAGCGCAATGTTGAGCCAGCCCAACAGGCTTTTGATGAATTTAACCGGCAGGTTGAACTTTATTTAGAGCATAGTGATGTGCGCAGCCAAGAGTTCAACCAAATGCGTGATTTGATTGATGAACAGTCACAATCATTACAGCGTGTTGAGAGTGCATCACACATGGGTGAGGAGCTCAGCGAAGCTTATCAGAAATCGCTTCGCCTTTGTCAAAATGAGCAAAATCACAGTGAAACACAATTAGAGCAGGCTACTCACAAGTTAACCCAAGCGGGTCAACATGTCAGCAAGCTCAACTATTAAATATTTTTTGGAGAAAATAGTGACAACTTCTTTTCGATTTTTCTTTTTCTTAGCCTACGCTGCGGTACTTTGGGGGTTCACCAAGTACTTTGGCGGGGTGTTTGCTGAAATGTACACGTACGTTGATTTTAAAACCTTCGAGTTCCATCCGGACTTCTTCTGGTTGTTGCAACATGGGTTTGTTTTTCCTTACGAACGGGTGTTTATCTCGTTGATGTTTGTCCTTTTTGTTGTCTCTGGTTTGCGCTGTGTATATTACTCTTATGCAACCCCGAATGCAGTGCCGACAAAAACACTTCATCGTGTTTGTATCGCACTCGCAGCCTTTGTGCTGTTTTCGATAGGCCAGCAATACTTTGGCAGTCGTTATGCTAAGTTAGGCGACTTTGTGAATATGGTGACGACGGCAAGCATTCTTGGCTCGTTTGTTTTGTGGTTTTTGTCTAAAACACACACTTACAAGAAGTAATACAAACTAAAGTCAATGCGAAAACGGTAGCTTAATAGAAATAAGCTGCCGTTTTTTTTATCTATAATTGGGCTCTATGACCCTTTAACCCTGCCTTAACCCTCCCTTGTTTATCCTACCCGCAACTTAGTGGGAGAGAGCACCAATGACGTTTCGATATTCAGTGATTGCTTTGATGATGAGTGGCCTTTTGGGGTGTGCATCAACAGGGGAGAGCGATTTCGCAGCCCAAGCAAACACGAGCCAAACCAACTCGATAGAGCAACTAGTCGAGCAGTACCAGCAAGCTGGCGCAGAGCGCTTAGGCTCGACGCCAAATCAACTTACTGATCTGATAGACATCCCAGAGCTTTCACAGTATCTAGCGTCCGCGTTTGAGCACAGTC
This sequence comes from Vibrio glycogenivorans, assembly GCF_051660965.1. Taxonomy (NCBI): domain Bacteria; kingdom Pseudomonadati; phylum Pseudomonadota; class Gammaproteobacteria; order Vibrionales; family Vibrionaceae; genus Vibrio; species Vibrio glycogenivorans. Next base: position 141,718 of record NZ_JBPVIS010000012.1, on the reverse strand, counting down.
CGAGCTTACAGCAGAGTCTTGTCGCGCTCAAAATCGCGTATGCCCAACAAGGGATCAGTAGCGCAGATCAACTACCCAACATTAATGCAGGCTTCACCGGTCAGTACGCTGAAGACTCGAGTGACAATTACACCGCCGATGTCACCGTCAGCTGGGAGCTTGATTTGTGGCAGCGTTTGGCTGATAGCAGCGCCGCAGCAGAGAAAGACGTGGCAGCGACGTCTATGAGCCTGCAAAGTGCCAGTGATTTGCTGGCTGCTAATATGATGCGCGGCTGGTTAGAGATCAGCGTAAATCAACAGCTGTTAGAGATTGAGCAGCGCCGACAAGCGATCTTAGAGAATAACCAAACACTGGTGCTTGAGCGTTATCAAGTGGGTTTGGGTACGCTGGAAGAGCTGGATAATGCCAAAACCAATACCGCATCCAGCCGTGCGACGCTTGCTCAGTACCAAGAAAACCTTGCTCAAAGCCAGCGCGCGTTAGTGCTCTTGACCGGCGAGTGGCGTGCCGATTGGGCTGAAATCTCAACCTCTGAGCATTTTCCTGAGGTGCTTAACCCGCTCGATTCAATGTCACTGCAAGATCTCTCGGGGCGGCCGGACTTGCGCCAAGCCTTTTATCGCATTGAGGCGGAGAGCCTAAGAACTGAGGCGGCCTATAAAGCCATGCTGCCGTCTTTTAGCCTCTCGGCCAGCTTGCAAGATATGGCGCAAACGCCAAGTGAGGCGCTGTTTACCAATCCGCTTTGGAGCGCGCTTGGGTCGGTGTCCGCGCCTTTGTTTCAAGGCGGCAAGCTTAAAGCCAGTGCAGAGATCGCTGAGCTAACCGCTGAGCAAAGCTATTGGGCCTACCAAGAAACCCTGTTAAACGCAGTCAACGAGGTCGAAGATGCAATTGGCCTTGAGAGCGCATTGGCCAGTCAGCAGGCGCACCTTATTGATGCACTGAGTAGCGCGAAGCGCAGCAGTGTTAGCTATGAAGAGAAATATCGCCAAGGGCTGGTGGACATCTTCGATTTGCTTACCGTTCAGCAGCAGCAATACGACGTTGAGGCGCAACTGGCGAGTACCACATACCAACGACTGTTAAACCGAATTGATTTAGGCCTGGCGTTAGGTCTAGGAATCTAACGTTGATAAGAAAACGCTGATAGGAATGAGTGACATGAAATCATCAATCAAAAAAAATGCCATCACCTTTGCGATCACGCTCGCGGCGGCAGGCTCTATTTTCGCGGTGGCTGGATACAACTCACAGCAGATTGCCGATGCCCAAAAAGCGCCAATGGCAAGACAGGGCGCTGGTGGACAACCGAGCTTGATCCAAGTTGAGGTGCAGCCAACGCAAAGTGCGACTTATCGCGCTCAAGTCGTGGGTTTTGGTGAAACGCGCCCGCGTTTTGAGCTGGCTTACACCAGTGAGGTGAGTGGGCGAGTTGAGTGGCTCGCCGAGACGTTTGAAGCGGGCAAAACAGTTAAGCAGGGTGAGCTACTCGCCAAGTTAGATGCAACGACCTATGAACAGGCCCTAGCCTCAGCACAATACGAACTGGCGATGGCAAAGCAAGAGCTACTGGAAGAGCAGCGCCAGGGGGAGCAGGCACGCTCGGAGTGGCAACGTTCGGGCCTGAATGGTGAGCCAAGCTCACCTTTGGTCCTGCGTGAGCCTCAACTGGCAAGTGCAAAAGCCAAGCTGGAGAACGCGCAAAAAGCGCTGCAAAAAGCGCAAAACGACCTAGATAAAACCCAGATTCATGCGCCATTTGATGGTGTGGTGGTGAGTCGTGATGTCCAGCCAGGCAGTTATCTTAATGCAGGCTCGAGTGTGGCGATGCTCTATAGTATCGACCGAGTTGAGATTGAGATTCCGCTCTCGGATGCGCAGTGGGCAAACCTACCCGCGCAACCTGTAGAGCAGTGGACTGCGCTGCTTACCGATAGCAGCGGCAATTATGAGTGGCAGGCACAGATTGAACATAGCTTTCAGTATGTTGCGCAAGATACGCGTCAGCGCTCGATTGTATTAGTGGTCGATAAGCCACTTGAGCAGGTGCAGCCTCTCTTCCCGGGTACGTTTATTGAGGCGAGGATCGAGGGCGCCGAGGTGCAGGGCTTGTGGCAGTTACCTGCATCAGCACTATCGCAACAAGGCGAGGTGTGGACTGTCGATGAGCAGGGTGTGCTGGCAAAAAGCGCAGCGAATGCCGTGTTCGAGCGCCAAGAGTCTATCTATATTGAACCAACACAGGCATCGGGTAGTGCTCAGGTGGTCAAACGTCCCCTCAGCAGCTTTAAACCGGGGATGAGAGTGACACCAGTTATGTCTGATGATTTATCTACTGTCGCAGTGAATCAGGCCAAGACAGCAGCAGGAGAGGGTTAATATGCATAAGCAAGATAACAGCTACAAGTCGGGCATTATTGCTTGGTTTGCGCAAAACTCCGTGGCGGCAAACTTGCTGATGATTGGGGTTATATTGGTCGGTCTATTCTCGATTAATGATCTGCGCAAAGAGGCGTTTCCAAGCCTCGAGCCTGATGTAGTAACGGTGTCGGTTTCCTACGATAGCGGCGATCCGATTCAAGCTGAAGAAGGCTTGGCGATAAAAATCGAGGAAGCGCTAGAAACCGTTGCTGGTATTAAACATATCACCTCGACCTCAGACTCGACGGGGAGCAGGGTATCGATTGAGAAAGAGACCAGCTACGATCTTGATGTGCTGCTTGATGATGTCAAAACCAAGGTGGATGCGATCAATAACTGGCCAGCAGATGCCGACAACCCAGTGATTGATAAAGCACGCATGCAAAACCACGCGCTATGGATCCAGCTGTATGGTGATAGCGACCGCGGAACTTTGCAGGCGCTTGCCGAAGAGTTGAAGTCTGATCTGCTCAGTCAAAGCGCGATTCGCGACTTAGAAATCAAGGCCAAGGTTGACCCGATGATCTCGGTTGAGGTTAACGAGGCGATGCTGCAAGCCTATGGGCTGACGTTAAGCGATGTGTCACAGGCCATCAATGCGGAATCGTCAACCAGCATTGGCACCAGTTTGCGCAATGGAGAAAAGAGCGTGCGCTTGAAGGTCTCTGAGCAGGCCTATGAGGTTGAAGATTTTAAAACCATTCCTGTAATGACCACAGCCAATGGCAGCCAAATCACCTTAGGCGATGTGGCGATGGTCAGTGATGGCTTTGAAGAGGACAGCTTAAGCCTTTCGCGCTATAACCAGCAGAACGCTGTCGGTATCCAGATTGTGATGGATGAGTACAGTGATGTGGTGGCGATTGTTGAGCAAGCCGAGCAGGTGGTTGAGAATTGGAAAATGAGCTCAGCGCTGCCTGATGATGTCGAGATTGACAGTTGGTATGACCAAAGCACGCTGATCAAAGAGCGCCTCTCTCTGCTGGCAAAAAATGCTCTTTCGGGTATCGCCTTGGTGTTTATCGTACTGGCGTTGTTTCTTAATATCCGAGTCGCGTTTTGGGTTGCGGCCAGTCTGCCGTTTGTGTTTTGTGGTACGCTGTACTTTATGACTGACTCATTTATGGGCTTAACCATCAATGAGATGACCACCTTTGGCTTTATTATGGCGCTTGGGATCGTGGTTGATGATGCCGTGGTAGTGGGAGAGAGTATCTATACCACCCGCCGCGAGCAGGGTGACTCGCTTAAGAGCACGATTGTCGGCACGCATAAGGTGGCAGCGCCGACTATCTTTGGCGTATTGACCACAGTGGTGGCGTTTGTCTCAATTGCCATGGTCGACGGTAAGATGGGGCAGATTTATGCTCAGTTTGCTTCTGTGGTGGCGATCTGTCTGCTGCTCTCGCTGGTGGAGTCAAAATTGATCCTGCCTGCGCACCTCGCGCATGTGAACACCCAACCCAGTGGAAAAAAGGGCCTGTGGGCACGCATCCAGCACGGGGCAGACAGTGGACTTGAATGGTTTAATCATCGTGTCTACAAGCGAGTGATTAAGCAGGCGTTAAACTTCCGTTATGCGGTGGTTTTAGGCTTTGTCGCGCTGTTTATTTTGGTGGTCGGTATGCCCATGACTGGCGCGGTGCGTGTGGGCTTTTTCCCTGAGATTGCCGGGGATACCGTCACGGCGGATATTCGTATGTATAACGATGCGAGCTTTGGTCAAACTCAAACTAATCTACTGGTGCTCGAACAAAATGCACTGGAGGTTGATAAAGCGTTGCGCGCCGAGTTTGGTGGTGATGAGTCGGCAATCAGCAGCTTGCAGGTGATCGCCAGTGAGGATAAGTCCGGCTCGGTGACTGTCGAGCTCGATAGCGAATCCACTTACAGCTCGAATGATTTTGCCGCTCAATGGCTGGCGATGTCGGGACAGATGGAGGGGACGAAAAAGATCAAAGTGCTGTCGATGAAAGAGATGGTCGATGCGTTTAAAGCTGAGCTTAAATCTAACGATGAAGCGATGCTGACTGAGGCGGCGAACAAACTCAAGGCAGAGCTGCAAATGATTGCGGGTGTCAGTGGTATCGATGATAACCTCGATCTGGGTGAGCCGCAGTATCGTTTTGAACTCACCGATCAAGGCAGAGCCTTAGGTATGGACACGAGTTCACTGGCGCAACAGGTGCTGCAGTCGTTTGGCGGTGATATTGTCCAGCGCTTTCAGCGTGGTAAAGACGAGGTGAAAGTACGGGTGCGTTACCCACAAGAGGCGCGTCAAACTCTCGCGGATATCAAGGCCTCAAGCGTGCGCACAGCGGATGGTACTGTGCTGCCATTGACCAGTGTGGCGAACGTGTATTCGGACTATCAGCCCTCGGAGATCACACGAATTGATAGCCAGCGTGCGGTGTACATTACCGCCTCAGTTGATCAGAGCACGATTGCCTCGAATGAGCTGGTTGCAAGCTTGCAAAACAGCATCGTTAAGCGGCTGAATACGGACTATCCGATGGTTAAGATTGATTTTGCAGGGGAAGCGGAGCAGCAGAGAGAGTCGACAGATTCAATGCAGTCGACATTTGTCATGGCTCTTATCGCTATCTTTGCACTGTTGGCTATTCCACTGAAGTCATATGTTCAGCCATTGATCATTATGGTTGCGATCCCATTTGGTATTGTCGGCGCGATCCTTGGCCACTGGCTTAATGATTTAACCCTGAGTATTCTCTCGCTCAATGGCATCCTGGCGCTGAGCGGTGTGGTAGTCAATGATAGCTTGCTGTTGGTGTCGCGCTTTAATCAGTTGGTTAAAGATAAGTCACTGTCGGTGAAAGACGCCATTAGCCAAGCCTGTACTGGGCGACTGCGTGCGGTGCTACTGACCTCGATCACTACGTTTGCCGGTCTGTCGCCGCTGCTTGGTGAGACCTCAATGCAGGCTCAGTTCCTGATCCCCGCCGCGGCGGCACTGGGTTATGGGATCTTGTTTGCCACGGTAATCACCTTGGTGCTAACGCCATCATTGCTGATGATCCAAAATGACATCAAGGTGCTGATAAGTCGTGTAAAGGCGCGTTTATTCGGCCAAAACTCTCAACCTGTCGTTGCGTGATATACACTGACTAAGCCCTGCACGAGCTTTGCAGGGCTGACAGTGACCTTAAATCTGGGAATAGGACAATGGCAGAGCACTTACAATTGCTGCTGGTAGAGGATGATCTCGACCTTGCCACCGCGATCATTGATTACCTTGAGCTAGAGGGTATCGAATGTGACCACGCCGCTAATGGTGTGGCGGGTTATCATTTAATCGAGTCCAATCGCTACGACGTGGTGGTGCTGGATCTCAATCTGCCCAAAATGAGCGGTTTAGATGTGTGTGCGAAGCTTCGCGCTCAGGGGATGGATGTGCCGGTGCTGATGCTCACGGCGCGCGATACCTTAGATGATAAGCTCACCGGCTTTGCCCAAGGTGCGGATGACTATTTGGTCAAGCCTTTCGCGATGGAAGAGCTGATCGTCCGCGCACAGGTGCTCTCGCGCCGTCGCAGCGGTGAGGTAACCAAACTCACCGTTGCTGACCTTGAGCTGGATTTGAAAGATAAGAGCGTGCGGCGCGCTGGCCATCCAGTTAAGCTATCGCCGATTGGTATCAAGCTGCTTGAGTGCCTGCTGCGTGAAAGCCCCAGCCCTGTCTCGCGTGAGAAGCTGATGCAGGCGGTGTGGGGGGATGAGCAGCCGGACAGTAATAGCCTGAAAGTGCATATGTTTAATCTGCGTAAAGCGATTGATGGTGAGGCACAAGATAAGCTGATTCATACCATTACTGGGCAGGGTTTTGCGCTTAAGCATGAGGCCAATCAATGAAGATCAGACCCAGTATCCGACTGTATTTTTTAGTTGCAATGTTGGTCACGGGGATTGGCATTATCAGCGTGATGACCGTTACTGCGGTGAACTATTTTATCTCTGGGATGGATGTGGCGATGAAGGGTTTTTTTCGTTCCCAGGCCATTGAAGTTTCGCTTGGAGTGAATGAACAAGCAGTCAGTATCGATGATATGACCATTGCTGCCACTTGGCAGGATCTACCTCAAGTGATCCGCGATAGATTTGATAGGCAAAGCTTAACCGCGAATGAGTTGGTCAAGGAGATTGATGGCACCCCAATTCTAAGCCCGCCAGAGTTTGGTTACTTCCTAATGAAAGTCGAGACAGAAAAGGGAGTTCGCTATGTCTCTTTGGTGCTGCATCATGCTGAAGATGATCCTTTTAGCCAGGATGTACCCCCTTTTCTCTATATTATTCTCACCGGAATCGCTGCGATTGTGGTGTTTGCGCTGGCGCTAATGGTGGTGCAGCGGAACATTTCCACGCCAGTCGAGCAATTGAAAGACTGGGCAAAAGGGCTGGATAAAGAGCAGCTAACTCAGCCTATCCCTAACTTTCATTATAGTGAACTCAATACCTTGGCGAGCTTGGTTCAATCAAGCCTGGCCTCAGTGCAGCAGAGCTTGGAGCGCGAGCAGCGCTTTCTCGGTTATGCCAGCCATGAGTTGCGTACCCCGATAGCAGTTACCCGCACCAACTCAGAGTTGCTGCGCAAAATGATCAGCAAACAGATCGCGACTGAAAAGCAATTAGCCGTGTTGGATAGAATTGAGCGCGCAGGCTTTACCATGACGGATCTGACCGAGACCTTGTTGTGGCTGAATCGCCGAGAGGGGAGAATGTTGACGAGTCAGCCGGTTGCAATCGGCGGTTTGATCGAGCAGATTGAGTCAGAGCTTCACTACCTTCTGGAGGGCAAGTCAGTCACGGTGACGACGAGAGTCGACGAGGATGTTATTGAACTGCCACAAGGGCTATGTCGCATCGTGATCACCAACTTGATCCGTAATGCCTTTCAACACACCCAAAGCGGGCAGGTTGAGATCACGCAGCAAGGCAGCCATCTGGTGATTGCCAATCATAATGATGGGCTTGGTCACGAGCGCGACGATCTTGGTTTTGGTCTTGGGTTAGAGCTTACGCAACGACTGATTGCCCAGTATGGTTGGGGGTATCAGGTTGCTGAAAGTGAGCAAGGTTGGCGGGTAGATGTAGAGTTTAGCGCTGAAAAGCCGCTAAAGTCAGGATAGAGGGGCACATGCATGCCCCAAAATGACCTAAAACAAAAGGCTTATCTGGATAACCTCCTGATAAGCCTTAAATAGATCAACGCTTAAGCGGTTTGTCGCGGAGCTTGTTTGTTCGGGTTAACCTCAGTCAACAAACCACGCAGTAGGCTAAAGCAGCCCAGTACCAGAATAAGAGTAAATGGCAGTGCCGCGATAATCGTGATCGATTGCAGTGCTTGAATCGAATCCGTGCCACCAATCCACAGCATAACAATCGCGATAAGCGCTGAGATCACCGCCCACACGACTTTCTGCTTGATAGGCAGCTCAAGTTTACCGCCAGCGGTCATGCTGTCGACAACGATTGAACCCGAATCTAGCGTGGTAACAAAGAACACGATGATCAAGGCAACCGCGATAACCGACAGGATGTTGCCAATTGCGTAGGCATCCAGCATGTAGAACAGGCTGAGTGAGACGTCAGTGATCCCTTGTTCAATACCGAGCAGGCCGACATTATTCATGATCTGGTCGATAGCGATACCGCCAAAGAAGGTCATCCACATCGTGGTCACGATGGTAGGTATAACCAGCACGCAGATCAAAAATTCACGAATGGTACGGCCTTTCGAGATACGTGCAACAAAGATACCGAAGAATGGCGCATAAGCGACCCACCATGCCCAGTAGAACACGGTCCAGCCATGCAGCCAGGTTGTGTCTTCACGGCCGGCGCTTTGGCTCAGTGGGATGATGTTTTTCACGTATCCAGTGACACCGGTAAAGAACGAGTCAAGCGTGGTGGTGAAGTTAAGGATCGTCAGAAAACCAAGGAACAAGAAGGCAATCACCATGTTAAGGTTGCTGAGCACCTTAACGCCGCTGTCCATACCCCGGATCACAGAGATAATCGCCAGCGCCATAATGGTTAGGATAATCGCCAGCTGTAGGAACAGGCTGTTCTCAAGGCCAAATACGTGGCTAATACCACTTGCCGCCTGAGTGCCACCAAGACCCAGTGACGTCGCTAGACCGAATAGGATAACCAGGACTGCCATCACGTCGATGACATCGCCAATCTTGCCCCATACACGGTCGCCCAACAGTGGGTAGAAAACCGAGCGAATTGCTAGCGGTAGGCCCTTGTTGTAAACGAAGTAGGCAAGTGAGAGTGCGGTCATGCCGTAGATTGCCCAGGCGTGGAAGCCCCAGTGGAACACGGCACTGCCAAGCGCAAGTTCACGACCTTCAGCAGTGAACGGCTCAACATCAAGCGGAGTGCCAAACCAGTTGGTGAAAAACGCAGTCGGCTCTGCAACGCCCCAGAAGATAAGACCGATACCCATGCCAGCGGCAAACAGCATCGAAATCCAAGACAGGGTTGAGTAGTCGGTGGTAGCTTTGTCGCCCCCTAGGCGGATTTTGCCCAGTGGAGAGAAGGCAATGCCGATAGCGAATAGAAGCAGTATGTTGGCTCCCCACATGAAGACGAAGTCAAATTTGGACAGCGCAGCGCCCTTGACGGCGTCGATGGCGGCTTTGGCGTCTGCAGGTGAGAGCACTAAAAGGGTGATAATGAAAAGAAGAGATAAACCGGCAGAAGCGGTGAAAACGGTGTTGTGGACATCCATGCCCCACTTAGTAACGTTATCTTGACCAACTTGGTAGTCTGTAGAATCTATACTGTATTTGTTTGATTTATAACTCATGTTATGAGGTTTGTGCATGCTCGATTCAACGAACGCTGCGAACAACTCCTTGTTTAGGAAATTTACGATTAGCGTGTCGATATCCGACAGTGAGAAATAGAACCTCAGCCCTTGTCAAGCCAGCATTGAAGTACCAACAACTAATCCCAAGTCACGTAATTTAACACAAAATGCACCAAATTAGGGATTTTTGCCGAATATTTTACAAAATTCAGTTGTGCTGGTGGTTTTTTTTCATGGTTTTGTTGCCATATTTTTCGTCCAAAACTGATTGATAATTGAGCGGTGTGCGTGTGCTGTTTATGATGTTTTTACCTTGTTGTTTATACCAATTAATATTGAGTAAATAGTGATTAAATCTCTAATTTCATTGCATATTTGAAATGTTAGTTAACCTTGCCTTGGATATAACGATTGAATAATTTGTCTAGAGGTTTTTGGCTAGGACAATAAGATGAAAAATATCAGTATATTGACGTTATTATTTGTATCAGGGGTCGTCTCTGCCTCTGGGTGGGGATACGGCGAGGATAATGGACCGGACAAGTGGGGCAAAGTCTCTAAGCTGTGTATGGACGGGAAAAACCAAAGCCCGATAAATCTTGGTGATACTGTTAGCGCCTCGCACCAAGAGTTAGACCTTGATTACTCCGGCGAGGTGACGCAGCTTTACAATAATGGACATACCCTTCAAGCGGCGATTGAGGGAGATAATACCTTATTGGTGGATGGTATGCAGTTTGACCTCAAGCAGTTTCATTTCCATACTCCATCGGAAAACCTGATCAGAGATCGCTCATACCCGCTTGAGGCACACTTTGTTCATGCCGACAGTGAGGGGAACTTGGCGGTTGTATCGGTGATGTATGAAATTGACACAGAAAACAGTGAAATTGGCAAATTGAGCAAGACGCTACCAAGTGAGGGTACGCGCTATTCGCTACAAAATACGTTTGCGGTGGCGGACATGCTGCCAGACTATCACTCGTTTTACCGTTATAATGGCTCACTGACGACCCCGCCTTGCTCTGAGGGTGTGCGCTGGTTTGTATTAACCAATACTCAATCCCTGTCTCAAGCACAAGCGAAGAAGCTTAACGATATAATGGGAGATAATAACCGACCAGTTCAAAGCCTTTGGGCTAGGCAGGTGATGTTTACTCAATAAAATAATCGCTGAAAGTTGGTGACATTGGTTCAAATAATGCCACCAATTGCCAAGGTCATTATTTAACTGGCACTAAACGCCATTTATGGCTTTGATGACCAAACATCCAGTCCATATATTTTAACTTATTCTCATCATCATATTGCATCGCCGGTTTTAAGGTGAGGTCATTACCTGTATAGCCAATGCGAGCCCGTCGTTCATTACCGCCGGGATGGAAATAGTAGGCGTTGCTTTCGGTTTCGTGCTGCGCCTGACGGATCACCCAAGACGGGGCGTTGATATGACCGCTGTAGATCTCGCCATCGGCGTAGGTATAGTTTTTCACCTCAAGGACTGGGAAGGTGTCACTCTGGAAGTGAGCGGCGGTAAAGCCTTGGTCCACCTCCCAAAACACATCCGGCATGCCAACACTGTTAACGGTAAAGTTAAAGAAGCGATGTGGGCTGTGGACCTTGGTCAGCTTCCACTGGTAGTTAGCCGATGTTGCGCTGCTTGAGCCAAGCTTTAGTTCTTTTGATTGCCAGTCGGCATAGATACGCTGTCCAGTTTGGATATTTTCAATGTAGTAGTCACCGGCCTCGGGCAAAAAGTCTGGGTCGAGAAGTTTGTCCTCACTGAATCCTTCGGTGATTTTGCCGTGTGTTGCAGCGTTATAGTTATATGGAATATCTAGGTCAATATCGCCTCTGACTTGGATCTTCCACTCCAGGTTTTCGCCGCGATGGTGGAACGATGACTGGTTGTTGACGAAGTGGGTGCCTTTCGCCGTTGGACCCAATACGGTGTCACGAATCGTGACGTTTTGCGCACTCTCGGCCATAAAGAAGCTACCGTATTCACCATGGACTTTTGAGCCAGTGATAGTAACGTCATGCGCTGTTTGCAGTTCAAGGTCTAGGTAAATGCCACGGCCTTTAGAGCTGTTGAATTCAAATTTGTTATTGTGGATCTCGAAGTCGGATGAAAACTCCTCAAGGTGGATCGCCTCCATCGATTGGATACCTGCCACACCGTTGCTATAAGTAAAGGTGTTGTCGCTAATCGTCATGTTTTTACAGCGCGAGCAGGCAAAGCCTGAATTGACAAAGTGTGAGCCAATAATTTTTGAGCCTTGGAAGTCCCACACATAAGGGAACTCTGAGTTACCCGCGTCAAAGGAAACGGAACGGTTTTCCCATGACAGGCTACCGCTGCGCGTATCTGGGGCGAACTTGGAGCGATCAATCACAATATACTCGCCGGTGCGCTCTTGTGAATGGCGGTCAAATAGGATGCCGATAAACGCAAAGTTGTTCATGGTGGTGTGCTTGATCAAGCCACCAAAGCCCGCGCGTCCCATGATGCTGTACAAGCCACCTTCGATATGGACGTTGATAATGTCGACCTTACCCTCACGGCCGAGTTCAGCATCATCGTAGATTAGAACGCTGCCCGCAGTATCTGCGGTGATCTTGAGGTTTTGAAAGGTTAGGTGACTGGCACGGTTATCAAAGCGAAAACGCGTATTGCTCAGTGTTGTCTCAATCGATTGCGTACCTGGTGTGTTGCTGGCGCCGTTGTAGCCCCAGGTGGTACCGCGAATGCGTAGGTTATTGTTACGGTTGACCGCCAGAGTGCCTTGCAAGTTATAGGTGCCGGGCTTAATCAGGATATCACTGACGGATTCGTCATTGATCCAATCGATAAGCGTCGCTCTTGGGTTAGGGTTATTGGCATAGAGTGTTTTGGTTTGGGCAAACACCGACTGGCACAGCAGGCTTGCTGCAATGGCCAGGATGTAGATCCTCTTCTTCATGTTTCAACCTTAAGTTATTGTGTAATTGTTAGTTAAGTTATTGGTGTTCAGAGTAATTCTCTGTCTATCACATGTTCACCAAGACAATGTTGTGACGCATGGAGAACTTAGACTAATAACTCTAGTTAGTCGACTGTATTGTCTACTAATTTGTAAGAAAGGTTGAACAATGGGCAGTTAATCAAAGTAACTGGTATTTACTTTGATCTTTATTGGTATGTTTACTAACCCTTTGTCGTGTCTGTTGATTCAATTATTAAAGCCATTCATCGCGTCGACGATGGCTAGTTAAGGGCGGGGTAGGGGGCCGGTTGTGTTGGCAATAAAAACGAGCCGAGCGATCTCGGCTCTATAGGATAGGCTTTGGTTTAATAGGCGTTAGGGTAGCGTCGCTGCCAGTCACGCTTGTGAAATTGTGTGGTCACTATTGGCTCACTTTCTGGCACGCGCTTGTCGTGATTTGACGCTCTTAATCCATTGATTAGCCCAGTCACCAGCGCCAATTCGAGTTGTGACTGTATGGGTTTGTGCTCGCTGATGTCAATAAGGTTATGGCGCTCTTCTGGGTCGCAAGCAATATTAAACAAGGACTTCGCTCCATTGAGGTAATGACTGAGTTTGTAAGTGCTGGTCATTGCCATTGCGCCATAGACGGTCACACCGAGAATGACACGCTCGTCTGAGTCAACAGTGAGAGACTGACCATTCAAAGGCTGGTTGGGGTGAGCAACGCCAGCGTAGTCGAGGATGGTTGGGAATAAATCGGCAATCGACTTTAGACTGTGGTTCAGTTCGGATTTGGCTTGAGGCTGACGAAAGTCCCTAACAATCATCGGGATCTTGATGCTCGATTGATGGAACGGAGCCTTACCGAGTAGGCCATAATCACCCAAGTAATCACCGTGATCAGAGCAGAAGATCACCACGGTATTCTCCAGCTTACCCTTGGACTCGAGTGTCTCGAGGATCGCTTTAATGTCTTCATCTATTCGCTCAACTAACACTGCGTAGTGATGGCGAATGGTGCGAATCTCATCGTCATTGAGGTTGCTAATATCAGTGTTGGCCCAAGGCAGTTCGTAGGCATCCATGATTTGTTGATAGTGACACAGGCTCTCATCAGTGGGTTTGATTGCCGCAGGCACCTGGTCGGGGTTAATTCGCTGCAACTCTGATAGCGGCGGATCATAAGGACAGTGTGGCCCAGGGAAGCCAACCATCATCGCAAACGGAGCATCCTCTTCGAGGGATTGAATGTAGTTGCAAGCCTGTTTGGCCACCCAACGGTCGACGTGATGTTGCTCATCAAGTGGATTGATGGCAGCCCCTTTGGTCTCATCATAACCGGGGAGATCATTGCCATGGCGTTTTCTCTCACCAAGGTTAGCTAAGAAATCGTGATAATCATCTTGAACCGAGATGTGACGCTTGTCCTCAGCAATCACCCTAGTCTCAAACCCCTCGTTGATATCCCATGGGTAGAAGTGCATTTTACCAATCCCGACGGTTTTATAACCCACATCGGTGAGAAGTTTGGGCCAGGTGGTGATATTCATCTGTTCGTGATCGGGGCGAATCCAAGACTGGTTCTCTAAAATCCCGTTCGCCTCGGCACTCATCCCTGTCATCAATGATGAGCGCGCAGGTACGCACATTGGGGAGGGAGAGATGGCGTTGGTGTAGGTGGTGCCTTTTTTTGCCAGTTGATCTATGGTCGGTGTGCGCAAAAATTTGGCACCGTAGGCTCCCAAGAAATCGAGTCGTAATTGGTCTGGCATAATGAGTAAGATATTGGGCTGTGACATCATTTTTCCTCTGGGAAGTGGCTAGGTTTATTGCTGATTGGAAAGGGGATTTTTAAACCACGATGTTTGCTCTTTGGCGTGATATGTGACTTATCCCTTATATGCAGTAACACTTGTCAACCAATTGTGTGGTTGTCGAGTGTCGCATGGTATGATTTTGCACAGGTTAATGTTTATGAAAGAGTCACAGAGTTAACTAAGGAGACATTAGTTGTGCGGCTGCTCGGTAATAATATCCAAACGGTACGTCAGCATAATCTGCGGATGGTATTAGAGAATATCGCGCTCAACAGAGGCATATCCAGGTCTTCCCTTGCTCAGGCGTTAAATATTTCCATTCCAACCATATCCAGCTTGGTCGACGAGCTTATTGAACGGGGGTTGGTATCGTTTGTCAGTGATCCTCAAGCCCAAACGGGTAAGAGAAACAAAGCCCACCTTGAGTTAGTCCGACACGATTACGTCATCCTCTGTATTCATGTGCTGCCAAACTGTATCACGACCTTGTTGGCCAACAGCTGTTATCAGATTGATTCCAGTCTTAAACGCACCTCGGTTAACTTTCAAAGCCCGAGCGATATTGTCGAGGCCATATCAGGTGTCTATATGGGTACCAAGCGAGAGCTACCCGACACCGAGGTGAAGATAGCGCTGGCTTTCTCTGGTGAAGTGGACAGCAAGAGTGGTACCTCAGTATCAATGGGGAGCATGGGGTTCACAGAGCCTGTGGAGATAAGTTACCTACTAAAAACGCGCTTTGATGTTCAAGTCGAGGTGGAGAATGATTGTGTGTGTATGGCGCTGGCGGAGAAATGGCTTGGGCAAACCCATAATCCTGATCATTCCATCGTGCTGCTTGACCATGGTGTGGGGGCGGTGACGCTTAAGGCGAGTCCAACACAGGGAAAAATGATCATTGCTTCCAATATCGGCCATACCACTGCAGCGATGGAGGGCCGGCCTTGCCAGTGTGGCTCTGTCGATTGCCTTGAGCTGTATGGTTCACTCAAGAGCGTCGAGACAATGGTTGCAGGTGATAGTGCGTTTAGCGATTTAAGCGCTGCGACACAAATTATTCACCGTTTGGCGCAATCACCACAATACTATGAGCACTACTTACACCAGTTGGCGAGGCCGATAGGCTTTTGTCTCGCTCAACACTGCAAACTGTTAGGCAGCTACCATGTCTCTTTATACGGCGAGATTTGCAATCTCGGGGATACTTGGTTGTCTATGGTGAGGTCTGAGACTAGACGTTATCTGCCTAAGGCATACAGCTACTCAGATGAATGTGTGATTGATCATGGTGAGCTTTCTTATCAACAAATCGTCTCTGGCGCGTGTTTTCTGTACTTGGAGAAGTCAATCTCCTCGCTTTAGCAAGACAGAGTGGGGGACATTAGCAACTCAGTTAATCAGCGAATAGTTGAGATAAAAAGTGTGATAAGTTACTCGGGTATCAAAGCACAGGGACTTATCAATGCGAGCAAAAAATATCGTTTTCTTGACCGGAGCTGGGATCTCAGCCAGTAGCCCGGGTATGCAGACCTTTCGTTACAAAGATGGACTGTGGAATGAGCATCCAGTGATGGAAGTGTGCAGTCCTCAGGCGCTCGAGCGCGACCCGCAGCGGGTTTTAGACTTTTACAATACCCTGCGGCGCAAGGTACACAGTATCAAGCCCAACCCAGCCCATGTCGCGCTCACCAAATTACAACAAGACTATCCAGGTCAGGTTTCAATCATCACACAGAATGTCGACCCACTCCATGAGCAAAGTGGCTCTGATGTGTTTCATATGCACGGTGAGCTGTTAAAAGCGTGCTGTCCCATCTCACAAGAGCCTATCGATTGGCAAGGGGATATTCGTTTAGGTGAGGACTTGTGTGATTGCTGCGCTACCCCTCAGCAGCTTCGACCGTGGATCACCTTTTTTGAGGAGATGCCTAAGTTCATGAATCAGATTGAGCAGTTGCTTGCCAACGCCGATCTCTTCGTCGCGATTGGCACCTCGGGTAAAGTATACCCAGCCGCTGGCTTCGTCTATGCCGCCAAATCGTACGGCGCGCATTGTATCGAAGTGAATCTAGAGCCAGGTGATTTGTGTGAGGAATTTCACGAGTCACGCCAAGGAGATGCGACGATACTAGTGCCTGAATTAGTCGAGCAGTTACTTGGCGAAAATGAGGCTTAGCGCTCGCGGACTCGTGATTCACTCAAAGACAAACAATACTTTACGCTAGAGGATGTCAGCATTCACTTGCTCAACATAATGCGCGATAGGAGCTCCGGGGGTGAGCATCGGCGTTGTGACAAGTGAATGCTGCCATTTGTGGTAGGCATGTTGTTTGGCAAACATAATTCTCTGTTAAACCTATTTCTTTGCTAAAAATAGTCACACTGCGAATTGCCAACATGCCACTCTCACCTGGTTCGACTCTCCCACCTTTTAACCTCAACGACGATTTTGAGGTTAGCCTCAGTTCACAGACCTAACTGAAAAACCATAGTCTAGGTAGTTAAATCAATCTTGGGCTCGGCGGCTCGGCCTTAGGCGATCCCGTAATAAAGCAATGGTAAACCAAAGCTGTGACATGAAAATGGGATTTTCCTGCAATTGGTTGATGTATCACGATTGGTAGACGAAGTTTTTATAAAAAATGCGACATGGTTATCAATTAAACTACTGATTAGCGGTGGTTTTGTTAGGTTTTACCAGGATTGCTATTTTTTGCCCATCTAATCGCCAACTCGTTACCAAGATCACGTAAAATTGGTTGGCCAGTTGTTATACTAAGCCCAGTGCATAGAAAAACGTACTGTTCAAAATCGATATGGATAGATCCGATAAGGGGGTTGATTCATTGTTAGGGAGTTGAAGGGTTTTATTAGTTTAGGTCGGTATATATGGTATTCAATGTTGGGAAAAGTAGAAAAGGGATTAATTTCCTGTTCGTACTTAATGTTGTTCTCCTCATTTTACTTATGTCTTTAGTAGGTTGTGAAGAGGACCACAAGGAATTTACTGAGGTCAATAGTGGTATTTACTTGCAACTTGGCCAGGAGTATATAGACAATCAACTCGACTTTGTTGATGCGACCGGCATCAATGATCTTGATTTCGCAGAGCTGCACATCTCGATGGAGATACTGGTAGATAAAACAGGGCTTGATGAGGCTAATCAGATGCTTGGCTCATCATGACTCGCTTTAGTTTAGGCGATGTTAGCGCCTCTATGATGACCTTCTTACCCTCCTTTCTATATCATAATGCATCTGCCTGAAGTGACAAATAATAAGCCTGCTTACATACTCACGCGATCCAACCTGTCAGGATAAGCGATCCTATCGGCTTTTTATCCATCAATTCTTAAGCGCTTAAATAATCTAACGCAATATATCCTTAATATGAGTTAATAAATTTTGACATAAAAAATATACGTAAATATTGCCTAGGTCATAAATCAAATCACGCTAAATTTATATCCCTCCTCCCATAGAACTTAAAATCGACTAAAACCAATCAAAAATGTGACAGGTAAACCAATAATCTCAATTGGTTGTGTACTTGCCTGGTGTGTTTTTTATCATTGAATCGGAGTTAGTTATACCCAAGCAAATCTGGTTGAAACAGTTTATCGAGATCAGTTGGGTATCGAGAGCGTTGAGTTGGTGTTAGTCGAATGCGGATAGACTTGGAACTGATGTGAATCAAATTGACTTAACCTCAGAAATGTTCTGAATCCCCGGTAAGTGCTTGTTCTAGAGAGCAGACTTGCCTATTTGCAATGGGGTATCGGGATATTATAAGTGTCGTTCACTGAGTCTTTGTTATGTGTCAGTGAGCTTAATTATTGAATAGTCAAAGTGGTAGAGTCATGGAACAGAATATTTCTAGGCGTAATATGCTTAAGGCGGTGGGAGGCACCATCGTTGCTGGTGGCGTTGCTCATTATGGTTTATCTAATGCTGTTGCTCAAGCAGAGGCACAAGAGCTTCCAGTGTCAGCTGCGGATTTTTACGATCGTTGGCGCAACACCAATGATCGTATTTGGCTTGGCGGCGAATACTGGGCAAACCCAATGGACGACTGGGTGATCCGTAATGGCGGTGTAGAGACCGTTGTTGAGGGAGGAAACCGCAGCGTCCACTTATTGACCCACCAAATCAACAATCCTCAAGCTGGATTTGAAATGTCGGTTATCGCTCAGCGCACTGAGACCTTGGCACAAGATGGTGGGGCCTGTCTGCGCTTAGGGGCCAGAAGTGAAATCAACGAATATCGCAGTAACTGTTTTGTTGAGAAAGCGTATGATGCTGGATATCGTGGCAATCAACTGATTCTGGGTACTAAAACACTGTCGATGGCGCAGGATATTGGCGAAAGCAAGGTACTTCTTAAGCTGCGTGGAACGGCAGTTGCTGGCGCGATCACTCTTGTACTCGAAGCCTACTCGGTAAGCGGTGGTCAGCTGCTTGGCAAACTGACCAATATTGTATCGAGTGATGAGCTGTTAGGTAATATCGCCGTGGTGAGCAACTTCTTAATTCCATCGACGCGAGCTTACGACTTACCTGCAGAGCTGCGAGGATCTCAATATCGCTTTGAAGACTGGCAGGTGCGAGGGGCAGCTTTTAACGTGATTGAGGCTCAGCGATTTGGGCCTGTTTTATGGTCTATGTATACGGTGAATAAGACGGCAGATGGCCACGATCTCAAGCTCACTGGATTTACGGGTCCCATGGGCTCCCAGGATACACAAGAGCTCGAACTTCACTTAAAGCTCGATGGTAAGTGGGTCAAACACGCTACCGCTAAGCTCGATCCGCTTGCTTGGGTGGCAACGTTTGAGATCAACTCATGGGATGCGACTAAAGAGGTGGAATATAAAGTCGTCTATCAAGAGAAACATAAAGATGGCAGTGTGACAAAAGACGAGTGGCCGGGAATCATTAAGGCAGAGCCAAAAGGGCGTCCGCTGAAGATGGCCGCGTTTACGTGTCAAAATTACTACGCTTACCCCTACGAGCCATTGGTGAAGAATGTGCAGCGCAGTAACCCAGATATTCTGTTCTTTTCGGGTGATCAACTCTATGAAAGCCATGGTGGATTTGGCTTGGTTCGCTCTCCAGAGGACAAGTCTATTCTGTGTTACTTGCGCAAATACTATTTATTCGGTTGGGCGTTCCGCGATGCAATGAGCATTGCACCGACGATCTGTATTCCAGATGATCACGATGTGCTACAGGGTAACTTTTGGGGCGAAGGTGGAGTGCCAATGGAAAACCCAGAGCGCGACCCTGGTGCATCGACCCTGACTGGATTTATTCACACACCAACATTTGTGAACGTGGTGCATAAAACTCACACCTCGCACCACCCAGCACCGTATCAGCAGATGCCGAAAGAAGCCCTTAACGGGATCACCGCGTACTTTGGTGAGCTGGTTTATAGTGACGTTAGTTTTGCTATCTTGTCAGACCGTCAGTTCAAGTCCGGTCCAGATAGAGTCAATGCGTTAGTGGGTAAAACGGGTCAAGATGAAGATCCTTTGTACTTTAATCCCGATCTTGATCGTGATGACCTGCAATTACTTGGTCCAACCCAAGAGGCGTTTTTGATTGAGTGGGGTCAAAACTGGGGTTCGCATAAGCTC
This sequence comes from Vibrio glycogenivorans, assembly GCF_051660965.1. Lineage (NCBI taxonomy): Bacteria > Pseudomonadati > Pseudomonadota > Gammaproteobacteria > Vibrionales > Vibrionaceae > Vibrio > Vibrio glycogenivorans. Next base: position 122,031 of record NZ_JBPVIS010000012.1, on the reverse strand, counting down.
AAAGCGGCATTGAGCCAAACTACCTGGGCTAGTTTGTCTACACACAGCGGCGGACCAAACAATTACTTGAAATACGACTTTGATAGTAACGGTTGGCCTCTAAGTGGCAGAAACCGCGCGATTGACGCCATTCGTGATTCGATGGCACTGCACATTTGTGGTGATACGCACTTGGCCTCACTGTCACAGTATGGTGTTAAGAAACAAAGAGACAGTAACTGGGCGTTTGCGGTGCCTGCCATTGCAGCTGGCTGGCAACGATACTGGGTGCCAGATTCAGTCGGGATCAAGCGCGAGAATGTTCCAGCTCATGGACTGCCACACACGGGTGAATCAACCGATGCATTTGGTGGTAAAAACTATGTCTATGCCGTCGCTAACCCTGTCGTCGGCAAGAGTGCTAACCGATATGTGCATGCCAATGAAAAGGGTAGCGGTTTTGGGCTGGTTGAATTTGACACCCAGAACCTGACCTACACTTGCACCGCCTATCGCTTTTTAGCCGATATCAGTGATGGCAGCCTGGATAACATTTACCAAGGTTGGCCTGTGACGATTGAGCAAAAAGAGAATCGCGGGGAAAACATCATTAGCTAAGGTTACTTAGGTATCGCCAATTTCTGGCTTATGGGACTAATCTGTATTGTGCTACAAAGCAATATCAAGTCACATAAGCCAGCCAATCTATCTAATCTACCTTGCTGCTCTGTACCACGTCTTATTACTCTTCAAATCAACAATAAGTAACAAAACTGTGCGCTCACACAGAATCAAAAACCTTTCCTCTGTATAAAAAATAAACATCCTTTTCATAACACTCCAGTCTGTTACAGTAATCACCAAGGCTTTTCATTATGACCACTGGTTGAGTGAAGTTGTATTTGATCACGTGTTTTCTCGGTGGGTAAAAACAGAGGACTCGTTTTACATGGACTACATCGATCTATTCGCTTTGGGTAACTTTGCCGCCTATTTTGCCACTGCGCTGATGACCCTGCTGATTTTTAAGTACACCGTTATCGCCATTACGCCCTATAAAGAGTGGCGCTTGATCAAAGAAGAGAAAAACGTTGCGGCGGCGGTTGCGCTTGGTGGATCTTTGCTGGGCTTTAGTATCGCAATTAATGGTGTGTTGCAAAACGCCGTCAACTATATTGATTTCGCCATCTGGTCGTTAGTTGCACTGTTCGCTCAGGTTATCTCGATCATCATCGTCCGTTTTGTCTTTATGCCCAAGTTCGTTGAAAGAATAGAAAATAACGAGGTTGGCGCCGCAGTGGTGGCTGCAGCGATGTATATTGCCGTTGGATTGCTTAACGCTGGCTCAATGACTTACTAAGAGGTGATGTTGTGAATAAAAAACAAGGTCACGTGAACTTAGGTCGGCATATGATCGGCGACCGTGCGCCCATCGTGCTGTTTTTGGGTATCGGTGCCGTGGTCACCCTAGGTGGATGCGATACTAAGAGTGAGCCCTATTATTCGTTTACTAGTATGGACACCTGTGAGAAAACCCTTTCAGGTCAATGTGATGCTGCCTATAAACTGGCAGAGCAAGAGGCCAAACGCACGGCGCTGAAGTACATGCTTGAGCAAGAGTGTAACCGAGACTTTGGTGCCAATATTTGTGTCAAAGATGACCAAGGGGTGTGGTCGCCGCGTATGGCCGGTTTTATTACTCACAAAGACGCCAATATGTCTTTCGCCCAGCCGTTTTTCACCACGCTCAATCCTGCCCTTATTCTCTATGGTCAGGCGTTTATGGCAGATGGTCGAGAGATTGCCGATCTGAGAGATATGGACGGTCTTAATCTCGACCTCAGTCGTGATTATGCGAAGCCGTTGCCGACCTCACGTTTAGAGCAGGTTGCCAATATTCAAGAACGCGAGGACTCAACAGCGAATGGACGCTCGCAGAGTGGGTCGTTGGTGAATTCGCTGCTTGGGGCTTATATCCTCTCAGAAGTGATCGATGAAACCGGGGACTACCTGAGCGAGCGTGAGCGCACCAAGCGCTATCAGCAGTGCCTACAATCAGGGCGCAATAACTGTGACCAGTATCGAGTGTCTTCCGGTACGGCGCGGGTTGGCACCATGACGACAGGCGGGGCAGGCTCAAAATTAGAGACCAAAGCGCAAAAAACCAACAGTACCTATAAAAGCACTACGCCAGTGAAAACCAAATCAAAGGGCGGCTTTGGCAGTTCCGGGCGCTCATTTGGTGGCTTTGGCGGGTAGGGCGCGTCATGTTTCAGGTTGATATTGAACCTCGCAAAGACTGGCAGCAACGATTGCTTGAGCTCGGGTTCGATTTCTACGAGGTATCCAGTCGACACCCTTATTGGTGTGAAGATCGTTATATCCAGCTTACTCGAGCACAGATTGATCATATCGATGTCGTCAGTGAAGCGCTGCACTGCTTGGCCGTTGAGGCCGTCGATTATGTGTTTGAGCATAACTTACTCGATCGGTTTGGGCTGCCTAGCCGCCATCATCCGCTGTTGCGTGATTCTTGGCAAACTGACAAGAGTTATCTCTATGGTCGATTTGATTTCGCTTGGGATGGCGTCGGTGAGCCAAAACTACTCGAGTACAATGCGCAGACGCCTACCTCATTGTTTGAGGCTTCAGTGGCGGCTTGGGACTGGATGCGTCAGTGTGTAGAGTTGGGCAAGTTGCCCAGGCACGCTGACCAATTTAACCTGCTTGATGAGCGCATCATCACGCAATTCGCCTATCTAAGACGAGCTAAACCATTGCGCTCGAACATCCTCCATTTGACCTGTGACGAGACCTCCTCAGAGGACTGGCGTACGGTGACCTATTTAGCAGCATGTGCTGAAGAGGCCGGGTTGGAGTGCGTAATCGTCGACATCAATCACATCCAGCTCAGTGTGGAGAATCGTTTTGCGGATCACAATTCCAAGCCAATCGATAACTTGTTTTCACTTTATCCCTATGAATTTGCGCTGCTTGATGAGTATGGCGACTATATTGCAGAGAGTGGGTGCGTGTTTATTGAGCCGCTGTGGAAGGTATTGCTGAGCTCAAAAGCCCTGCTGCCAATCATGTGGCAGTTGAATCCGGGACACAAGAATCTGCTTGAGTGCTATTTTGCCGACGACCCGCGAGCAGAGCAGATCCCGCAGAGGGTGATGAAACCCGTGTTCAGTCGTGAAGGCGCGAATATCAGCATTGTGATGAATGGAGCGTGTATTGAGGGAACCTCTGGTCACTATGGCGCCGAAGGCTTTATTAGCCAAGCGTACGCACCGCTGGTCGAATTTGGTCGTGGACGATGTGTGGTTGGGTCGTGGATGATTGGTCGTACTGCGTGTGGGATCTCGTTTAGAGAGTCCGACAGGCTGATCACCAATGACGTTGCTCGTTTCGTCCCGCATGTATTTTTTGAATAAAAGGAACTTTAACATGGCACTAGAAGATATCAGAGCGCATCTTGTCGCATCGGATCATAACTGGACCGTTGAGGAGATTGAGGGGGGCTTGACGATTGTCAATGAGGATGGCGTGTTAGCGCACCTTATCCTGACAGAGCATCAGATGATTATCGAGTCTTTGCTGTTTCCGGTTGAGGCGATTGAGGATGTCGCTAAGTTTGATGATTTGATGATGTTTGCCCAGAAAAAACTGCCACTCACGTCGATAGGTAAGACGATTGTTGCTAAGCAAAAGTTTTATGCTGCGTTTGGCGCGCTCTCAGCAGATTCTAAACTTGAGAATGTCGAGTTAGAGGTGGTGATGTTGTACCAAAACATCACCGAGTTATTGGATTTTTCAGCCGATTTTCTTCGTGTTACAACGGAAACTAATTAAAGGGTAGGTCACTATGTCAGCATTTAAACGACTATGGACAGGTATAAAAGGCATCGTTAATAACGAAGTTGAAGCGATTGCGGATAAGAACGCCATCCCTGAACTACAGCAGGCCACGCGTGAGGCGAAAGCGGAGATCCAGACACTGGATCAGAATATCGCCAAAACCCGAGGTGAGCGTAAGTTGGCTGATAATGAGATTGCTGAGCTGCAAGCGAAGATTGCTGGCTATGAGGAGAACGTGCGCGAGTTTGCGGCTCAAGAAAACATGGAGATGGCGACCAAGATAGCTGCTGAGATTGCCAATCAAAGGCCGAAACTCGAAGCGGCGGTGGCAAGGCGCGACACGATTTTGGCCAACGAGAACAAGATGATAGCGATCGTGCAAAATCTCAAGGAGCAGATCACTGGGATGGAGCAAGAGATAGCGCAAATTGAGAGTACTGAGAAGCTCCAGCGCGCTCAAGCCGCAACACTCAACGTTACCGCAGGTCTGGAGTCGAAATCCAAGACTGCGCTTGAAGCCCTTGAACGCACCAAGAAACGTCAGAAAAGCCGTGCGGCGGAGCTTGAGGCCGCCACTGAACTGGCGGCAGAAGCGGAAGCACCAAAAGGAATTGATGCCGAGATCGCAGCTGCAAAGGCGGGTAAATCCGATGCGGCGCAGTCGGAGCTTGAACGTATTCTTGCTGGTAAAGAGTAAGTAACTGGGCTTGATAGTCAGGCGGCCAGCGAGTCGCCTGATAAGCAGGTGATGGACGCACAGCTATGTTTGATTCGTTAAAAAAACTATTTGGCGCGAAATCGACGCCAGAGCTGACAACAAGGCCAGGACCGCCTGAGTTGCTTGGCTTGCGCCTAGGTGCATCGTTGACCATAGACCCGATTAAGCTTGATTTGATCCAGACGTCACTGACCATTGATGGGGCAAATCCAGATCAGGTCATCGAAGCGGTTGGGGTGGTTAAGCTTGATTTGCAGCGAAGAATCGTCCGCTATTACACCGACGATGAGGCGTTTTTGCAGATCCAACTCGATGGTGAACACATTCAAGAGTTATCACTGTGGTATTTCTTTGATACCAGAGGGGTGATTGAGGCCGATTGGCAAACGCTTCTCGAGAGTCAAGTGGCTACTGGCACTTACGATCTGGATGGTCATACCTTTGAGCAGTCATGGCAGGGGGAGCAGGTTGAGCTGCTAACTGAGACCACCTATCACCGCGACGGCACTGTGTCAGAGACGGATCAGTTCTGTATGGCTTATTTTCGCCATGTGGACAACCCCCACTTAGATATAGAGATGCTGCTCGTCAGCGCTGAAGAGAAACACAACACCGTCACGCAACGCCTTGAGAGGGAGCTGGTTCGCTCGACAGGCTTTATGCTCAATACTATCGATATTCGTAATAATTGACGTTATGCAGATGACTAAAAAGCTGATTAAGCTCTGGGACGATTATTTTTCACAACTGGCAGAGGGCCTGAGTCGGGTCAACGCCGGTGCGATTGCACTCGGTTTTGCGCTGATCGTTTACGCGGTGTATTTCCTGTTGGGAGAAAGTGAGTTGATCGCCTCACCGATCCGCTTTGTCTATTTACTGGTGGTCACGGGAAGTACGGTGGGGTATGGCGATTTCAGTCCAAGCACCGAGCTCGGCCAGCTTTTTACCGCCTTTTTTGTTATTCCCGTCGCTATCGGTATGTTTGGTCTGATTGCCGGTAAAATTGTCGCTAGGGTAGCTAGCATTTGGTATAGGAAAATCAAAGGAATGCACACAGTAACTCACAAAAATCACATTGTTGTTATCGGCTACAATCGCAATCGCACACCGTCATTAATCCGACAACTCATTCGTGAAGAGGTGCGTAAAATTGTTTTGGTCTCGTGTGAGCAAGCGGAAAATCCGATGCCCGATATGGTGGACTTTATCAACGTGCCCTCTTTTACCAATGAGGAGGAGCTCAGTCGGGTAGCGCTTGATTGCGCCAGTTGTATTATTGTCGATACCGATAGTGACGAAAATACCCTGACCATCGCGCTGTTTGTCAGCCAACTGAACAAAAACGCTCATTTGGTGGCGCACTTTATTGATATCGTTAAGGGACGGATATTAAAACAGCAGTGCCCCAATGCGGAGGTCATTTCAAACCTGAGCACCGAGCTGCTTGCCAAATCGGTGATTGATTCAGGCTCTTCACTGGTCCATAGCGAGCTGGTTTCCGCCGCCCATGGACAAACCCAATACAGCATTGAGGTGACCGGTAAGCACAGCTTTGTGCTGCGTGATGTGTTTATGCTGTTTAAGGAAGAAACTGAAGCAACCATCATCGGCCTGAGACGTCAGGGCGTGGATGCCGTGGTGCTCAATGTCAATCTCTCTACCGTGATCAACCCTCAAGATACCTTGTACTACATCAGTGACGAGCGAATCCAATTCGATAACTGGCCAGTCGGTGAGGAGTAACCCTCCTCCTTCTCATATCATCTTCTGCAGAATCTCATTTGTCGCTAACTGACCTATTAGCCAGGCAAGGGTTAAGGTTAACTATAGCCAAGTTACGATATTTCAAAAAAGGAAGATTATCGATGGATAGCCTTGTCGGCTTGGTATTGTTTTCTGGGATCGCAGTCATGGTAGTGATGATCCTTGCCCCTATTTTTCTATCAAACAAGGTAGGGCGAAAATCGAGAAAATAAACGAGTGAGGGTCACTTAGGGGGGCTCGATACTTTGTCGTTACTAATCTCAATGTCGTAAATAGACAAATTATATTTTAATGTTAAGAATTTAGCGGAGCACCTATGAAAGGTAGAGATATTAGCTTATATGCGATTGTAGCACTGTGGGTGGTTTTCTTAATATGCTGTGCACTGGTCATCCAAGTGGACTACCTTGAATTACCAAGTTGATTATTCATTTTGGCAAATTAATCTGCCTACCTCTATTGTTATTATCGAACGCTAACTGGTAAAACTAGAGGTCATCTTACGATACATGCTAGGTGAAACCCCTTTAATTTGTTTGAAGTTGCGATTAAAGCTTGAAACGGTGGGAAAGCCGACGGAAAAACCAATATCGGCGATCCCCTTAGCGCTCTTTAATAGCAGGTTTGCGGCGGCCTCAATCCGAACTTGAGTAATATAACTCATTGGTGATGTTCCAGTTTGGGCTTTAAACGCACGACAAAACGCATTTTTGTTCATATGGGTCTGTTGGGCGATATCGTCCAGGTTGATCTCGCGATGATAGTTGCTATTAATCCATTCTATCGATGCATGAATTTTTGTCGTTGACTGAATTTCAGTGTCTTGCTCTATCTGAGTGGATAAAAACTCCAATTGAGCATTGATGTTCACTTCCGATAACAGTCGCAAAAAAGTAATTACTGAGCTCACGCCCTTGGCTTGAATAAGCTCCGTCATTGACGAGAATAATGATTCTGGGGCGTGACGAATGACCATGCCATGCTTTGCGTGACTTATCATTTTGGCAATGCGATCCAGCTCTGGTGTTTCAGTAAAGAGAGATCCAAAGCAATCCGGCGTAAACTGTAATACATAGGAAAACAAGGGTTGCTTTTCACCGTGCGCAGTTTGAAAACGGTGCGGGACGTTAGAGCCAATTAAAAAAATATCACCCGCCTGAAAGTCACAAGTTGTATTACCAATCAATACCTTACCAAATCCTCTGGTAATAAATACCAGCTCTGTCTCATGATGAAAATGATACGGATGCTCGAACTCACTCGACTCAAATTCATATGCCGTAAAAGAGTGATGATCTCTAGAAATGTTTTCAACCGTTGGTTTCACATTGCCCCTTCCATATTCAGCCTGTCGATAGATTATTTAGGTAAATAAATCTATTTGCGAGTGATCTAATTCACGCTTTTATCTAATGCTAATTTTTAACTATTTTAGGCGAATTTCTGCGCAGAATCGTTGCGCTACCCCCGATAAGATGAATTTAGTTAGGAATGTGAAGAGCCCTAATGCTGTAATCAGATATTTCCCCAACTGATAAGGTTATCTTCTACCTTCCTGGATTACCATGCGCGTCTTAATTCGCTGAGTTAATGCAGCCAAAGGAATCAGGGATATAGGTTGCCGAGTAGTACGATGAGCGAGAGAAGTCGTTGCCCAATAATAACCTGGGCGGCGCTGTTGATTGGACAACAGTCGACCGCAATCACCTCACAAAAAGAGGACGAGTTATGATTATTCCAATCTCTTTCGCACTCGTAACAGGCGCTGTCGCCATTGGCTCTTGGTACAAGGTACGACGTAAATCGACCAAGCAAGAGTCTGCTAACTCCTATTTTCTTGCCGGTCGCGGCCTGACCGGGGTGCTGATCGCCTCATCATTGATGCTCACCAACCTTTCGACGGAACAGCTCGTCGGTTTGAACGCACAGGGTTATACCGCCAATATGACACCGATGGCATGGGAGGTCTGTGCGGCATTGACCTTAGTGGTGGTGGCGCTGTATCTGTTGCCCAAGTACCTCAGTGGTGGGGTGACCACCATTCCTGAGTTTATCGAGGATCGCTTTGGCAAGAGTACGATGTACTTTTGTACCTTCTTGTTCTTATTCGGTTATATCCTTAATCTGCTCCCTCCAATCTTATATACCGGCTCGGTGGCCCTTGGTGGTATCTTTGATATCTCGGGCATCTTTGGCGTCTCTTACTGGGGCGCTATCTGGGTCATGGTGGTGTCGATTGGTTTGGTTGGTGCGGCGTACGCGGTTTTCGGTGGCTTAAAAGCCATTGCTTACTCAGATACCTTTAATGGCGTTGGCCTACTGATTGGTGGCGTGATCCTAATCCCTATGTTTGGCCTGGCAGCGCTGGGGGATGGCAGCGTTATCGCCGGTTTCCAGCACTTGATGACCGAGCACCCAGAGAAACTGAATGCCATTGGTGGTAAAGACGACCCGGTTCCATTTTCGACTTTCTTCACCGGTATGCTGATCCTTAACCTGTTCTACTGGGGCACCAACCAATCGATTATCCAGCGTGCGTTAGGCGCACAAAATCTCGCGGAAGGACAAAAAGGGGTACTGTGGGCAGGCATGCTCAAGCTTGCCGGTCCTATGTTCCTGCTGATACCGGGTATCATCGCCTTTGCCATGTTTGGTCCTGACTTGCCCAATGGCGAGGTGGCTTATCCGATGCTAGTGCGTGAAGTACTACCGACCCCATTGGTAGGCTTCTTTGCGGCGGTGTTGTTTGGCGCCATCCTAAGTTCATTTAACTCCGTTCTGCACAGTACTTCGACCCTATTTACGCTAAACGTCTACAAGCCTTTGCTTAACCCTAAGGCGAAAGATGGCGACTTGGTTCGAGTCGGTAAGCGTTTTGGCGCGGTGATCGGTCTGTTTGCCATCTTTGTCGCGCCGTTTATCTACTATGCGCCAGAGGGTTTCTATCAGTATTTTCAAACCATTAATAGCTTTTACATGGCGCCGATGTTTACCGTGATTGTAGTTGGCTTGATCACCCGTCGCGTACCTGCCATGGCAGCCAATATTGGTATTGTGGTGTTTATGGTTGCCTATGCATTGACCAGTTTTGTCTATCAACCCGATATCCATTTCCTTCATCTCACCGGCTTACTGTTTGTGTCAGTCGCAGTGCTGATGATGGTAATTGGCTATTTCTTCCCACAAGCGAAGGCACATCAGCCGAAAAAGGCCAATGCGGTTGAGCTTAAACCTTGGAAGCACGCCAAACCTTTCTCGGTGGCGATCTGCCTGGGTGTGATATTGCTTTATATCATCTTCTCGCCGCTTGGCATCGCCAAGTAGCGACTTGTGCAGGCTCAGCCATTTTGTGCTGGGCCTGCGCTCTTTTTGCGCGGCTTGAGCGCAGCACCAGATAACAAACACAAAGATTATTTTAAGAAAAATGCAGTGAAACTACCCAATAACTGATTGAGACAGGAGTGTTATCCATGACAATCCAAAACCTACACCCACAAACCCTTGCCTTTGTTGAGACCAACCCGATGCCATTTTTAGTCAATGGCGAATGGGTGCAATCGAAACATACGATAGGCGCACATAACCCGGCCACCGGCTCGTCGATTGCGACCGTGTCACTTGGTGATGCGGAAGATGTCGATAAAGCCGTGCTCGCTGCTGACGAGGCGTTCAAAACCTGGCGGAAAACCACCCCCGAATTTCGCGCCGATAAGATGCTGAAACTCGCTGAGCTGGTGATGCGCGATTGCCAGATTTTAGCCGAGTTAGAGTGTATCGATGTCGGTAAACCGGTTGCCGCGGCGGCAGGCTTTGATGTGCCGTTCTGTGCTCAGTGTTTCGAGTATTATGCTCAGGTAGCTGTTGAGGCCGAATATGAGCGTGAGCTTGGCCTAGAAGTGACAGACAGCCAGACGGTCAAGCGCCCTTACGGCGTGGCCGGGTTTATTTTCCCGTGGAACTTCCCGCTGACATTGTGTGCTTGGGGTATTGCACCGGCGCTGGCTGCAGGTAATACGGTCGTGATCAAGCCAGCCTCAGAAACCCTGCTTTCAACGCTGTATTTTGCCAAGTTGATCGAAGAGGCGGGCTTCCCTGCAGGGACGGTCAATATCGTGCCTGGACGCGGCGGTGTAGTGGGTGAGGCATTGATGAATCATCCTAAAGTTAAACTGATGTCGTTTACTGGTTCAACGGAAGTGGGTCGTCGAATTGGTGAAGTTTGCGGGCGTAACCTAGTCCCCGCTAAGCTAGAGCTTGGCGGTAAAGGCGCAGCAGTGATCTGTCAAGATGCTGATATTGACCTGGCCGTTGAAGGGCTATCGGGTGCTATCACGCTCAACGCAGGACAAGTGTGTTGTACCGCCTCTCGCTGGTATGTGCATGAGTCAGTCTACGATGAGTTTGTCGCCAAGGCCAAGGCTAAGTTTGAGGCGTTGAAACTGGGTAATGGGCTCGATGACAGCACGGAAATGGGGCCAATGTGCACCCAGAAACAGATGTCTAAGGTGCTTGAGTGTATCGCTGAGGCGCAGGCAGCGGGAGCAGAGGTGGTCACTGGTGGTCAGCGAGCGATGTCGGGTGATCTCAACCGTGGGTATTTTATTCAGCCAACCCTACTCGCTGGCAGTGATGATAACCCGTGGGCACAAGATGAGATCTTCGGCCCAGTGGCATTTTTGCTCAAGTTTACCGACGAAGACGAGGTGGTGGAGAGAGCCAATCTTAACCCTTATGGCTTGGCAAACAGTGTTTGGACTCAAGACGGAGCGAAAGCCAAACGGATCGCTGCAGAGTTGGTGGCGGGTAACAGCTGGATTAACGCGCATAACGTATTTGAGTACGGCTTGCACTACGGGGCCTGTAACCAAAGTGGCTGTGGTGGTGGTGTGAATAGTAGAGCCACCTTTGAGGGTTACCTGCGCCATCAGTCTGTTGCGGCTATTCGCTGAGGTAAGGCATGATTTTAGACACCTTAAAGAAACACCAAATCGTGTCAAATGATCGTGCCACAGCCACCCCACTGACTGGTGGGGTGAGCTGCGAGATCTATTTGATCAAAGATGGTGAGCGTCGCTTTGTCGCCAAGCGCGCCCTTGAAAAACTGCGCGTCAAGCAAGATTGGTTTGCTTGCACCAGTCGTAACCTGTACGAGCAACGCTACTTAAAATACGTAGGGCAGCGCTTTCCCCACTACGTACCAAAAATCCTTCACGCTCTAGAGCAAGAGCGTTTGTTTGTCATGGAGTATTTTCCCGAGCAGTTCAAGGATTGGAAGAAGTACTTAATGAAGCGCAAGCTTGATGCTCAAGTCTCGCATCAAATTGCGACTGCGCTGGCAGATATCCACCTTGTCAGTTGGCGAGACAGAGAAGCGATTGATTTATTCGATTCAGATGAGAACTTTCATCAACTGCGCCTATCGCCGTATTTTGAAAGCCTAAAAGCCCGCTATCCGACGCTCTCACCTTTGATAGCGCAGACCTGCAAAGAAGTGGCTGAGACCAAGTATTGCTTGGTCCATGGTGACTTTAGTCCCAAGAATATCTTAGTGGCGGGACAGAAGATCAAGGTGGTGGATTGTGAAGTGGCCTGGTACGGCGACCCCGCGTTTGATGTCGCCTTTATGCTTCATCACTTGCTGCTCAAATCACATCACTTCAATGATCCAAACTACTTGGTGCTCGCCAGCGATTTTGTTAACACCTATCGCGATGTGCTTGGCGAGGAAAAATTTGATCTGGTCGATGAGAAGCGGGTGGCCAAGCTGACACTGTTAATGGCACTCGCTCGCGTCGATGGTAAATCACCGGTGGAATACCTGAGCCAATACCAGCAACAGAGCGTTCGCGAGTGGTGTTGCTCTGCCATTGAGAAACAGCAATTTAATCTAGAAACTATCCTTAACGGAGTAAAATCTCATGAACATTGTTTCAATTGATGCCTATCAGATTTTTGATTCACGCGGTCAGCCAACCGTTGAAGCGTTAGTGACCCTTGATACCGGAGAGGTAGGAATGGGCACGGTGCCATCGGGTGCCTCGACCGGGCAGTTTGAGGCCTTGGAGCTGCGTGATGGCGATTTGTCGCGTTTTCTTGGCAAGTCGGTGTATCAGGCGATTACTAATATCAAGGACATCATTCAACCAGAGTTGCTCGGGATGAGTGTCGAGTGCCAAAAGATACTGGATAATAAGATGTGTGAGCTTGATGGTACAGCAAATAAGAGTCGCTTAGGCGCTAATGCGATTCTCGCAGTATCGCTTGCGATTGCCGATGCGAAGGCTAAAGCCATCAAGCAACCCTTGTATCGAAGCCTAGCGCCGCAAAATGCGGACTTCTTGCTACCGTTACCCGAAATTCAACTGGTTGGCGGTGGCGCCCATGCACAATGGCGCACCGATATTCAGGACTTTTTGTTGATTGTCAACGGGGCCAAGACGTATCAAGAGACCCTTGAGGTGACGTACAACATCTATCGTACCGGAGAAAATCTACTTAAGAGTCGAGGTTTACTGGCGGGCGCCGCTGATGAGGGCGGATTTTGGCCTACGTTTGACAGCCACGCCGAGATCTTTGATTTTGTGGTTGAGGCGATCGAAAAGGCAGGATATCAACCAGGGCGTGATGTCTCGATCTCTCTGGATATCGCGGCGAGCGATCTCTACTCTGAAGGTAAATACCATCTACCACTCGATGGGATGAGTTATAGCTCAGAAGAGTTCTTGCAATTAATGCTCGACTGGTGTGAAAAATACCCCATCTTATCGATTGAAGATCCCTTTGCAGATATCGATTTTGCCATGTGGCAGCGCTTTACTGCCGAGGTCGGTGACAAAGTGCAGGTGATCGGTGATGACTTGTTCACCACCAATATTGAACGCATCAAACTTGGTATCGAGCAAAAGCTGGCCAACAGTGTGTTAATCAAACTGAATCAGATTGGTACGGTCTCAGAAACCATCGATGCGATCCGCTTAACCCAAGAGGCGGGTTGGTTGCCTGTGGTCTCAGCGCGCTCGGGCGAGACAGAGGATGCCTTTATCAGTCACCTGGCCATTGCCACCAATGCGGGCCAACTTAAGGTCGGCTCCTTTACGCGCAGTGAACGCATGGTGAAGTGGAATGAGGTGATCAGAATTGAGCATCAACTCCAAGGGCAGTCGCGCTTTATTGGTGGTGAGATCTATCAACTGCTGGGTGAGAGCTTGTCAATCGCTTGATAAGAAGTAAGTTAGTGCCTCTAGCCTAGGTATATTACATAGGGTAACTCTTCGGGTTACCCTTTTTTTATTGGCCAAGCAGACATGATGTTGAGTGCCAGATAAAACGTGTTATGTCTCAATGCTTGACCGCCTACTCTAATGCCACTATCACCACATTATCCACTTTGCGTGGAATTGGCTTAGCTTGCAGTCTGTGCATGCATATCAGGCTTATATCACACAATTTGGTATGAAAAATTGGTTAATCAAATCACACTTTTGGTATAGCATGCGTTTTTTACATCTAACGGTGTGTTTGTTCCATTCGTAGTATTGTTGGAAGAATATAATATGTTCATAAAGCTTAACGAAGTGTTTTAATTTTTGGTTTGATATCTTGATTGATGGTTTTTAATGAATGTTAGAAGCTAAGATCTTGAGGTTACGTAGAATAAATAATTAAAGGAACAGAAGATGAAATTAATTCCAATGACGGCAATTGTGACTTCTCTACTTGTTGCACCACTTGTTAGTGCTGAAGTTGTTCAAGTTTCTTCATTTGCAGATAGTGAAGATTATATGTTTACAACCGATGGCAATGCGACTCAGAAAATTGTGACATCAAATGCTACGAAAGGTGACAAAGCGTGGCAAGTCAACCTAGGTCAGAGCTGGCAAGGTTCGGCTAATATCTATAATGAAAACCTAGGCGCAGGCTGGAACTGGGAAAACAAAACCCGCCTTATTTTTGATGTGACCAATAAATCGAATAAAGATGTCAACTTTGGTGTTAAAGTATTGACTAACTTCACTTGGCAACCAAATGATGTCTTCTTTGACTACAGAAATGCTAAGCCTGGCACCCACACGATTGAGATCAATCTAGACTCAACAAGAAACGGTGAGATGGGTAAGGGTTATAACAAGGGTAAAGTGAATACACTGAAATTCTTCGCTGCGCAAACAAGTAATGCAGAACTGTTTATCGATAATATTCGCGTTGCAGATTAACAGTAATCAAATTACATAGTCTATTATCATCGGTAATAGGCTATCATTCCTAGTTTAGGGTGGCTTTTTAGTCACCCTTTTTATTTGCTTTTTAAAACTTTAATTCTATTCGTTTTTTACATCATATAGTGTGCTTGAAGTATTTGTAAGCTGACCTGGTGAATATAATATATATTTAACATCTAAAAATTGATTCCTTGGATGTGGTATGAGGCTATCGATAAAAAGGGAGTGGGCATGGGGTACTGGAAACGACGCTATTTCAATATTGGAATGCAGATTGAAGAGTTGCTGATGTCTGGAGATTATCGCCCTGGTCAAAGATTGCCAACAGAAACTCAGTTGGGTGAGAAACTTAACGTCAGCCGTAGTGCGATTCGAGAAGCTTTGATCATGCTTGAGCTAAAAGGTGTTATTGAAGTTAGAAAAGGGTCAGGGATTTATTACTCAGAGTCGATTAACCAAGGCCACACTATGGCTAAAGTCTTTGCAGGTGATATCGGTTTATTTGAACTACTCCAGGCGAGACAGGTCATAGACAGTACCGTAGCCGGTCTTGCAGCAAGTGTTATCAACATCAACGAACTCAGAAGAGTTAAGGCTGTCTTTACCAAAATGGAAGGGACAAAATCTTGTGACGTGAAGATGTTGGAAGAGTTAGAGTATAAGTTTCATTCATTGATCGCCGAGTCAACACAAAATCGAGCTATCATTGGCCTATCTGCAGAAATGTGGCGCTGCATGGACGTGAATCATCGTATTTGGGGAGAGATAAATGAAAAGTGCCTCGGTAACACGTCAATGCATCAAACGTGGCTAGAGGATCATCGTAAAATACTTTACTCTCTGCAACATCGAGACTCTAGCGGAGCGAACCAGGCGGTCTGGCGGTATATAGATAACATAAAAGCTAACTACATCAATCAATTGAAAAATAGCCAAAGTCAAATCAGCTTTGACGATAGTTTCTTTATCAATAATTTAGAGTTAAATTATAAGCTTGTGATTTAACTCTCCTCCCAATTGACTTTGTGAAAGTTAAGTCAATGTATAGACTCAAAATATGACAATCTTTGGTCTCTTGGGTTTATGGGGTAATATTTCTGCTGCTATCTTGCTGTCGATACTATATCGTGCGCATTATCATTGTGATCTAGATTTGTAATCTTGATGGCATTGTATGATTATTTTCTTTCCTACATATTGGTTTCACGTAAACCTCGTTGGGCATTCATCCCAGTAGTTAGTGTTCTACTGGGTGAATGCCGTTTTTTATGGTTGTCTGACAAATAATAATCGTGTAATGAAACTAGGTGAGTTCACTTTAATGTTTCGTAATGCCTGCGTATTTTAGTTCTAGTAATTTTGGCTAGTTTAATTTACAAGTAAAAATGCAATTTCAAGGATAAATTATATGACCAGTATGGAATAATTTACAACCTATTCTTAGTCACAAAATAGGCAAAATGTAATCGGATTAGATGTAAAAAATTATGTTGCTATGTCACTGATATAAAAGCATTAGTAGTCTTAGTGATGTAGATAATTGACAGGAAATGGTAAAATGTTGAGGGAAATACACCAACTATCTGTTAGCAAGATCACTGTAACTTATCGTCTAGCCACGTAAATTTTATTTAAGCGGCTTATGAGTTATAGCTTTCTTCTAATGTTAAGGATGTGAGTGTATAACGAAAATAGGGCTAATCCAGGATGAATTCTTGGTTTGAAAACAATAACGTAGAACTAGTTTTGCGTTATAGCTAAAGGAATAGTAGATGAAGTTCTTCCCAATAACAGCAATTACCACTGCGTTATTTTTACTCTCACCTGCAACGGCTGAGATTATACAAGTTATGTCGTTTGAGGATAGTGAATCAGCCTATAAGCTCTCTTCAAATGGTGATGCAACACAAAGTATTACGACTCAACATGCCACTGACGGCAATAAATCATGGCAGGTTGATTTAGGTACCAGCTGGCAAGGTTCTGTCAATATTTACAATGAGAATGGTGGTCAGGGCTGGGATTGGGGCAGTAAGACTCGCTTGGCTTTCGATGTAACCAATACCGGCCAGGCCGATATCAACTTTGGTATCAAGGTTTTGAGCAACTTTACCTGGGCGGCAAATGATGTCCTTTTGGATTATCGAATTGCTAAACCTGGCACGCATACTTATGAAATATCGTTGGATTCATCCAAAAACGGCGAAGTGGGGGATAGCTACAATAAGGCCAAAGTTAACACACTGCAGTTTTTTGCTGCGCAAATCAGTAACGCGAATCTGTTTATCGATAATATTCGTGTGGCGCAAAATGGCGATCAAGTGACGCCTCCAACCACCCCGCCTGATGTTGCGCCTATTGCGGGGCGCGTCTCTAGCGCTCCGGTCAAAACACTTTTGCAAGTCGAGGACTTTAATGAGCTGCCGAGTTATCTGAACCCTAACAATGTGTCCAGCGTGAGTTTAGTTGAGCAGGGCGTTAGCATTGGCAGTCAAGCACTTGAGGTGGTGTTTCCGCCGGGTAAAATGAGTTCTTGGGTGCTTGCGCCGGGTGTTTCTGGCACGATCTGGAATTGGAGCGATTTAGGCGAAAATGGCGAGGATATCGCGTTCGCAATCGATATCACCAACCCTAATGATTTTACAATCCATCCTCAGTTTTTGCTCACTGACCAATATGAGGAAGAGGGTTATCAAATCCGTTACCGTGCGGTGCCGGCAAACGATACCCAGACCGTTTATATCAGTCTGAATGATTTACCAGATTACAACAACCGCGAAAGGCGTCTTAACCAATTGGGTATGGCTAATCTTCCAGCGGTCGCGAGTGACGCCTACACACCAGCGATTGACTGGCATTTAAAGCTCGACCAAGTGTATAAGTTGCGATTCAGACTGAATGCCCCTCAGCATGATGAGGGTGTTCGCGTCATCTATGACAACGCGCGGATTATTAAAGATTTCAACCACGACAATGCCTATGTGGATTTGGTTGACCATCGTGGTCAGAATAATCAAGTGACTCATTACTATAAAGTGGCTAAAAGTACCGACTTAGCGTCGCTAGGCGAGGCTGAAGCCGAGCTACTAGGCGAGCTTTCGGGTGCGGCACGTAATTCAAATGGCTATGGCAGTCACCCAAGCCTGATGCCAGACCAAAACTGTCGCTTAAACAACCCTGGCTTTTTTAATGCTTGTCAGGATGATAGTGGCAAGTGGCACCTGGTTGACCCAGAGGGTTATGCTTTCTTCTCGAGTGGGATTGCCAACATTCGAATGGCAGACACATTCACTATGACCGGCACGGCATCAGATGGTAATGACTCACAACTGCGCCAGGCCATGTTCACCGAATTACCGACGCATCCTGAGTATATTCGCAACAACTATGGACCTGTGCACGCGGGTGCTGTCAAACAAGGTCAGGCGGTCAGCTTTTATGGCAATAATATCGTAGCGCGACATGGCAGCGAGCCTAATTGGCGAGATATTACTCAACGTCGTTTTAAAGACTGGGGCTTTAATACGCTCGGTAACTGGACAGACCCTGCCTTCTACCCTGAGGCGAGCATGCCATTTGCGGTTGCGGCAAGAACGGACAATTGCAGCGGCGCAAAAGGCTGTGGCACCTATAACAGAATAGGTAGTGGATATTGGAGTGGGTTGCCGGACCCTTGGGATCCGCAGTTTAAAACCAATGTAGAACTCATGGCGACCGAGACCAAGAGTCAGATCAGTGGCAACGAAAAGATGGTACTTGGGATCTATGTGGACAATGAGCTCAGTTGGGGCACAAAAAATGGCCCATATTCACATAAGAACATGAACTACCATGTGCAAACCATGGCCGTGTTTGCGGCAGATGCAACCCAACAGGGAGCAGCTCCGGCAAAAAATGTCTTTATTAACGAGATTATCCCAAGTGATTGGGGCCTTGGCTACTCCGATATCAACGCCTTGAACGCAGCGTGGGGGACTAACTTCAACTCATTTGATGAAATGAAGGCTCCATTTGATTTCGTTAATAAGACTGGCTATAACGGCACCAATGTACAAATCACCGCCGATTTAGACAAGCTTCAGTATTACATTGCGCTGCAGTACTTTAAGACGATTAATGATGCGCTTAAGGCTGAGCTTCCTAACCATCTGTATTTAGGCGTTCGATTCGCCGACTTTGGTCGTACACCTCAGGTGATCTCTGTTGCGGGTGAGCATGTCGATGTGATGAGTTTTAATGTCTACGAGGAGTCCATCGCCGCAAAAGATTGGGATGCAGAAGTCTTAGAGCAAATCAAAGGGCTCAATATACCAGCAATTATTGGTGAGTTTCACTTTGGAGCGCTCGACAGTGGCAGCATGGCCAGTGGATTAATTAGTGCATCCAACCAAGTAGAGCGTGCGGAAAAATTGGTCACCTACCTTGAATCCGTCAACACCAATCCACAATTTGTTGGTGCCCATTGGTTCCAATATATTGACCAACCATTACCTGGCCGAGCATGGGATGGGGCAACTTATAACGTTGGTTTTGTTAATGCCACCGATACGCCTTATCCGGAAATGGTCGATGCAGCTCGCCGATTCAACTGTTATGTCTATGACGTGTCACTCAAGGAGCGATGCGAAAGCGAGTTAGTCGCTGGTGTTGCAAGGTCCAGCTCGACGGATTTATACACGGGTAATAATGTCGGTGAACTACACCGTGGCCCTCAAGCCCCAGCGCCAGAAGATGAAGAGGATGACACTGACAATGGTGGTGATGGTAATCCTGGTGACGGTGACGGTGACGGTGATATCGGTGATGAAGGGTCAAGTAAATCTGGTGGTAGTGGTTCACTAGCCCCATTAATACTATTGGTGCTTGCCTGTATTCGCCGGGACAAACGGTTGCTTGTAAAACGATGGTGATCAGCAACGATAATAAATAATTTAATACTACGTCGGTAATATATTCAGTCTGGCTTTAATGGCGCCGGCGTAGTATCGATGTGCCTATTAGTTAGGTCAAAAGTACCAGAGAGAAAAGTATTTAATTCATTTTTCTATCAAACATTGATGTTTTAATTAATTACAGGAAGGAATTATGCAAAAGACAAGTGTCGCTTTAGCGCTATCCATTGTGTTGGCGGTGAGTTTAGGGTGTCAATCAACAACTTCTAGTGTGAGCGCGTCAGATCCTGTCGTAGAAGCCGGCCATCCAGCTGATGCAGTTCTGCTTAAAGCATTTGCGACGGTAGACAAGCAGCAAGCTAAGGCCAAAATGGTGACGGGGGAAGGCGTTACAGTAGGCGAGCAAGCATTGCAAGTTGACTTTGACTACAAAGCGCCGGGCCAATACCCAAGACCAGGGGTACGATTCTATTCTAAGGGCGGTAAATATTGGGATTGGTCGGATAAAGAGAGCTTTGTGGTCGATGTGACCAACCCAACTGACGTCGATGCCACGATTACAATGAAAGCGGTAGACAAACAGGGCCTAATGGGCGGTGATACGCACCAGATAAACTTCCAATCTATCGTGCCAGCCGGGGCAACGAAAGAGCTAGAGATGTACTTTGATGGTGGTGAAGGCCATTGGGGTGGCCAAGAGCTGAAAACTGATCAGATTGGCCTGATCCAAATCTTTGCACCCGATCAAGCAAAAAATAAGCAAACACTTATTTTTGATAATGTACGAATTCGTTAATAAGCCATATTAAGTTATGGTTATTACCTAATGTAAATTACTGGCTTTTTTATCAGTTTTTTATGCAGGCTTATTTATTTCTTTGGTGTAAAGCCTGCTTGTCTATTTAGCATTAAATAGATTGTCTACTAATAAAGTTGCAATGGAACCATAGTCACTTTCCAATATTAAGTGTAGTTGGGCTTTATTATCAATTAAAAATATTTGAATAAATCTAGTGGTATTGTGCTGTTGCCACCGTGTATTCTTCATTTACTGTTAAGGAAAAGTAAGATGAGAAAACGCAATATAATTGTGATTGCATCGCTCCTTGGGGCGTGCACCTATGCTATGGCAGATGAAACGGTCATTCAGGACTTTTCGACCTATGACCTCAATGCTCCACTCCTAAATCAATATGGCGTGGCGAGCGATGTTCAAGACAGCGGAGTTACAAACGAAGAATATACTGTTGCTGGACAATCAATGGCGATTACCTTCAACACGCGATATGAAGTGATTGAAGGTGGGGTGGGGGAAGTAACCGATTGGTCTGATAAAACCTCGCTTAAAGTTGATATCTTGAACGGGACAACCAAAAAACTACCAGTCACCATGCGAGTTGTTTCTCAAGGCACAGATAAAAAAGCGTTAGAGCAAGAATTTTCAATCCTCCCTAAAGCCCAAGGGTTCCAAACCTATGAGATAAATCTTGCTATCGCTGCGGGCGCAAACTATGACCCGGAGAACATCGAAAACTATCAATTTATGTTGGGCGGCGGTGGCAACGTCGATGATGGAACAACCATCTATGTGGATAATATCCGTGTCGATGATACTCCTCTACCACCCTCTGAATTGGTTGAGGATTTCACGCGCTTTGGTGAGGGTAACTCAGTCGACACACGTGGCAATGCAACGCCGAATGAAGTGATTAAAGAGGATCCTAATGATGATAATCTAACGTGGAAGATCGATTATGTGGCGGGTAAAGCGTTCGCGGCACAACTAAATTTGGAAGCGGTAGAAAATTGGTCACACCGCGGCCAGGTGCGATTTACTATGCGTAATACCTCAGGTGTTCGATCGGATGAGATGATAGTTCGACTCATGCCGGCCGAGAATACAAACAACGCGGACTACCAATATAACGGTAAGTTCAATTTACTGGCGCATAGCGATCCACAGGAATTCGTTTTCGATTTTAATGACATCAAGGGCAGTGAGGCTACACATCCTACAGCAATCAAAAGCGTTCAATTTATCTCATGGAATCCTGTGACTGTGCATCTCAATGAGTTTGAAATTGCTGGCACCAGAAGCGATGATAACGGCGGCGATAACAGCGGCGATAACGGCGGCGACAACGGTGAAGAACCCTCTTATTTGGTTGAGTCCTTCACACGCTTTGGTGTAGGTAACGTTGTTGACTCACGCGGTGATGCACCACAGAACAAGGTGACAGAGCAGTATAAGCTTGCCGATGACAATCTGACCTGGAATATCGATTATACCGGTGCTGCGACGCGTAGAGCGGAGCTAAAATTAAATGGTGTTGAAGATTGGTCGAATCGCGCGCGAATTAAGTTCAATATCTACAATGAGTCTGGTATTGCGTCAAATGAAATGCTAGTACGTCTACTAATGCAAGGCAAAGAAGGGGATGCTACTTATCAATATAACGGTAAATTCAATCTAGCCGCTCATGACCAGATCCAATCATTTAGCTTTGATTTCGATGATCCAAACGCTACCATAGGCGCCAATTTTGAGCCTACCGCAATCTCTGAGGTTCAGTTTATTTCATGGGCTGATGTGAACATTTATGTCAATGGTATTGAAATTGCCGATGCAGACGATACTGATAATGGCAACGGTGGTGATAATGGTAATGGTGGCGATAATGTCATTGATTATGACCACGTCATGTTCAATAACTTCGCTGGTGAAACGGCAGGAGCATACTTTATTACACCGGGTTCGATTGAGGGAGACGCCAATGGAATCGCACCAGAAAACATGTTCTCTACTGACCACCAAATCGATGATGATGGCATTTCATTAAAAGTTGATTTCGACGGTGTTGCCAATGAGTACATTCCGTTTCAGGTCTACTCCAACTGGTCATCTCACACGACCGTTGAAATGGATGTGATTAATGATTCTGGGGAAGAAATACCGTTTAGAGTACGTTTTATCTCGAATAACAAATATGACCTCGCTCATACCTACTCGAAAGATACAAAGCTTGTAGCTGACGATAAGAAAATTCAGCGTGTTCAGATCGACCTAAAGGATAGTTCGTACGCTGGCGTCTCATTTGATGCAGTCAATGACAATGTATCTATGATGTATATTTCTGCGCCAGAGGGAGGCACGTTCTATATCGATAATATCCATCGCTCTAACCGCGACGTCGACAGTGATCCGGATGAGCCGGGTAACCCTGATGAACCAGGTAACCCGGATGAGCCGGATAACCCAGGTGACTCAGATAGCTCTTCTAGCAGTGGTAGCAGTGGTTCAATGGCTGCATTGTTGTTCTTAGTATTGTGTATGGTTCGTCGATTTAAACTACTAAAGTAGTGTCTTATTAGACATACCTTTGAAATGTAGGGCAGGCACGAGGAAATGAGTCAGCGTGTCTGCCCTTGTATTTAGAGTCTTAGAATCCATTGAGGGTGGTCTCAAGGTTTTGTCTGTGGAGTGATTATTATGGCACTTAATCAATCGGTTGTTTTGATTTCGAAATAAACTGTACCAACGTGCTTGGTGTGACGTGTTTGAGCTCTGCGCGGACGTTCATTAAGATTTCACCTAAGTGGTTTTCACCACTACCATCCCCACCATCTCCCCAGAAGGCATCCTTGTGAGAATGCTCGGTTAAATGAGCATTAGCGGTATTGATCAGCCTTTGCGCAAGCTCGACATTTTGTAGGAACTTCTCGCGCACGATATAGCTCATCACTGAGAGTTTTTGTTGATCCCAGTCTTCACGAACCAAATGTTGATACTGACGACTCAACGCAAATGCCTCACAAGGCGTTTTGGCTTCAAGAATTTGTTGCTGCACGCTAGGGTCAGTGAACTTTTGCGCTTGATAATAGTGTTCACTGGTCGGCCAAGATATTGACGATACTTTAATCGGGGCAGAACAAAAATTAGAAAGAAAACCATAGGGCTCATCTGGCTCGTAAAAAAAAATCTGTTCACTCATAGTCTTACCCTGACTGTTAATAATTATCAGTTTTGTTGCATATTGATAAGGTCTAGTTAGTTGGAACGATAAAGTCAAATTGAGGTCTGTGATAGTGCACAATCTATGTGCTGAACGACAGATATCAAAGTCGCCTATATTGAAAAAGCGGCATTGCAGTTAGGGTAGGGTGATAGGTTACAGCAATGGAAAACTCACTGAGTGACTGGGCCAGCATTGATAGCTGACCCAGATAAGGGTTAATGGACGTTACAAGCATCATTGACGAAAGGGTTGCGGTTGCCTTGCTGGCGTAAAATACGCTCGCCACGTACACACTCATCGGCTTGCACGGGATACTGTTTGTTCCACGCATCAAATAGTTGCCGTTTGGCAGAGCTTAACGTGAAATCAGGATAGGCGTAATCAAAATAGAGATAAGTGCGCGCTATCTGGCCCCGGGTCCATTCCGGGGGCTCTACTGCTCGATCATCTATTTTCATTGGGCAGGTGCCAAAGAAGTTATCGATATTGGATGACAGCTGAGTAAATCGATAGTTGGAGCGATAGGCGTTGACCGCGCCAATGGCCGGGACGAGATTCCAGCGGTCGGCGTGCATATAACGAAATTGCTCACTGTGCTTGAGGGCACAATCGCGATTACTCAATCTACGACCACGGCTGTTGAGGCAGCGCTGATCATCTTGAGCAAAATGCCATGCCTCAAACGCGCGGCCGAAGTTTTCTGCCGGAACGATGTGCTCCCATTCGATACGTTCACTGCGGCGCTGATAGCCCGGTGTGCTAAAGCCAGCCGGTAGTTGGGTGTTCCCATCTGAGTCGTAGTCTGCTTGGCAGTAAAAGGTCACTTTATGATCTTTAAAAATCTCGCGCATTTGGCGCTTGGCGGCATTGAAAGAGGGGTTATTGGTGTTGCCTTTGCTCGACAATGGCTGTGGCTCTTTTGGGCGAGTCTCAGGCTCGGTCACCGCGAGCGTTTGCCCTTTAGGTAGGCGTCCACCGGCATCGATACACTGGCTCAGGTCAGGAAAGGTTTTTGTTGCGTTAGTCCGCGCAAACCATGGACTGTCTTGATCATGGCAGATCCCACTCTGGGACAGTTTGACTTTTGCATACGAAGGGACGGCATACGCGGAGGCAGATAACAGGGTAAAGAGACTGAACAGCAGTCGGACTACAGATTGATACGGCACGGAATACAGCTTGAGTTTAGAGTTAGGCCTCTATCCTAAGAGATTGGATGACATTTGAGTAGATGAGAATGAAGGTCTTTTTGCTCAATAAATCACGTTTTTTCAACGGAATTCAGATAATAAGTGCGACATTGTGTTTTCAAGCGGTGAGGCATAAAAAATATGAGCAAGCGCCGCAAGGCGTTTGCTCATAGCGGTTGTGTGTAACCTAGAGGTTTTGCTTACCAGCGTTACACTTTCGGTACCTGCTGGGTAATACAGTGGATATTGCCGCCACCGAGTAGGATTTCTCTGGCGCTGACCCCAACGACCGTGTGCTCAGGAAAGGCGTTCTCAAGTACCGCTTGCGCTTTGATATCGTTCTCGGCATCCAGCAGTGGAAAGATAACCTGTTGGTTGCTGATCAGGAAGTTGGCGTAGGAAGCAGCAAGGCGCTCGCCGGCTTCGCGCTCCATGCCCTCGCTCTGATCAATGCCTTGCGCCTCTTCCTCACTCATAAACAGTGGTCCCGGCATTGGCAGCTTGTGAACCTTGATGGTGCGACCTTGTGCATCCGGTTGGCTGCTCAAGATATCAAAGGCCTCACGGCTGATCTCATATTGAGGGTCGCTCGGGTCTTCACACCATGTCAGGGCAACCTCACCGGGCTTGACCACATGCATTATATTATCCACGTGACCGTTGGTTTCATCGTTATACAAGCCACGAGGTAGCCAGATAACGGTTTTAACGCCTAGGTAATCTCTCAGCTGTTGCTCGATTTGGGCTTTGGTCATATCCGGATTGCGGCTAGGATGCAGCAAGCACTCCTCAGTGGTGTAGACTGTCCCTTCACCATCACAGTGGATAGAGCCGCCTTCAAGTACAAACGATGCTTGGTAGCCACCGTCTTGGGTAAGGTTAAGCATCTTATTCGCCACAGCATTATCAAGATCCCACGGAAAATACAGACCATCAACCAAGCCGCCCCAGGCATTAAACTGCCAACTCACGCCGCGGCGTTGCTGTTGAGCATCAACTAAGTAGGTGGCGCCAATGTCTCTCATCCAGCAGTCGTTGTACGACATCTCAATCACTCGAATATGATCAGGCAACAGGGTACGGGCGTAATCAAACTGGTCATGGTTGACCAGCATCACCACCGGGGTCTGTTGTGCGATGGTGGTCGCTACTTCAGCAAAGGCTTTTTGCGCGAGTTTTGCCCCGTAGCGCCAGTTGTCGGTGCGCACAGGCCACGCCATCCACACCTCTTGCTGAGGCTCGTGCTCACCGGGCATACGAAAGCCGTCATTGGCCGGGAGGGTTTGATAGACCTTACTCATGCGGTTTTCTCCTTCATCACAATGGCATTGCCACGTTCGGCGCGTTTTAGCAGCAGCTCACCCAATCCAATCGTCATCAGCACACCCACCAATACCGGCAGCGAGTATTGCCAATCGATGCTGGCAAAGACGATATCTGGGAAGATAAATAGCACTACTGCCTGCAAGATGATCAAAAAGCACATTGTGGTGATCAATTTCTGCATCACTAAGCCCCCAGGCACCTTAAATGGTCGTGGATGGTCGCCATCGGTGATGCGCAGCTTCAAGTAAGCTGGGAACATAAACAGGTACGGCAGCAGGAAGATGCAGCTTGAGAAGGCAAACATCGACCAAAAGAGTTCATCATTTGATGAGGCAAACACCGCATAAACCAAGATCACGGCAGTAGAAACCAAGCCAGTGATGGTGTTGGCGCCAACCGGAGTCGCAAACTTTTTCGACGTTTTAGCCACAATCTCAGGCAGCTCGCCTTCTTTTGCTGACTCTGCTGCTGCTCGGCTTGAGCCCATGGTCCAGCTCACCATGTTACCGATAAAGGTGATTAGGGTAACGATACCCAGAGCATAGGTCATAAACTGGCCGAATGGACCGTCACCAAAGAGCACTTTTAGGGTGTCGATAATACCTGCCACAAGGCCGATCTCATCCACCGGCAGAGCCATCAGGATCCCAACGGTGCCTGCAATATAGAGGAATGCAGTAATCGCAATCGCAAGGAAGACCACTTTAGGCATCTGTTTGACGTCTTTCATCTCCCTGGTCATGGTCGCAACCAGCTCAAAACCCATCAGGTTAAACACCAACGCGGGTAGGAACGCGATACCAGAATCGAGGGATGGCAGCATTGCTTGGAAGCTAAACTGATTAGCCACACCATGATTGGCTGCGTAAATAAAGCCGCCGATACCTAAAACTGAGATGATCAGGACTTTAAAGATTGCGCAGACATTGGTGATCATCACGCCGACGTCGGTCGAGATATTACACACCCACACAGTCGCCCAGGTAAGAGCAATACAGATAGCCACTTGAGCAAACAGCGGCAACTCAGGCGCAAATAACTCGGCAAACATTCCAGCGAAGAGAATGTAGACCGCCGGCATCCATAAACCCACGTTGATCCAGTAAAACCAGGTGGTTCGAATTGCCCAGCGCGGGCCAAAGGCTTTTTTTACCCAGTCATAAATTCCGCCTTCGCCGGGATAGGCTGAGCTTAGCTCAGAGGTGATCAGGCCATAAGGAAGGACGAAGATCACTAGAATTAACGCCCACCAACCAATCGAGCTAACCCCAATTGAGGCGGAGGCAGTGAGGGTGTCGACAACCAGTACCGCACACAGGCTAAACAGTGCCAGTGGAGTGATGCCCATTTTTTTCTCCGCCATGGTCTACCCCTTCACTTGTCCATCAAGTGTCATCAGTGGTTGGTAGTGCTCTGGGCGACGGTCTCTGAACAGGCCCCATGCACTGCGCTGGAAGGCAATCTCGTCGAGGTCAAACTGGTGGATTAGTACACCACTGGTGTCGCGGTCGGCTTTAGCCAAGATTTGACCGGTATAATCGGCGATAAAAGAAGAGCCAAAGAAGTTGATCTCAAGATCACGATACTTCGCCTGCTCGCGGCCAATACGGTTTGAGGCGATAACCGGGATTTGGTTTGCCGCGGCATGCCCTTGCATCACACACTGCCAATGAGGCTGTGAGTCCATCTCAGGCTGACTTGGCTCGCTGCCAATAGCGGTAGGGAAGAACAGTAGCTCAGCGCCTTGCAGCGCCATGCTGCGCGCGGTTTCTGGGAACCATTGATCCCAACAAATGCCGACACCAATCTTGGCATAGCGGGTCTGCCACACCTTAAAGCCGGTATCACCAGGGCTGAAGTAGTATTTCTCAAGGTAGCCATCGCTATCTGGGATATGGGTCTTACGGTAAACACCCAGCAGTGAGCCATCCGCGTCAATCACCGCCAGTGAGTTAAAGCGAACATTGCCGGCTTTCTCAAACCAGCTGAACGGCAAGACCACTTCAAGCTCTTTTGCCAGCTTAGATAGGCGTTGAAACGCCTCGTTCTCTTCCAGTGTTGTGGCAAGTGCGTGGTAAGACTCGTGGATCTCGATACAGAAGTAAGGGGTTTCAAATAACTCTTGCAGCAGAATGATCTGCGCTCCTTGCGTTGCAGCGTCACGCACAAGTTGCTCGGCCCGATTAATATTCTGTTCGATGTCCCAAGTACACGCCATTTGTGTTGCTGCTACAGTGACTTTTCTCATCATAATCCCTTTATGTTCTGAATCTTATTCTATTTTTAATAACAACCGAGTTATTATGGAAGTGCATAATTTTTATTTTGATATGAAGGATTTCGATAACCTATGGATATGGACATCAATCAGCTGCGCTTGCTGGTGGTTTTAGAGCGTGAGCGAAACCTGTCACGTGCGGCGAAAAAGTTGTTTATGAGCCAATCTGCGGCCAGTCATGTGTTGTCCAAATTGCGCGCTCGCTTTGATAACCCATTGTTTATAAAAACCAAAACCGGAATGGAGCCCACGCCACTGGTACAAGCGCTGCTGCCAGATATTGAGAAGGGCTTGAACTCCATTGATATGGCGTTCAATCGCATGAAGCCGTTTAACCCTGAGCAAGACGCCAAGACCTTTTATATCGGTGCGATTGATTACTTTGAGTTCTATGCGCTGCCAAAGCTAGGCAAAAGGCTTGAATCCTCAGCGCCTAACGTGCGAATAGCGATTGATATCTTGTCTGAAAACATGCAGATGGAGCGGGTAGAGCAGGGACGGATTGATTTGATCTTGGGGGTGGATGAGCTGCAGGTCATGCCGCGCTACTACAATCGTTATCATTGGCTGACGGACCCATATGTGGGGATTGTCGCGACAAATTCGCCCCTCAATGGGCGATTAGACTTAAACACCTTTGTTCAAGTCTCACAAATTCACCTGCCGCTGGTCAACTCAGGTGCCGATCCGATTGATCGCTGGCTACTGCAACACCATCATTCGCGCCAGATCTCAATGATCGTGCAGAGTTACGCGGTGGGGGGGATGGTCACCGCGCAAACCAACAACCTAATGTGTGTGCCACTCAAAGTGGCGCTTGAGCTGGAGCAGATGCTACCGGTCAAAATCGTTGAGCTCCCCCAAGATGCCCCTCAGCTGTCATTAAGCATGTTCACTCACCAGTTGTACGATAACCAAGACAGTATTCAGTGGCTGATCCAGGAGATCAAAGCCTGTACCTAGCTATTTTAGCGCATGGATTTGTTGCAATAGCCACTGAATGGACTCCTGATGATCATAGAGCTTGTGGGTAATGATGCTCAGCTGCAGGGGGGGAATATCCTCGGGCAGCTCCACCACTTTGAGTGGGATCATCGTGGCGAGCAGCTTGGCGACGCGCAGAGGAACGGGAAACAGTAGCCCAGTGCGCGCGCTGATCATTCCGCCAATCGGATAACTCTGCGTCACCATATGGATGTTGCGATAGAGTTTTTGGTCGTGCAGCCAGTTATCGATCACATCTGAGGCATTCGCGGTGATCGGCAAATGGATCTGGCTCTCATTCGCAAACTCTAGGGTGGTGAGTTTGTCTGGGATCTCACGCCACTTGGCCACCACACCCACGTAGCGATCGCTAAGCCACTCCGTGGTATTAAAGTTCTTTGAGGCGTGCGAGACATTGTTAACGCCAATATGCAAATCCAACCGCCCACTCTCAACGCGCTCCATTTTCACGTGCTCAGAATTGATATCGATCGACAGGCGAATATTCGGCGCACGCTCAACGAACGCCTCAGCCAATAATGGCATCGCAACAAACTCAAAGTAATCACACGCACCGATGTAAAAAGTGTGGGCATCGGTTTGTGGGTTAAACGAGGATTGCATCTCCGCCGCGCGGGCGATATTGGACACCCCTTGGCGCAGCACCGGCAGCATTGTCTGGGCAAACGGCGTCGGGTTCATTCCTTGGCTAGTGCGGACAAAAAGCGGGTCATTAAACCGCTCACGCAGCTTTGCCAGGTTGTGACTGGCCGCCGATTGACTGACATACAGTCGCTCTGCCGCTTTGGTGATGTTGCGCTCGTCATCAAGCGCGATCAGTATGCGTAACTGATTTAAATCGAGATTCAACTGGCTCCCTCCAATATGAATACCATTCATAGAATCATGATGATAACCCATTTCAAAACAGATCCATAAGTCGATAACTTAAAAGTGAACAAAGTGTGACGAAGCAGTGAAATTAACTGGTTAATGGCTATTGCAATCAAGAGAGTATTGATGTCAGCCCACACTCGACCCTGAACAAATAACTGCGAACTTGGCGTAGGTGGTAGAAATGGATTATTCGAAAAGAAATATTGATGATGCCTTTTTAGAGGCAAGCAAAATGGTCAATCTTATCGCGAAAGATGAGCAAGATATTAGCTTAGAGGAGCGCACATGGATTGCAGAAAGCACCTATGAAAACTTCGAAAATCATATTAACAAAGGCTTCCTAGAGTACCGTAAATCGGTGACAGAAACCGAGGGGATTGCCCTTACTGATTGGTCTGGTCAAGGCTCGGTGCTTAAGGATGTACTCGGTCGTGAGTTTATCGATATGCTTGGTGGCTATGGTTTGTATTCACCGGGTATTCGCCACCCAAAAATTGTTGCCGCGGCGAAGGCGCAGTTGGAGCGCAGCCCACAATACAGCCAAGAGATGCTCGATCCTCTGCGTGCTCACCTAGCAAAAGTGATTGCCAAATTGACCCCTGGCGATATCCAGTATGGTTTCTTTGCCAATTCGGGCACGGAAGCGGTCGACGGAGCGATGAAGCTGGCCAAAATGTACACTGGTAAGAAAGGCTTTATCTCGACGCTGAAAGCCTTCCATGGTAAATCGCTTGGGGCATTGTCTCTGCTAGGTAAAGCGGTGTATCGCGAGCCGGTTGGGCAACTGCTCGATGGTGTGCGTCATGTCCCTTACGGTGATGCGGATGCGGTTGAGGCGCAGCTGCAAGCAGCGCAAGAAGTCGGTGAGGGGATTGCGGCCGTGATTGCTGAGCCGATTCAAGGCGAAGCGGGCGCGATTGTACCGCCGGACGATTACTGGCCACGTCTGCGTCAGATCTGTGATAAATATGGCGTGTTGCTGATTGCCGATGAGGTACAAACCGGCTTTGGCCGCACGGGTAAGCTGTTTGGTGTTGACCACTGGGATGTCACCCCTGACATCATGTGTTTTGGTAAAGCACTCGGTGGCGGCGTGATTGCCATGTCGGGTTTCTTCGCCAGTGCCAAGCTGTGGAAAGTGCTAGAACCCAACCCATTTATGCACACAACTACCACGGGTGGTAACCCAATTGCTTGTGCTGCGGCGCTGGCACAAATTTCGGTCTTACTTGAAGAAGATCTCGCCGGACAAGCGGCAGAGAAGGGCGAGTACATCAAGCGAAAACTGGCTGAGATCCAGCTTAACTACCCAGGCGTGCTAACGGATGTGACAGGGCGCGGCCTGCTGCTTGGCATGGTGTTTAGTGACGATGATATCGGCTTTAAAGTAGTGTCTGGCCTGTTTAAGCGTGGCATCCTGATTGCTGGTACTTTGAACAACTCTCAGGTGGTGCGAATTGAGCCAGCCTTGAACGTGTCTTACGACCTGATCGACAAATTCATCTTCGAGCTCGAGGATGTGATCAAATCAATCTAAACAAATACAGGGCAACGCGACGGCGGTTGCTCTTTTTATAGCTGTTATTTATAAGAACTATAAGCCTCAAGGCAAATAAAAATAGATGCGAGAGTGATGCTTAAAAATGGACAAGTCATCGAAATCTTAGGGAGTTAGTATTTATGACTGACAAAGAACTAGCAATTAAACAGGTCTATGTTAATGATTCAGTAAAAGACATATATCGCAGCAACAAATTTTTTATCACACTGACTATTGGTCTGTGTATCTACGCACTGTTCTATGCCTTATCACAAGCCCATGTTGAGGGCACTGAGTGGGGCTGGCAGTCCATCTTACCAACCATCGCCGTGCTGTGTATTGCGGTGATCTCTCGTCGACCCTTTGAGTCCATGCTTGCCGGTGTGCTTGCCGGATTAATCATGATCAGCCCTGATAATATCATTACCCCTTTTGCTGATAATGTGTCGGCAGTGATGGGGGATGAAACCATTGTGTGGATCATCTTGGTGTGTGGATTAATGGGCGGATTTATCCGTATCTTGGAGATAAGCAGTTGTCTTGACGGGTTCACCGAGTGGTTGAAAACCAAGATTAAGTCACGTCGTCAGTCGACCATCGCAACGGTCGTCCTTGGCGCTGTGGTGTTTATCGACGACTATCTAAGCTGCTTGGCGGTGTCATCCTCAGTGAAAAAACTCACCGACTATTATCAGGTCTCGCGTGAGAAGATTGCTTACCTTATCGATTCGGCCGCCGCGCCAATGTGCGTTATCGTGCCAATTTCTACCTGGGCGGTGTTCTTCTCTGGTCTTTTGGAAGACAACCAAGTGGCAGAATCTGCTCAAGGCCTGAATCTGTATATCTCAGCAATCCCATTTATGATGTACGCGTGGATAGCACTGATCATCGCGTTCTTGGTCGGCAGTGGCATCATTGGCGATATCGGCCCGATGAAAAAAGCGGAGCAACGAGCCAAAGAGGGGCACCCAATCCCACTCGATTTTGAGGGTGAGGAGCTGACCAACAAATCAAAGGCCAAGCGCAAGTTAAATATGAATGTGCAGTTATTTAACTTCTTCTTCCCAATCCTGCTCTTGATTGCCTCAACCGTGTATTACGATATCGACCTATTAAAAGGCGTGATCATCGCCTGTACGGCGACAATTTTGCTCTATACCCTGCAAGGCTTAATGTCATTTGAGGACCAAGTTGATGCCTTATTTCAGGGCTTCAACACCATGCTTTACCCGCTCTCAACGGTTATCGGTGGCTTCTTGCTCAAGGAGATCAACGATCAACTTGGGATGACCGAGTATATTATTGAGTCGGCAACCCCGTACTTAAGTCAGATCACTTACCCAGCGATTGTGTTTGTGTTGCTTTCTCTAGTAGTGTTTGGCACCGCATCGAGCTGGGGCGTCTTCGTGATTGCCATCCCGATTGTTATCCCAATCGCGCTGCACCTTGACGTGCACATGCCGCTGGTCATCGGCGCTCTGCTTTCGGCCTCTGCGTTTGGTAGCCACTCATGCTTTTTCAGTGATTCATCGATCCTCGCCGCCCAAGGCGCAGGGTGCTCGCCGATGTCACACGCCTTTACCCAGTTCCCTTATGCGTTGATGGGCGCCATCTTTGCTGTCTTTGCGTTTCTGACACTTGGCTATATCTACGCCTAATCAAAAAGACCTCACCCTTGTGGTGAGGTTGCCCCTCTTTGCCCAAAACTCAGTGAGCTGAATTTTGCTACATCAAGAATTTTTAAGGACAAAACAATGAAATACAAATTATGGATCAACGGGATGGCTTGTGATGCCATCAGTGGTGCCACCATGGATGTTGAAAACCCTGCAACCGGTGAGATTATCGACCGCGTACCGGACGGGGGAGCCGAGGATTCTGACTTGGCGGTTGCTGCCGCGAAAGAGGCCTTCGATGATGGGCGTTGGTCGAACAAAACGCCTGCTGAGCGCGCTGCTGTGCTACTTAAAATGGCGGATCTTATCGAGGCGCGCAGCGACGAGTTTGCCAGAATTGAATCGGAAGATACGGGCAAGCCGCTAGAGTTTGTCAGTGCGGGTGGTGACATTCCTTTTGTGATTGATAACCTGCGCTTTTTTGCTGGTGCGACGCGAGAGATCAACGGCTCTGCCAGCGGTGAATACGCACAGGGTTATACCTCAATCCTGCGCAAGGAGCCGTGTGGAGTGACGGCGGGGATCACGCCTTGGAACTACCCACTATTGATGGCGGTGTGGAAAATCGCGCCAGCTTTGGCTGCGGGTTGCACGTCTGTGATCAAGCCTGCGCCAAGTACGCCGCGAACCACCTTGATGCTGGGTGAGATTGCTCAGCAGGCTGGCTTGCCAGATGGGGTACTGAATATTGTCAGTGGCGGCAATGCCGCGGGTGAGGCGTTAACCACCCATCCTGATGTCGCTATGGTCAGCCTGACGGGCTCGAGTCGCACTGGTAAGGCAATCATGCAGTCATCTGCCGAGACGCTCAAGCGAGTGCACCTTGAGCTTGGTGGCAAGGCGCCATTGATTGTGTGTGAGGATGCCGACCTTGAGATGATGGCAGAAAAAGCGGCTATTGGCGGGTTCTTTAACTCCGGACAGGACTGCACCGCGGCAACGCGGATTTTGGTGCATCAATCCATCTATGATCAAGCGGTGTCGGCCTTGATTAAGGCAACCAAGGAATTTGTCGTGGGTGATCCACTTAATGCTGAGACTATGATGGGCTCAATGGTGTCCAAGGTCCACCAAGAGTCTGTCGCGGCCTTTGTTGAACGAGCGAAAAAGGCTGGTGCAACCGCGATCGCTGGTGGTTATGTACCGAAAGGGCCGGGTCATTTCTATGCGCCGACACTACTGATTGATGTTGAGCAAGACTCTGAGATTGTCCAAGAAGAGGTGTTTGGCCCGGTCATGACCATTCAAACGTTTAGCGATGATGATGAGGCTATTGCGCTTGCTAATGATGTGAAATACGGCCTG
This sequence comes from Vibrio glycogenivorans, assembly GCF_051660965.1. Lineage (NCBI taxonomy): Bacteria > Pseudomonadati > Pseudomonadota > Gammaproteobacteria > Vibrionales > Vibrionaceae > Vibrio > Vibrio glycogenivorans. The sequence continues at coordinate 87,386 of NZ_JBPVIS010000012.1, read as the reverse complement.
GCTTCTTCGGTATTCACCCAAGATATTCGCCGCGCGATGCGCTTCACCCGTGATCTGACGTTTGGTACGGTGTGGGTCAATGACCACTTGCCGCTCAGCTCAGAAACGCCACATGGTGGGTTTAAGCAATCGGGCTTTGGTAAGGATCTCTCAGCAGAAGCGATTGCCGACTACCAGATCACTAAGCATGTGATGGTAGCGATTTAGGCGAGAAAAAACCGCTTTGGTTTGACTGATGGCGTTGATCACAATCGAGTGATCAACGCCGTTTTCGTTAGTGACTTGTCACGACACTCTCAAACAACTCACAAAACTTAGACAAGCCCTCTTCTACGATTTCATCGCTGCTGGTTAATGCTGGTAGGAATCGAATCACATTGGCATAGAAGCCGCAGGCCAGCAGCACCAGGCCATATTCCGCTGCCTTGGCAATCAGAGCTTGAGTTAACGCCACATTAGGCTGTTTACTGTCCCCATCAATCACGAGCTCAATGGCGATCATCGCGCCTTGGTTACGCACGTCAAGGATATGCATGGGATAGCTTGCCTTGAGAGTCGACAGCGCTTGATTGAACTGGCTGCCAATCTGATTAGCGCGCTCAACCAGGTTTTCATCTTCTATCACGTCAAGCACGGCGAGTGCGGCTGCACACGCGATGGGCGAGCCACCGTAGGTGCCGCCAAGCCCACCGGGTAGGGGGGCGTCCATGATTTCGCTTTTGCCGACCACTACCGAGAGGGGATAACCACCCGCCACGCCCTTGGCCATAGTGATCAAATCAGGCTCAATGCCGCTATGTTCGATACTGAACATCTTGCCAGTACGGGCAAACCCGGTCTGAATCTCGTCAGCGATAAGCACGATACCGTGCTGGTCACACAGCTTACGTAACTTACGCAATAAAGCAGTCGGCGCGGGATAGAATCCGCCTTCGCCTTGAACGGGCTCGATAATGATCGCCGCCACATCCTCTGGGCCAATATCGACCTTAAACAGATTGGTTAGGGCATTCAAGCTATCCTCTACCGAGATGCCGTGGGCATCGATTGGGAAAGGGATATGGAAAATATCACCGGGGAAGGGACCGAATAGATGCTTGTAAGGCGCCACTTTACCAGTCAGCGCCATTGCCATATTCGTTCGGCCATGGAAGCCGCCGTTAAATGCAATTACACCGCGACGTCGCGTATGGGCGCGGGCGATCTTGACGCTGTTTTCGACCGCTTCAGCACCAGTGGTGACAAAAATCGCCTTTTTTTCCGAAGGCCCAGGGGCAATCGTGGTGAGCTTTTCTGCCAGCTCTACCGCACTCTCATAGGGATTGACCATTAAACAGGTGTGACTGAATTTGTCCACTTGGGCTTTAACCGCCTGGGTAATCTTTGGGTGACTGTGACCGGTATTACACACGGCGATACCCGTGGCAAAATCGATGTAGCGCTGTCCTTCGACATCCCAGATTTCGGCGTTTTGAGCACGCTCGACATAAACGGGATAGGCGTTACCTTGGCCGCGAGCAAACACTTGCTGCTTGCGCTTTTGTAGTTTTGAGTTGTTCATACTATTCCTTTAGCACTGATGTTGTGATGTGTGTAATTGGGTTATTTAGTGAGGCCGCCCATGCATAAGTATTTGATCTCCATATACTCATCAAGACCATACTTCGAGCCCTCACGGCCTGAGCCAGATTGTTTTACACCACCAAATGGGGCAGAGACATTAGAGATGGCGGTGTCGTTAATGCCAACCATGCCATACTCGAGCGCTTCAGCGGTGCGCCAAATTCGCCCGATGTCACGGCTGTAGAAGTAAGCTGCGAGCCCATACTCGGTATCGTTAGCCATGGCGATGACCTCATCGTCATCGTTGAAAGCGATGATCGGCGAGACCGGGCCAAAGATCTCGTTGCGTGCTACTGGCATTGAGTTGGTTACGCCAGTGAGTACGGTAGGCAGATAAAAGCTATTGCCCAGTGGTGAGCGCTCACCGCCCAGCGCGAGCTGAGCACCTGCAGCGAGTGATTCGTTGACTAGGGTTTCAACGTCACTGACAGCATCGGCGCTGATCATCGGTCCGATTTCTGTCCCAGGCTGCGTGCCATCACCAAGCTGCAGCTTGCTAACGGCGGCGATAAACTTGTCGCTAAACTGCTCGAGTATCGATTGATGGACAAAAATGCGATTAGTACAGATGCAGGTTTGCCCAGCATTGCGGTATTTCGAGCTCAGTGCGCCCTGAACGGCGGCGTCTATGTCGGCGTCATCAAACACGATTAACGGCGCATTACCACCTAGTTCCATGGAGACTTTCTTGACCGTTGAGGCACATTGACTGATCAGCGCTTTACCCACCTGAGTTGAACCGGTAAAGGTGAACTTGGCGATATCGGGATGCTGAGTCAACACCTTACCCATGCCGCGTGCATCACTGCCAACTACGACATTAAACACGCCAGCAGGGATACCCGCACGCTCGGCGAGTTCAGCCGCTGCCAGAGCTGATAACGGCGTTTGTGTCGCCGGGCGCACGACAAAGGTACAGCCAGCGGAGAGTGCTGCCGCGGCTTTGCGCGTGATCATCGCGTTAGGAAAATTCCATGGGGTAATCGCGGCCACAACGCCGACAGGCTGTTTAATCACCAAGATACGCTTGTCATTGGCTGGCGCAGGAATCGTGTCACCGTAGGCACGAGTGGCCTCTTCGGCAAACCATTCAATAAAACCAGCACCGTAGTTGATCTCGCCTTTGGCCTCAGCCAGCGGCTTGCCTTGCTCTAAGGTGAGGATATAGGCCAGATCGTCTTGGTGCTCAAGCATCAATTGATGCCATCTTTTGAGCAACTGGGCTCGCTGCTGGGCGGTTTTCTGACTCCAGGCCGCCAGCGCTTGTTTTGCGGATTTAACCGCGAGCTCAGTTTCAACAACACCAGCATCGCTGACATGGGTGATCACCGAGCCGTTGGCTGGGTTAACGACAGTAAGTTGAGCCTCGCTGGTGTGCCAACTGCCATTGATATAGGAAAATTGCTTGATAAGTTGACTGTCATTCAGTGTAAATTGCTGGTTGTCCTTCATAATACGCGTCCTTTATTCACCTCTTTATTCACCCATGACTATTGAAGACTAAATTCGAATCGGTTTAAATATCAAACTATTAACTCAATGTTTGACGTGCATAAAACAATGGAGTGTTCATGCGCAGAAGCTCGATTATCCCTAAACCCGTTACTGAGTATGACTTACGCTTGCTGCGGATCTTTGTGTCCGTGGTCGAGCATGGCGGCTTTTCGGCGGCTGAGAATGCGTTGGGGATCACGCGCTCTACCATTAGCGTGCATATGACCAATCTTGAGTCGAGAATGCAGCTCAAGCTCTGTCGCCGAGGTCGAGGGGGCTTCTCTCTCACTGAAGAGGGGCAGATGGTGTATCACGCGGTCATTAACCTATTTGAATCGCTTGATGAGTTCTCGCTGCTGGTGGGTACGCTGAGTAAGGATTTGAGCGGCGAGTTGGTGATCATGTGCTCTGATCAACTCGATAGTAAAAAGCAGCAGAAACTCGCGACAGCGATTGAACAGATCCACGATCAATCTCCCAACCTGCATATCGTGCTTGACGGTGATACCTTGCCGAATATTGAGCAGCAACTGCTCAAAGATAGAGTTCACGTAGGATTGTTGACTCAATCCCAGAGTATTGAAGGGCTCGAGGATACCATCCTTTCCCGTGAGCCAATCTATCTGTGCTGTGGGCGCAAACACCCATTTTTTGATCTGGTGGATAGCGAAATCAGTGCCGAGTACTTATCCAAAGTAGCGACCATCCATCCGGGCATAGACCTTCCGCCCGATGGTCGGGAGCAGCTTAAAAAGCTCCAATTAAGCGCCAAGTCTTATCACTTTGATATGCGTAAAACCATGATCATGTCTGGTAAGTATTTGGGCTACATGCCGCAGAGTTATATCCAGGATGAGCTTAACCAAGGAGTAATGAGGATTATTCAGCCAAGCTTGCTTTCTTACCAGTTTGTATTGTCGCTGGTGAGCAAGAAACTGCCGCGCGAGCCGCGCAAAGTTGAGCTTGCACGTCGGGTGTTGGCTGAGGCATTTGCTTAGTGCTCTCTCCTGCTAACCCTGCCGATAAAACGGGGCTGTATTATGAGAAGTTAGCCATACTAGGGTGGCTAGCAGTTGACTGTCAGAAGCGTTACGGCTCCAACAAGAGACCAAAAGAGCGTTATGGTTAGTTTTAAGATCTTAAAATCTACTCTACCAACAGAATTCGCTTTGGTAATAATAGATTGACTCATATGCAATTATTACATCTTTACCATCTGTTATTTACATTCGTGTTGCGCAGATGTAAATATTTGGTTGATCTGTGGCACGATTTTGGTTCTCCATTGTGACGATTATGTATTAAGTTGATATCTTTTTGGTTGTTTTTTGTTCGCTCATTAAAGGGAATAATATGAAACCAAAATATTTTAAGCACTCATTAATTGCATCAAGTGTCGCAGTGGTTATTGGCAGCTTAATGCCTCAATATGTGAGTGCTGATACCAAGATAGATATAAACCTAGACTTTAAACATACAGTTGGTGGCATTAGTGAATTTGACCGTGAAAAGTTTATGGTCCTGCATTCAGCCAATATTGAATCTGATTGGGATGGTGAAGAAGATAAAAAAGACTATCTTTTGAATCAGCTTGATACATATTTTGCTAGAGAGACTGGCTCGATGAGGTATCAAGTTGGTCAGGTTGCAGAGGACCCTGCTAGAACCGGGTATGCTCATCCTTACGGTATGACAACAATTGGCACCCAGGTAAAAAATAATTATAAAAACTCCCTAGACAACCGAAACTGGCGACAATTTGAACAGCGCGATCGTGGTCTGATCACAGCGGCTCAAGATGTTCCATTTTATCCGGGATCAGCACAAACAAATAAGGGGTGGGAATTCACCTCTATGGTTCCGTTTGGGCATTCTACAGGTGAATTCATGGGGCGCTTCCTACGTGACTATTTTGGCTCGGGTGGCAACACAGGTCGGCCAGTACCCAAATATTTAGAGTTGATGAATGAGCCCGTTTGGCCTCTTGTTGATAAAGGGATGCATGGTGGCGGTACCATTGATGATATTTTCCAATACCATTTGTCTGCAGCTAACGAAGTTCGCAAATTTGTTCCTGATGTAAAAGTAGGTGGCTTTACGACTGCATTTCCAGAGCTAGAAAAAAACAACTTTTCTCAGTGGGATGAACGTTGGAAATATTTTATCGATCTAACCGGTGATGAAATGGATTTCTACTCGCTTCACCTTTATGACCTACCTGCCTTTCAAGGTGGAGAACATTATCGCACCGGGGCAAATATTGAAGCAACCTTGGATATGATAGAGGGGTACAGTCGCTCACAGGGTAAAGAGCGTCCTTTCTTAATTTCTGAATATGGCGCTCAAGTCCATAACCTGAAAGGGACACCATATAATCCATACCGCGACTGGCTCAATGTTGCCTCTTTTAACTCGATGCTAATGCAATTTTTAGAAAGACCGGACAAAATAATAAAAGCTGTTCCTTTCGGTCCGATAAAAGCAGAGTGGGGTAGAACTGGTGAGAATATACCTTACACTTCACGAATGATGAGGCAAGCCAACGAACCTTATAGCCCAACAGGTGAGTGGGTTTGGACTGATTACATAAAGTTCTACGAGCTTTGGTCAAAGGTAAGTGGAACCCGAATCGAGACAAAACAGAGTAACATTAATATACAGGCAGATGCTTATGGTAGTGGTAATCGAGTTTTTGTCATTTTAAATAATTTGCAAAAAACAAGTGAAACAGTCAGCCTTAATATTTTAGGTAAAGACTTTAATACAATAGCAAGTGTTTCTGGTCAATCACTGTATTTAGGCGAAGATGATTTACCTAAGCTAGATTCAATTAGTGTTGACTTATCACGTGCTCCTGACTTGGTTATGAAGCCAGAATCTACGATTATACTCGAGTATGTATTTGATTCTGCGATTTCACAGCAAAATACCGTACAAGAGAATAAGTACTACTCTGATAAATTCAAGCAAAAGATCAATGCAAATGTTTACTCTATTTTTAACATTAACCATGTTTCATTAGCTCAGCACGGTGAAGCGACTCTTCGTTTAGGTGTTGGTCGTGACCTGGATCTAAGTCGAGTTCCAACGGTGAAAGTGAATGGGACCACTTTAAATACCACAATGAACTACAGAGGTAGTGATCAAGCCGATAAAAGTTCTTTCTTTGGTTTGCTTGAAATACCGGTCCCATATGAATTGCTCAGTACTTCCAATAATATAGAGGTGAAATTTGCAGATGATGGTGGGTACATTAGTAGTGTCGCTTTGCAATTATTCTCTTTTACTAGTAAGTTAGAGCGTTCATTTGATGAATTTAATCCCTCCATTGTTATAGAAGCACAGCACTTCTCTAAGACAGGCAGTATGACAGGGACAGACGCTGGCGGTTATGATGGAGTTAATGCTACGGACATCGGTATAGATTGGGTGAATGGCAAGGACTGGGTATCGTATAAAGATATACAAGTTCCTGTTTCTGGCTACTATCGTGTGAATTATTTGATGGCAACGCCAAATTCCGATAGAACGGTGAATTTCTTTGTTGATGGCGACTATAAGATGACAACAGTAGTGCCTAACACGGGTTCTTGGTCAAATTATCAATCTGTAGTTTCGCAAGACGTATACATATCTGCCGGGGTACATAATTTTATGCTATCTGCCGGTGAGCAAACTTATCAATGGAATTTAGATAAGTTTGAATTGATTAGGCAGTAATTACGAACTTGGACCTAAAGGGCGACATCTCGTGATATTAAGTCGCCCACATCATTTTAGAAGGCATCAGTAAACTGCCGGGATTAGGAAATTTTTTAGGCTGGGTGTTTATCTTAGGTGAGCCAGTTGTCTAACACTCAAGATCGGTAGTCTATGTTTAGGGTTATTGAGGCACTTTGGGTTTCTGATACTCCGATGTGTGCGTTGTCGATTTTTGATACATAGACGCAAAGTCGCCCTCACAGTCATTGTGAAGTAAGAAGTGGGCGAGATTTTCAGGTGATGAGTTCATCAAGGCGTCCAGCTCGATATGAGTGTGGCGGTCGATCAGGCTACAGGTGCCGCTATCGGCGTTGTAATTCTTGCATTGATGGTTGCACTTGCTCATTCAATCGCCCTTCGAAAGAAAACCTTTTAGTAAGATACTGGTTTTACGGCGGATATTCAACTGGGTGCACTTAGAGGTTTGATCGTGCAGTTATTGTTGATAAATAATTATCCTAACTTAGACTTCTGTGCTTTAATGGCGCCCCTTTGATTGATGGTGTCATTACCAGATGCTATCTATAATTTTCCAACCAGCTTAGCTAGAGTTGGTTATGTCCTTGGGATGAGATTGATTAGCCCAAGCCATGCACAGATTTTAGAGAACGAGATATGTCTGAGAGTAAAAAGTTTACAGTCCAAACAACAGAGAAGCGTAATGGTTGGTGTGCTGAGATTGTTCGCCAAGTTTCATCACGCAGAACGACTGTTTCTAAGCGACAAACCGGTTTCGAAACTGAGGCTGAAGCGCAAGCATGGGGAGAAAAGGAGCTTGAGGGCTTTGTTAAAAACCAAGTCGAGCGCAACAAGCGCAAATCGGCACTTCGTCAAGATAAAGACTAAGCCTGGCTCTCAACCGATGCACTTGAGTCAGCGACAACTACGCTGACTCGAATCTTTCTTTATCCCATCTCAGTTTTCTTCTTACTCTCGTTTTAACCACCATTTTGGCCGGATTTGATCTGTCCCAAATTGGACTGACAAAGTCGCGCACGCAAAAATTAGCTGCGATGAGGTTAACCTTGCTTGATGAAACCGCGTTAGATTACTGTGTTTGGATACCCATTTTGTGGTTAAACTGCATGACGCGACAAAAGATAGAGCATCTATATTTGCGGCTCTAGATAGGTACCGACAAATTCTGAACAAAAAGGCTTACCATGGATTTTGATATCAACGCACTCAAACACCACCAACTGGTTGAAGATGGTCAACTAGAAGGATGCTATATTCATCAGCCAGTACCGGGCAGTCAGCAAAACGACAAAGCGGTTGTGGCAGAGCGACAAGCGTTAGAAAGGATGGGGTATAAGGTGGTTCAAGTTAAAGCCAAGGGCGGGACAACGACGTTTGCCGAAGCTATGCAAGAGTTGGCCAAAAAGACGGGTCACCAGCCCAAATAATAGAAAACAGCTATACCTTAGTGATCTCTAGGTGCAGTTGCAGGGGGCATAACTAGTTAACAACATATAGAGCCTTAAGGGGAACGCTTGCCCCTTAAGGCTAGTGCCAGTTATTTGTGACCGATCACTAATGCCATCTCATCACCATCAGAGAGCGGTGTGCCTCTTAGATCACTGAAGGTTCGCTTTATCTCAAGCCCATGAGCTGCCAATTCTTGGCTTAGGTCTTCTATAGTGAAGTGTTGAAGCCAGTTAAGTACAGTCCACTCTTTATCTTCTTGAGCGATCACATACTTATCCAGGGTGACTTTCTCATCATCGTATTTGAATGAAGACTGAATGCACCAGTAGTCCTTGTCACTCCAAAAGCCATTCATAGCGTTTTTCTCTAGGCTAAGAGATTCATTTTGCTTGGTAAACCTGGTTGTGGTATAAACATCAAGTGCAATCAAGCCATTGGGAGCAAGTAGAGACTTAAATTTCCGATACAGTTTTGAACGTTGTTCTGGATTCAAAGCGCACAAGTCACACATCACTAAGGTGATCAAATCAAACTTACGTGGGTCGCTGTACTCTAGGTAGTTTCCATAGTTGTACTCGACGGCAAGGCCAGCTTGCTTTGCTTGCTCTTTTGCGTACATCAAGGAGTTCTCAGAGAAATCCAAACCAACAACGGTACCAACCCCATTTTGTTTTAAACGATGGGTATACAGGCCCGGACCACAACCAAAATCGATGACTTTTGAGTCTTCGCCTAACTTAAACTCAGAAACCAGCCATCCGACAGATTCTTCGATGAAGGAAGCCGTTCGCGAGGCAAGGCTCAAATCTGGGTTCAAGTGGAAAGCCAGCATTTGACTAGCAATATGCTTATCAGTCCAAAGAACATCAGCAGTATATTCAGACCAAACGGCAGGTTTTGTGGTTGCAGTATCAATTTTTTTAAACATTTTTGTAATTCCGACAATGATTTAATTGCCATCCTCACAACATACTACTGGGCCAGAAATTGCCCCAAAATGCAGTAAGGACGCGTTAAAGAAGTAGTTTTTTTAGTAATAATCATTGCAAGAGCCTCCGTAGAAAAGGTTAAAAATCAGACGAAGGTTATATCACGTGTGGAAGGGTGTCAATTGGCATGATTATGGCATAGCCCCTAGTATTGTTGGCAGAATAATTATCGGAGGCCTTAACAACGTAGTAGCATAATTATGGATGTCTCTATAGGAATAGCTAATAATTCACTGCCTAACTCATACCCTGATTTCAGTGGGGATAGGATGGGAAAAGTATATTTTAACTAGCTAATTAGTTAAAAAGAAGCCTAATTCCGACGAATAAAAACTTTGAAAAATGGTAAATTGTAGGCAACTATAATTTATGTGAAAACTGCTATGTCTGTACCCATCCTCATCACAAAAGTTGTCCTCGAATCTAGGCGAAACCATGCTTGGCCGTTGGGGCGAATATGATCAAGAAACTATTCCCAATCCTGTATATTGTTCCAGTTTTGATTGTGATCTTTCTATTTGCGTCGCAAAATGGACTGACTGCCTATGTTGATCTCATCAGTCTTTACTTCGTGCTGGTCCCTACGTACTTAGCTGGGCTAGTCGGATCGAGACACTCACGTCGCACCTCTATTGCCGGTATATTTTGGGGTTCAATGTTAAGTGGTCTGCTCGGATTTTTAATGGGCCTTATAGTCAATTTATCCGCCTCATACGACGACCCAGCAGCAGCTCTGTCGTTTGGCTTATCAGTTTCTCTTTTGCCTTTATTCTATGGTTTGACAATCGGTTTACTGACCTTGCCTTTCTACCTAGTCGCTCGTGCAGAGTCGTGAGATGGTTAGCTGTTTAGAATTCATAGTAGCCAAGGATTGGCGCTGATAGCATTTTACACAGGCAAGATCAGCAGGTTAATCGCTGTTGTGGTTCGGCGTTTGAAACTGACTTAGCTTGTGAGCTAGATTCCCCTTTGCCACTTCATCACTTGAAATGGCAAAGGGAAGAACTGATAGCGCCTCTGGCGAGGCATTGATTTAGACGTTAAGAATTCAATCTCAGAGGCTCTCTATTTACCGAAGGCCATCACTGTTGTGACTCGAGTAACTGGTCGCATTTGGCCGCGCAAATAAAATCATTCCGATGCAGCCCCTTAATTTTATGGCTCCACCAAGTGACGGTGACTTTTCCCCACTCTAATAAGATCGCGGGATGATGAAACTCATCTTCTGCTAATTGTGCGATTAGGTTAGAGAATGCCCAAGCGGCTTTGAAGCTCTTGAAAGTGAACTGCTTTTCCAGTTGCGGGATACCGTCTCTTACCACGATCTTCCAATGATCGATTTGGTTTAACAGTGTTTGTTGCTCTTGAGCCGTTAAGGCGGTCGCCTCGCTGGTGCAGGCTTCACAGCGGAGTTCATTTAGCATAGTTTCTCTTCCTTGGTAACATTAGTACTGATTAGAGTTTAGAAAGGCGGTGCTAATAAGCCAGCGTTCATGGCTTGGTTAACTTGCTCAGTCAGCTGCTGAGGGCTCAGGGCATAGAGCTGCTGAATCTCTTTTAATACAAAATAGGTTGGCTGCATAATGTCGATTCGATAAGGAGTTCGCAGCACAGTATTGAGCTCGAATGCCTGACGCGCTGGCCGGTGATCTTCTAGTGCGTAGCGCGTCTCACCCGGGGAGGATAAAATGCCGCCACCATAGATCTTGAGCTGCCCATGTTGCTCAACGAGGCCAAACTCAACGGTAAACCAGTACAAGCGAGCCAGGTAACTGCGCTGTTTTGAGTCGGCGTGATGGCCAAGCTGGCCGTAGGTATGGGTAAATTCGGCAAACTCTGGGTTGGTGAGCATGGCGCAGTGGCCAAAGATCTCGTGGAAGAAGTCGGGCTCTTGCACATAATCGAACTCAGCTCGTGAGCGAAGAAAAGTGGCAACGGGGAATTTGCGCTGCGCCAGGAGGGCAAAGAAGCGATCAAAGTCGATCAGCGCTGGAACTGCTTCGACCTGCCAGCCGGTCTCGTTGAGCAATACATGGTTTATCTCAGTGAGTTGCGGGGCTCGGTCGCCTGGTAGGTTAAGTAACTTCAATCCTCGAATGTACTCTTTACACGCACTCTGCTTGACTAAAGGTAGTTGCCGAGAGACTAAATCCTGCCAGATTTGGTCTTCTTCAGTGCTCCAATCAAGATTGCCGTGCTGATCAACAGGCTTGGATACATAGTGAGTCATGTCGCCACCGAGATAGGTTTGTTTACCTCAAGCCTATGTCTAGACATGAATGGCGACAATTATCAGGTGTAAATTCTGTACACTTTACGCTGTAACAAATAATTTACATTTAACAGTTAAAGGTGAGGGCAATGAGCCAGACGAGCTTATAAGTCATTCATCTGGCTCATAAAGACATATTTTTCGCAGATATTACTTCAGATGCTCGGCAACCGCATCGTGAGAGATCATGCGAACCTTGTTCTCAGTGCGTCTAGCATTGGATGCTGAGGCGGCGGAAGAGAAGCTAGCAATCACCAAATCCTGCTCTTGGTTGATGTACATCACCTGACCAAACACGCCGCGGAAGGTACCAATGCCTTTCTCACTGTCGTGAACCCACATGTAGTTCTTATAGCCTTCTAGTTGTGGGTCGTAAGCTGCAGCGCCTTCCACTTTGTAAATGCTGCGCTCAGTATGTAGGCGTTCTTCATCGGTAAGTGCAAACGTATCCTTGACCCAATCTTTAGCAAACACTTGCTCACCGTTGTATTTACCGTCGTTGGCTATCGCCATACCCACACGAGCAAAGTCACGCAGCGTAGTGTTGAAACCGCCAGTGGCAATTGGGTTAAATGACGGATCGGTCCAGTAGAAGGCATCATGCTCAACGCCGAGTTTGTTCCATACGTTGTCAGCAATAAAGGTTTGCAGCGGTTGTCCTGAAACGCGGCTAATGATCCAACCAATCACGTCGACGTTAGGAGAGTGGTACTCGAATTTGTAGCCTGGCTCCAAATCTGGGTTTTGGGTGAACATCGGGGCGAACTCAAGTAGGCCACGAGGGGTGTCATCCTTGGTAGGATCAATGCCGTAGTACTGGATTGCAGGGGCAAATCCAACGCGACTAAAGTACTCAGTGACCATTGCGCCTGGGACCATGTTTTCATAGTCTTCGGAGTAATCCAGTGCTGTAACCATATTGAGCACTTCACGCACCGTGCGCTGACCAAAGTGCTTGCCCTTTAGCTCAGGGATGTAGCTCTCAACTTTTGCATCAACGTCGACTTTGCCCTGCTCAACCAATAGGCCCATCAACTGGCCGGTTAAGGATTTTGTTGAAGATGCCCAAAGGTGGTGGTCGCGCTCAGTAAATTCATTGAAGTACTCTTCGTAGATAATCTCGCCCTTGTGCACGACGACAAAGCCATCGGTGTGGTCGTTGATCATCGCCTGACGCAGGGTAATTTCCTCACCCTCATATTCAAAACGAATATTGGCAATATCTGAGTTAATTGCTTCAGGGATCTTAACGATGTCGCCACCGCGCGGCACCATTACATTAGGCTGAATACCTACGTTACGGAAGGTCCAGTGGTTAAAGGGTTGCGCACCCCAGTTCATCAATGTGGCTTGTTTTTCAGGTGCCGCCGGTACGGTATCCATAACCGTTGCTGATACGCCAGAGGTCAGACCCAGTGCTACCAAGCCTGCAATCAGAGTTTTTTTCATTGTTTTCTCTTTTTTGTTGCACGTTGAATTTACTGATTACTATACGTAAACTACAGGCCAACAAACACAGGCATTATGTTGGTGCTTTACGTTCATTGAGGTAAAACAAGTGATCACTCTCGAACAAATTAACTGTTTTCGCGCCGTTTACGAGCATCAGAGTTATAGCGCGGCGGCGCGCAGCCTAAACAAAGACCGAACCACAGTGCGTGAGCGGGTGCTGACGATTGAGGATACGATTGGTTTGCCTTTGTTTGAAATTCGCGGGAAAAAAGCCGTTGCCACTGAGCTGGGTCGTTACCTCTATCCAAGAGCACGAAATATTAGTAAGCAAGTGGATGATTTTGAACAGGTGGCCTGGTCAGCCTGCAATGCGCAATTAACCGAGCTGACCATCCATTACGATACGCTGATCCCACACTCATTATTGCAAGCTGTGAACGCCTGTATTAAGGAGAAAGCGCCATGGCTACAGGTTCATTGGCTGCATCGTAATCGCGATGAGAGCTTTACCGCGTTAGAAAAAGGGCAAGCCCAATTGATGCTCTCATTGCTCGGAGGAGGGACGACGGCACCAGCGAAAGTCGGGGTGACCAACCTTGGCGCATCGCAATATGCTGGATATGCGCACCCGAGCAGCAGGTTGTTTGAGCACCAAGCCGTCAGCCTTTCCCAGTTGGTGAGTGAACCTCAGTGGCTGATTGAAAATACGCCCCAAAGCGTCCTTAAAGTGTTTGAGGTGTCTGGTCAAATCCAGGTCGTGAGTAATGTTGACTTGATGGTCAAGTTACTCGAGCAGGGTGGCTGGGGGCTACTGAATGTGGAAGACGCCGAGGGCTATGTTGCGCAAGGCCAATTGCGACAGCTTCCCACTCAAGAGTTACTGCAGGCGTTCTCGAGCAGTATTGTGTTGTTTTATAGCTTTGAGCATGAGACCAACCCAGTGATAGCCCATCTGCTAGCGAAAATTCCAGAGCTCGCTCGCCAGTACTTAAGCTAATAAGTGTCCCTTTAACGGGTAACCTGTGAACGAAGACAGGCTACCCGGTGTTTTTAGAACGGGATTTAGGTCTGTGTAATCATATTAGTAGAGCGCAAGTATCTAAATCGAGCCATAAACACACCCGCATCCACGATATTTGCCAGTGCAATTACACTAAATAGCCAAACAACGTCTAACCCCAATTGAACGACTACCCAACTAGGCAGGACAATATTGAACCATAGAAGCACGATCTTGATCAGCGCGGTTTTTGATATGTCGCCAAGTCCTCTTAGCGCTGCGGTATAAACAAACTGCAGACCCAGTGGGATTTGAGCTAAACCAATGATGCGGATATAGAGTGCGGCGTCATTGATGACGTCCGGTTGATTGGCAAATAGCCGCGCAAATGATTCGGGAGCGAGGGCCATAAGTAAGCCGATAACACCCATAAAGACGCAAGTCACTCTGGCGGTCACCCGAACAACCTTATCGACCTTGTCAGGTTGATTGGCACCGATAAATCGACTGACCAGCGTAGTCGCTGCCGCAGCCGTCCCAAGCCCTGGCAGAAAGGCAATACTCTCAACGCGATAACCAATCTGAAAACCCGCTGCAACCGAGGCAGCATAATGGTTGATCAGTGATATGACCAGCAGCCAACTTAATTGAAAGGTCAGGTTTTCGATCATTGAGGGAATGCCAAGCTTGAGGATGTCTTTGACATATTTCAGCGCACATTCAATCTGCATCGAATAGGCACTAGTACATTGAATGACAACGAGATACAAACCCACACTAAATACTGTCGCGATAATAGTTCCCAGCGCAGCCCCTTGCACACCGAGCGCTGGTGCGCCAAAGTGACCAAAGATAAACACGTAATTGAAAATGATATTCAAACCTAAACTGATGATCTTGATTTTCATCGGCAGCTTGCTGTTACCAATCGAGACAAAATACGTAAACAGCAGAACGTCGAGATAAACAAACAGTGAGCCTGCGAGCAAGGTGCCAAAATACAAACCACCGAGCTCCGCTACTTGTGGCGTTGTTTGTAGCAGTAAATACAAGTCTGCTACAAACGGAACTGCTAACGCGCTAAGAATTGATAGCGGCAGCGCAATAACAAACATTGCCCCAAGGACATTGGTGGCGTTTTGCGGATTGCTTGCGCCAATAAAGCGGGCAACGAGTATGCCACCCCCGGTCGCAAAGAGGTTATCGAGTACCCCAATTGAACCTGAGAGTAAAACCAGACCCATGCCCACGGCAGTGAGCTCGGCGGCGCCAAGCTGGCCAATCATAAATAGGTCGATCAGCACCATGGCCATATCGAGAAATATTTTTAAGGATACAGGAATGGCTATGCTCAAAACCTGTTTTGAAAGAGACAGAGAATTCATTTGCTAAGTAACATACACACGAGTGTACGTCTCCATGTAAAAATGGAGGCTAGCATTACGGAGAGTGTTTTCGGTGACTTGCTCTCAGTACTAGCCGCAATTTTCCGCGGCCAATAAGGACACGGATACGTTAGTTACAAGTACCGTCAAGCGTGAAAGAGCTAAGAGAGCTATTTCTGTATATTACGCTGAGCGGCGGATCCTATCCGCTGAGGCAAAAATGCGAAAATTCCATTTTACAGTGAATATCATTATGGCCTCCTTGTGGTTACTAACAATCCGTCTAGGCAATGAAGTTACAATAACCTTATTTGCATGTCAAACTCGTGTTTGTTTAGCAAATGGCATATAGGTCATTGATTTACATGCAGGTGATAATGAACTAGTAAACAAGAGGTTTATGGTAGTTGCTGCACTTCGGTAATCGCGATTTGGTCAATGTGGATATCACTTTTGAATCAAAGAAAGCAAAAGATCTTGACGGTTGTTGATTAAATCGCCTAGCATTTGCGCATCACTTCTTGAGGAGATTACGCCGATATGAATCACTAAACCTGTCATCCATTCGCATTCTATTTTTTGGATTTACAGGGTTAGTAGGCGTAGCTCACTTACCGATACTTCTTTGCATGCACAATACTCGCGTTGAGTGGTTTCTTTAAGTGGAAACTCATCTTTATCAGCGAATTGCTAACGAGTCATTGCACTGATTTAATCTCTATTTATATCAAGCTGCGGTTATTGTCCCTGTCACGCAGGAGGCAAAGTATGCCATTTTTACAGGCTTACAATATTTATCATCAATTTGACAACGGCGAGAGGCTATTTGGGCCGCTATCGTGCGTTATGAACCGGCAACGAGTAGGGCTCGTTGGACGCAATGGTGTCGGTAAATCAGTGCTAGCATCGATACTCTGTGGTGAGCGAGAGCCCTCCGGCGGCTCCGTTACTCAGCCACTCGCATTTGCCGTCTATCGCCAGCAGCGCTCTGAGTTGTTGTCGGGCACGGAATCTATTGCTCAATACTTAGGACTAGACCACGTGCTGGCCGCGATCAATAAGATTGAATCGGGAGACTGCTCGGAGCATTGGTTCGAGATAGTGGGTGAGCAGTGGGACCTAGCCAATCAACTCGCTCGGCAACTCGATGAAATGGGCTTGCCACCCGAGCCTGACTTTGCTTGTGCCCAGCTGAGTGGTGGGCAGTTAGCCCGATTGCAGCTGTGGCGGTTATTTGACAGCCAAGTGCCACTGCTGATTCTCGACGAGCCATCTAATCACCTTGATGCCGATGCTAAGCAGTGGCTGATAGCGTCTATGCGTCAGTTCTCAGGCGCGATATTACTCATCAGTCATGATCGAGCGCTGCTGCGCGAGATGGACGAGATTTGGGAGCTATCGAGTTTGGGTTTACAAACCTTTGGTGGTAACTACGATACCTATGCTGAGCAAAAGCACGCCGAGCAGCAGGCTGTTGAGAGGCAATTAGCCAGTGTTGAGCGACAAAGCAAACACCTAGAAAAGCAAGCGCAGCGCAACCGAGAAAAAGCGCAGCAACGAGCGGCACAGGGAAACAAGCTGCGTAAAGAGGGCAGCCAAGCCAAAATTTTGCTTGATAGCAAGAAGAACAAGTCCACGGCAAGCGCATCGAATCGCAATAAAAACCAGCAGCATCGCCGTGAGCAACTGCAAGATAAGTCACAAGGCTTAACGCTCCGTAAGGAGCAGAATAAAAGCCAAACACTGTATCTGGCAGACGCTGAGCCGCGAGCGAGAAAAGCGATTTTTATGCGACAAGTTAGATTGCTATTTGGTCAATCTCAGCCCATTACAATGCAGGTTAATGCTCTGGATAAAGTGCATTTAGAAGGCCGTAATGGATGCGGTAAATCTACACTGCTTAAAACCCTATTAGGTCAGTTTTCACTGCAAAGTGGCGAGTTACAAGTCAATACACCGTTATACTACCTCGACCAACACTTTGCGCTGATCCGCTCAGAGCTGTCGATGCTCGACAACCTGATGCATTACTGTGAGGGAATGAACGAGTCAGATGCACGAACGCTGTTAGCTGGGATTGGTTTTCGCCGAGACAGCGTCTTTCGCCCCGGAAGCGTTCTGAGTGGCGGTGAGAAGATGAAGCTTTCGATGCTGATAGTTAGCCACCAACCCAGTCAGCCATTGCTATTGCTCGATGAGCCCGATAACCATCTTGATTTGACGTCGAAACAGATGCTGGCACAGGCGCTCGCCAACTACCGTGGTGGCTTTATTTTGGTCAGTCATGATGCTGATTTTGCCCAGGAGTCAGGGGTGCAGCGCCAAATTACACTCTCATAGAGCACCCGTTCAAACCTCAATGTGGATACACAGCACTTGTCTGTGATATATTGAATATATCATGACACCCATAATACTGGTGAAGTTATCGACCCTATCCTACACTGAAGTAGTGCTCAAGCCTTAGGAGAATCACGATGCCCAAAGCTCGCTCTGAACAAGTTAGTCTGGATGATACGGCCTACTATCACTGTGTTTCGCGCTGTGTGCGCAGAGCCTACTTATGTGGCGTTGATGAGATTACCGGCAAGAGTTATGAACATCGGCGGGGTTGGGTTGAAGCGCGTCTGCTTAAGTTGGCGCGTGTGTTCGCGATTGATGTTTGTTCGTATGCGGTGATGAGTAATCATACTCACGTGGTGCTGCATGTTAATCAGGTAACGGCTCTGGGCTGGAGTGCGAATGAGGTCTTGGAGCGCTGGCATCAATTGCACAAAGGAACATTGCTCACCACTCGCTATCTTAGTGGGGAGCAGCTTGATGATGCGTCATTGAAAGCGGTTATGGATATTGTTGAGGTTTATCGTCAGCGTCTGTATGACATCAGCTGGTTTATGCGTAGTCTCAATGAGACCATAGCCCGTCAAGCGAACAGAGAAGAGGGGTGCACTGGTCGATTTTGGGAAGGGCGTTTTAAATCACAAGCGCTGCTTGACGAAGCCGCTTTAGTGGCCTGTATGGCCTATGTCGATTTAAACCCGGTCCGTGCCCAGATAGCGCGAACCCCTGAAGAGTCAGAATATACCAGCATCAAGGCGAGGGTGGATACGCTTCAGGACTCTGACGGCTGCAACCCGCGCCAACCAGAAGCCTTATTCCCCTTTGTCGGTGACCCTAGACAGGATATGCCTGAAGGACTGCCGTTCCGGCTTGAAGATTACCTGTCACTGGTGGATTTCAGTGGTCGCGCTATACGCGAAGACAAACCTGGGGCAATAGCTGAGTTCCAGCCACCGATTCTGTCTAGATTAGGAATTGATGAAGCGGTGTGGGGATCTCTGATTATTTCGCTTGAAAAAGAGTTCACCGGACCTATCGGCGGTGAAAAGTCTCTGCGTCAATATCAGCGACATCACGGCTTGCAGCGGATGCAAGGCGTTAGAGTTGCCAGGCGATGCTTTAAAGCGGCTTAGCTGTCCATTTATCAAGCTCGACTTTCCGCTGATGAGTGCAGTGGTGACGAGCTTTTTGCACAATACTGCCCAATAACCAGAAATATGCTTCTAATGATAGCTTTGGTCTGATATTTGACTCTTTTTCTATT
The DNA here is from genome assembly GCF_051660965.1 of Vibrio glycogenivorans. Classification (NCBI taxonomy): domain Bacteria; kingdom Pseudomonadati; phylum Pseudomonadota; class Gammaproteobacteria; order Vibrionales; family Vibrionaceae; genus Vibrio; species Vibrio glycogenivorans. The sequence continues at coordinate 68,377 of NZ_JBPVIS010000012.1, read as the reverse complement.
CAGTATCCCGTACCGTTGTTGATTCGATAGGACGGTATTGTTCTTTAGCGTAAATATGGGTGTCTTTATAAACAGTGATATCTAGTTTGCGTGAACACGGTTTCGTAGTTGATGCATCATGCATGCAAGATAAGTAATCTAACTAAGCTAGGAGTTATAAATGCTACTAACTTTTTTATACCTATCATTTTTACCAAGCTTTGAATGAAATTATTCCTTAGATTTGACTTAACTTTTCCTTCTAGTGGTTAACTTTACATCTAAATTCCCATCCTTTCCTCTTTAAATTTAACAGCTCAATAACTCCAATAGGGTGAGCTAATTGCTCGGACAAAAATTAACCATTATTTTGATGTGTTATGTCGTTACCCTCCATGATTGTAATTTACCTTATCAAATTACACGTCCGAGGTTCAGTACTTTGCTTTGATAGTACAGCGATGCGAACGATTAGGTAGCTAAGAGTTAAGTTAATTATTAGCTATCGTAAAAAATCTGTCATAAATATTTAATCTAACTTCTTTCTGGTCTGGTTAATCAACAGGAGGTTTACGTCGTCTTGTTTTAAGAAATATCGATAGTTATTAATACTTGCAAGTAAAAGGAATACCTAATGAAAATTGCTGCCAAAATAACAACAGCGTTGTTGGTTATTGGTGTGGGTGCAGCCATATATATGTCGGCTGATGAGCAATCTGCTAAGCGAAATACAGTTGAGGTTAGGGGTGTTTCTGGTTCAGAAAAACTGCCCTTTTTCCGCGATGAAGAGACTACTGATTTGTTGGCTAAACAGCAGGTTAGTGCACGTGTAGAGAGTGCAGGCTCGCGTGAGATTGCGAATTATGATTTAGCCAATTACGACTTTGCGTTTCCCGCTGGGTCGCCAGCCGCTCAAAAAATAAGAGAAGAGCACAATATCAGAAATGCAATTAATGCGTTTCACAGTCCAATGGTGATTGCAAGTTGGGAGCCTATTGCGGAAGTTCTTATTAATAATGGGATCGTTGAGAAAAAGCCAGCAGGCTACTATGCGCTGGATATGAATAAGCTATTTGAGCTCATTATATCGCGTACTCGATGGAATGAACTTGAGGACAGCGAGGCATTCCCGGTCAATAAGTCAATTTTGGTTACTACCACGGATGTCAGTCGCTCAAACAGTGCGGCAATGTATCTTTCTTTGGCCAGTTATATTCTAAACGACAGTCAAGTTGTGCAGAACCGTGGGCAGGCAGATAAGCAATTAGATGAGTTAAAGGCGTTATTTGCGCGACAAGGTTTTACCGAGCAATCATCCGCGATTCCGTTTCAATCTTATCTCAATATGGGACCTGGGGCGGTTTCTATGTTGATGATGTATGAATCTCAGTTTATCGAGGAGATGGTTAAGCCAAACTCAGCGTTGACCGACGACATGGTACTGCTATACCCAGAGCCGACCATTTTCTCACGCCATGTATTTTTACCCCTGTCGCCAGAGGGAGAGCGCTTAGGGCAAGCGTTGGTTGATGATGAGGATATTCAACGTATGGCGGTGCGTTATGGTATGCGTCCGCAAAATGTCGCTTTATTCCGCGAGTTCATCGCTGAAAATGACGTCACTATTCCATCGCAGCTGTTCAATGTTATCGAGCCACCGACATTTGAATTGCTGGAATATATGATCGACTCAGTTGTCGGTACTCCCACCCACTAAAAAAATAGATTGACTAAAAAGTTGTAAGGAAATGGCTATGGCCGAAATTACCCTGACACCACCGGCAGCCGTGCCAGTGGTTGAGAAAGAAAAAGCAGCGGGAATGGTTCCGCTAACAGATGATCAAAAAGAAAACCTGTTAGTGAAGGCCAGTTTGGTGACCAAGACTATCGTCGAAAAGTCGATTATGGACCAGGACTTTAAAAGCCAGGTAGATGCCGTTCATGCTATGGGCAATCAGGAGATTAGGCAGGCGGCGGGCATGTCGAATCGCTTCTTGGCGCGTCCTGCTGCCGCAACCAGTAATTTGGGTGATACATCACCGGTGGGATTAAAGCTCATCGATTTGCGAGACACCATTGAGGATCTTGACCCAAGCAAACAGGGGGCAAGCTTGTTGTCGCCGAGAAAACTACTCGGCTTGATCCCTTACGGTAATCATCTTAAAGCGTATTTTCGTAAGTATCAGTCTTCGCAGGCGCATATCAATGCCATTATCGAAGGCTTGCTTAACGGACAAGATGAACTGCGCAAAGACAATAGCGCGATTGAGATCGAAAAGGCCGAGTTGTGGGCACTGATGGGTAAAATTGAAGGCTACATCTACATGGGTAAAGAGCTGGACAAGCAGCTAGAGAGCCAAGTAGCGGCGCTTGAAAGCCAAGATCCAGAAAAAGCCCGCGTTGTGCGTGATGAGGTTTTGTTTTATGTCCGCCAGAAGGTTCAAGATCTTCTCACTCAAATGGCGACCACCGTTCAAGGCTATCTTGCCCTTGATCTGGTGCGCAAAAACAATCTCGAGCTAATCAAAGGTGTTGACCGCGCAACCTCGACCACAGTCAGCGCTCTGCGCACAGCGGTGATTGTTGCCCAAGCCCTGAGTAATCAGAAACTGGTGTTGGATCAGATTAACGCGCTCAACAAGACGACGGGTGACTTAGTGGCAGGAACCGCAAGCATGTTACGCCAGCAGGCATCTGAAATTCATCAGCAGGCGAGCAGCACAACCATTGATCTTGATAAGCTTCAAAGCGCATTTAGCGATATCTATGCGACGTTTGAAGATATCTCTACCTATAAGGCCGAAGCGCTGAACAATATGAAAGAAAGTGTCAATGTGCTGACTGAGGGACTAGAAAAGTCCAAACCATTCTTGGCTCAGGTGGCATCAGAGTCTAGTAATCCAAACTCCGTTGCACCAGCGCTGAATATTTAAGGAATCAACAATGTTTAAGAAAATTGGCTTGGCGCTAGTATCGTTGAGCTGCCTATTGCTTATCAATGGCTGTAATAGTGAAGCGCCGCGTGTTCAACAAACCATCACCATACTCGCGGGTTCTGAGCTTGCGGATTTAGAGCCCAAATTAGGTGACATTCGCAATAAAACCGGGATCTCGATTGAGTTCAAGTACATAGGTACGCTTGACGGTGCAGAAGCTCTGGTTAGCGGTGAGGACTACGATCTTGCTTGGTTCTCGCACGCGAAATACTTAAGCTTGCTGCAAGGCAATGACAAAGTGATTCAGGCTTCAGAGCGTATTGGCTTGTCACCGGTGATACCGGCTGTTAAAGAGAGCTTAGCGAAACAGTGGGGCTGGGACAGTAAGCCTGTTACTTGGGCGGATATTGCCGAAAAGACCCGCAGTGGTGAGTTCAATTATGGAATGACCGATCCTACCGCATCCAACTCTGGTTTTTCCGCAGTGCTTGGCGTGCAGGCGGCGTTCTCAAACTCTAGTGATGTGATTACCGTCGAGTCATTAGATACTGAAAAACTCGAGGCATTTTTCAGTGGTCAGGCGCTGGTATCTGGCAGCTCTGGTTGGTTGGCTGAGGCGTATGTTCGCGACCAAGATACTCTGGCTGGTTTGTTCAACTACGAGAGTGTGATCCTTTCGATGAACCAATCTAATGAGCTAGAGGAAAAGCTGATTCCCGTCTATCCGACTGACGGTGTGGTGACCGCAGATTACCCACTGTTGCTGATCAATGAACAAAAGCGTGATGCCTTTGATTTACTTGTCGACTACCTAAAGTCGGAAGAGACACAGCAGTGGCTTATGGATGAGACATTCCGTAGACCGGTTGTACCAGCTGTGAAGCTGAACAGCAGCTTCTCACAGCGCTATTTAATGGAGCTGCCTTTTCCTGCAGACATTGACACCGTAAATGAGCTGTTGTTTAGCTACCTCAACGAACACAAAAAGCCGAATACGTCTATTTTTGTTCTAGATTTGAGCGGGTCAATGAACTGGGATGGACGCATGGATCAACTTCGCTCTGCACTGCTAAGCCTATCGGGCAATGATACCAGTGTCAGTGGTCAGTTCACTCAATTCCGTCATCGCGAACATGTCATAATGATCCCATTTAATGATCGTGTGATGGCTCCGGCGTTCTTTGAGGTCGAGGGCGACGAGTCATTGCAAGAAATTAAAGACTACGTCAATGGTTTGAATGCAAATCGTGGAACCGCGATTTATGATGCGTTGATCAAAGCTTACGAAATCGCTGAGATGAAAGCCAAAGAGGATTCAGATCGTATGTTCTCAATCGTACTGATGACTGATGGCGACAACAATCATGGCCGTACGCTCCGGCATTTCCAAGATTGGTATGCACAGCAGGAACAAGATCTCGCGAATGTACGTACCTTCCCAATCCTGTTTGGCGAGTCGAACGAGCGTGAAATGACCCGGGTGTCAGAGATCACCGGTGGGCGAAATTTTGATGCCCGTAAGCACTCGTTAACCTATGTGATGAAGCAAATTCGGGGCTATCAATAATGCCTCGTTCAAAGCAGCAAAAGTTGATGCTCTATCTCTACAGCACGCCCCACTTAGTGGGCTGCTGTTTGGGGTTACTGGCACTGCTTGCTTTTTTTGTTGGCCTCATCGCTAACTGGTGGTTGTTTATTGTAGTGGGTAGCTATGGTGTGGGCGTATTGCTCACACCCGAAAACAAAGCACTAAAGGTTGAACTCAGTCATCAGATGGATGCAGATGAATTATCTATGCAACTCAACAGGCTGCTGGATAATGCGAAAGAGCGTCTTTCAGATCAAGTGAAGCAACCACTGGAAAACATCCGCAATAAGGTGGATCAGATATTGCCCTTAATGGAACGCATGGCCGTCTTTAATCATGATGTCCATACGGTCAAACAGGTCATTACCACGTATTTGCCCGATATGTTATCGAGTTACTTGCGACTGCCTCCCGCTTATGCACGTTTTCATACGCTACAAAGTGGAAAAACCTCACGAGATGAGCTAGTTGAACAGTTGGTCATTCTCGACAAGGCACTGGAAGAGATCCTTGGCGAGTTGTTGACTGACGATGTCAATGCGCTCCGAGCCCATGGGGAGTTCCTGAAGACGAAATTTGCTTCAACAGATATATGGGTTGATTAATTTTGATAAAGAGTGCCCGAGCAGCCTAGGTTGGCTTGGGCACCATTTTCTCACTTCCCCTATAGTGCGATAGAGTTATTGCTACTATGCGAGCACACCTTAAACACAGCCTCTATTCATACTTAATTACAGCCTTGCCTAAGCTAGTAGGTTGCTTCAATTGATAGGGTGGATTTCTATGCGGTCAAACTTGCGTTAAGTTCTCTCGGTTAGCTAAAGGTGTTTGGTTAGTCACGATACTGATTTTGCGCAGAAGTCAGGGATGCAGAGACGATTAGCTCTGTTGAGTCCATGGTGTTGACGAGAAAAAAACGTTCTGTCTGTTTTTTAAACTACTGTTTTATCTTTATGGTGGATGTATAAATAATGGTTTAGTATGTCCGTTACTTGGACATATAGGTGTTGTTTGGTAGTTGTGATGTTTAAACGATGGGGTAGTTCTAGTGTTGATAGAGGTTATCGAGGTAATAGGAAATTAAGTGATCTTATTTATAGTTTCAATCTCAAACTAAGAGAGATCATAGGTTGTTTAGTGTTACCTTTTTTGCCGTTCCTTATTAGTGATGCTATCAACCATGGTGTGTTTAATGAAGAATATGTGTCAATTTTTGGTGTGTTTTTCATTTTTCTCTATGGGTTATTATCCCTAGCTAGACACTTGAAAAATCGTCGCTCAACACACAATGCTTTTCGCCCGTACTCATCCCAACCTTATGACAAAAATAATTTTCTCAGAGCAGCGGTGTTCTTAATTTTGATCTGGGCATGTGTCTATTTTCCATCAAAGTTCAACAAAATGGGTGATACCGCGAGTGCCTACGTGAGTCAGGTTCAGGTTATCAAGGTGATCCCACGTAAAAATAATGCAGATTTGCTGGTGATTTCGAATGGGGCTTCAACCGCCCAAGTGCGAAGAAAATACTATGATTACCCCGTGAACACACAGCTTCAAGCTTGCATTATCCCCGGAAGACTTGGGATGGATTACATCGTAAATCTCGAGCCCATTACTCAAGATTTTGGTCACCCCTGTAATTAACATTTGGTCATAATGCAATAGCAAGCCCAAGCAATACTATAAATAGCATTGGCGCACCGTCGTGGCTGACACACCAAATACTTTTCTAAAATTCCGGCAAAACACTGGCGATGAGGCGTAACCAACGTCAAAGGCAATATCGCTTATCGAGCGGTTGGTGCTAATAAGTTGGGAGTACGCGTCGGTAATACGCAACTGATTGGTGTATTCACGTACTGTCATCCCAGTCGCGGATTTAAACTGGCGGCAAAACGATGATGTATCCATGCTGACAATTTTTGCGAGCTGCGTGGTGGTGATCTCTTGACGGTAATTGGATCTTAGCCAGGTGAGCACCGGATCTACCCGACTGACTTCAAAAGTATATTGGCCATCTTCTTGAGTCGAGTAGGAGTCTAAATCCTTGGCTATATACTCGAGAACGGCTATCAGGCTCGACATCACCTCACTCGACTCTGTCTCAATGAGTGTCTCCATGTGCTGCAGCAACTCTTTATCTTGAGTGGATTTAATGAAGGTACACCACTGGTTGTTTAACAGCTTATTAAGTGATTTAAACGCATCCAGTGATAACAATGCCTCACTAAAGAGATCTGGTGAAAACTGAACCAGCAGGGAGGTCGCCCAGCTTGATTGATTATCAGTGATAAAGCGGTGGGGCAGTTTAGACGAGATAAAAATCAGATCGTTGGGTTGATAATGAAACACTTCCTTACCTGAGATTAATGTACCGCTACCTTGGATAATATACGCAATCTCTACGGAATCATGAAAATGATAGGGATTGTCAAACAGGCGGCTTGAGTAGCGCAGTTTATTCAGATGGCGCTCTTGATCAAAGTGAATTTCGCTTTTGGCTTCCATTGGGCAATCGTTGTTATTTGAGACGTTGTTATTTGAGACGTAGTTATTTGAGAGCGTTTGTTATCCCATTCCACATAAAATCTGTCCGTGATTGCGGTCACAATCCCCTTCAAACGTCAATTAGAGTCAACTCCTTGCACGTCAGTGACAATACATTTGCCCCTTAACCGAGTAATTTGTTGGCAGGGGGGAGACGATGAACATGACCAAACAGCCAATAACTCACATCCATTGCCACATGGGTAACCATCGACAAGAGATGGATTTTTCCCAGTTTTGGCAAGCCGCTAAAGCTGAGGTCGACGCGCTGCGATCGGACTATCAGATCTCTGAGGCAAGCTTTAATCACCCAGTACACAAATGTCGTGAACTTCGCTTCAGTGGTGTGAATGGTGGTCAAATATACGCTAAATACGTTCAGAGTTGGGAAAGTGAGTCTTCGCCGTGTCCGGTGATATTTGTGTTTCATGGCTATGGAGAGGCATCGCCATCGTGGAGCCAGTTGATGAGATGGGCCTCGGCAGGCTTTAGTGTTTTTGCTATGGATGTTCGCGGTCAGCAAGGGCGGTCTATGATGGGAGAAGAACGGCTGGCTCGGGACAATTTCGGTCAACTCATGCGAGGGATTGAACAGGGTGCACAGAACCTGCATTTTAAGCGAGTTTACCAAGATTGTTATCAACTGGTGTCGCTGGTTTCAAACATGCCAACGATTGACCCGAGCCGAATGTACACCTACGGCACCTCTCAAGGTGGTGCGCTATCGATCGTGGCGGCGGTGCTGTCGCAAAAAATCAGCAAAACCGTATCGGTTCACCCTTTTTTGGCAGACTTTGCCTCTGTTATCGACATGCATTTAACTAACTCTCCCTATTTTGAAATCAATCAATATTTCAAATTTAATGATGCCGCTCAGACAACGCGCGAAACCGTGTTATCAGCGCTCGATTACATCGATGTGCAAAATTTTGCGCCGCTGCTTTGCAATTCGTTGCTCGGTGCAGTGACGATGCAAGATGATGTTTGTCCACCTAAAACGCAGATGGCGGTGTTTGATCAGGTGACTAGCGATAAGAATATCCTGATCTATCCCGAGCATGGGCATGAGGATATCAAAGAATTTGAGGACGTTGCCTACAGCTACTTCCTACAAAATTAAACGCTCGAGATGACAACGAGTGATAGAAAAAATTTATACAAATTAATGTGAAGTTATGAAAGTTACGGACAATATTATGACGATTAGAGGTTTCTATGTATAAGTATCGGCCTAAGGGTTTTCTTATCCCATTAGTGTGCTCTGCGACCTTGCTATCAACATCGGCGTTAGCAGGTGACTTACTGGTAAAAGATTTATTAGTGACTCGCGATCAACCCGTCGAGTTTAGCCAAGTGTTAGCTGGTGAGCAGACCAAGCGACTCAGTATTGATGTTGATAACGGTGGTGAGTACGCAACACTGAGTATTTTTGCCAATGACGAGTTGATCATTGATAGTTTGGATGTACCGAACAAGGGTCAACAAACCCTGCAGGCGCTGGTGCGATTTGATCAGATGGGTGACGTTAAGTTCCGGGTCAAAGCACTGTCGTCTGACGTGACAATCAACAAGATCACCGTCGAAGAGGTCGATAGTGTTGTGATCCCGCAGTACAAAGATATCTCTGTGCAAGCGGGTATCGATAAAGTTAACTCGCTCAAATATGGTGGTCCGTCGGTTGCAGATATTAACAACAACGGCTTTTACGACTTTACGGTCAATAACCACAACGATGAGTCGAGCAAATTGTACTGGAACAACGGTGACGGTACGGTAACCAAGCACGAAAAAAACCTCGCAAGATGGTTTATGCATGACCTGCATGGCACGTCGTTTGGTGACTACAACAATACCGGTAGCATGGACCTGTTGCTAGCCCAGGGTGGCGGTAACGGCCGCAATCCTTCGCGAGCGAACTTCTATCGTAACAAAGATGGCAAGCTGGTGATGTATACGGGCGATGTAGGTATCCAGCGTGGGGCGCGAGGTCGTGGCTCTAAGTGGATGGATATCAACAACAATGGATTGTTGGATTTGGTGTTGATCAACGAGCGTGGTCTGTACGGGGAAACTCCTCAGCATCATTTTTACAAAAACTTGGGTGATGGCAAGTTTGAGATGATGGACGTTGAGGGTATTCAGTCTGTCGTCTCTTCGCGTGCGCTTGTCACGGATCTCAATAACGATGGTATTGATGATTTGATCTTCTTTGATCTGCACCACAATCTTTCGGTTTGGTTGGGTAATGAAGACTTCTCGTTTACCGAGATCACTGACCAGTTCCCGCAAGAGTTGAGGGAAGCGACCAACATCACCGCTGTGGTTGATGTGGATATCAACAATAATGGTCGCCGCGATCTGTATTTTGCCCGTGGTACCAACTACGGTATCGCACCGCTGGTGGATTTTGACCCAGAGCTTCAGCAGTTCTCAATCGCGGCAAGACCTGCACCGGGTAGTGAGGAGTGGACGTTTAGCGCCCCAGGCAATGTGAAACTTGATAACTACTACTTCCTTGGTCGCTGGCCGTTTGTTGGTGAAGATTACCCAATCTTCCTAGGTAAGGACAAAAATACGACTGTACTTGCCTCTAAAGAGGAGCTTGAATTATCCCCAGAGGCGGCTCTTGGTTGGCCAGAAGACATCAGTGAAGATGGCGCATACTTTGGTTATCTGGGTAATGGCCAATGGCGTGCAGCGCTGGTTAGAACCGGGGCACGCTTTTTCTCTTACCGCTTTAAACTCAATGGCGTGACCTCTTACGACATCGATTTTGACCCGATAAACCGCAACTACCAAGACTTCTTGGTGCGTAATGATGGCGATAAGTTTGTTGATGTTACGCAAGAGTGGAACCTGCCTAAAGGCGGCGCGTCTCAGGGTGTGACCACTGGTGACTTTAACAACAATGGTCAACAAGATCTGCTGATCTATCGCTGGGGTAGCCTTAACCACCGCGTGTCAGACATGATGCTGCTCAACAATAAAGGTCGCTTTGAGGCTGTGACGATGCATGGTGCCAACGATGTTGGCGGTCCTGGCTTCGGTGACATGGGTCAAGCGTTTGATTTCGATAACAGTGGTCAAGTGGACATCCTGAGCGGCGCTGAGCATGGCCAGTGGTATCTCTACAGTAACCAAACCCCAGGCCTTGGTAATTACACCACAGTGCGCGTCGGTTATTCACCGCGCGATAATATCGACCCGATTGCCGCTAAGGTTGAGCTGAAGACTGCAGATAACGTGTGGCACAAGCGCGTGGGCTCGGCGGGTGAGGTCTTCTCACAAAGCACGCTAAGTATTGTTCATTTTGGCTTGGCAGACGCAAAAGAGGTTGAGTCTATCAAGGTTACTTGGCGTAACGGCGAGACGATGGAGTTTGCCAACCGTCCCGTCAATCAGTATGTCGATACCAACAAACCTGATCCCAAAGCACTGTCGATTGTCTCAATCAGTGATGACCTTCGTTATGGCGCTGAGATGCAGCTAGGTTTGGCGACCAAGCCAGTCAATGCTGATGACAGCGTGGTGTGGTCAAGTAGCGATGAGAGTGTGGTTAAGGTTGATCAATCTGGTGTGGTGAGCGGAGTCGGTCGCGTAGGTAAATCTGCGGTCATTACCGCCGCTAGTGAGATCAATGGTGAAGTGGCAGAGTACACTCTAACGGTCGTCGACTGGACGCCACGTGAGCTTGAAACTATCCAAGTCAATGCTGAGCAGACCGTGATGATAGAGGGTGATAGCCAAGCCTTGACGCTGGATTTACAGCCGGTTCAGTCTGATGATGAGCGTGTAGTATGGAGCAGCAGTGATAGCTCTATCGCGAAGGTCGATGCTGACGGTCAGGTGACCGCGATTAAAGCCGGTGAGGTGGCAATCAGTGCGACATCAAAAGCCAACGACCAAATTGTTAGCCAGGTTAAACTTAAGGTTGAGCCGAATATTCAGGGCTTTGCCAACATTGTTAACCGCGAGGCCTTGAAACAGCCGCTTGAAATTGCCGACAGCATCGAACTGGAGTTTGAATACCATGCCGGTACTGGTAACAAGGTGATCTCAGCCGACGAAGGCGGTGTTCGAGTGTGGTTACGTCGCTTTAGAAAATTGGGTAACCGCACGGTGCCGCGCAAAGATGTTGTCTTGCCTCAAGCTGAAGCGATCAATACCGAATCTGGCAAGCTAGTCGTGAGCATTCCACTTGAAGAGGTGGTGCCAACCAGCGAGCTGCCAGAAGGGGACTTCTACTCACTACGTGCCACCTTTACCGCAAGTGATGGTACTGCCTACAGCGATGATATCAATGCGATCAACTTTATTGCTAAATAGGTAGCCCTAATGTCAGCCCCTCGAATTGGAGTCGTTGGGCTGACTGAGTGTGAAAAGATAAAAATATGAGTACGGGGCGAATCGATACCTATAAGCAGTGGTATTCGCCACCGTACTCTCCTTTTTGTACCTAAGTCTTGGTGGGGGTCACCAAGACTTAGGTACAGCATCTATCCCAACATAATGGATGGGTTTTACTGTACTCATTCAAGTAACAGACTCTTCGCTAGCGTGGTAATGCAAAGATGAGGTGGAACCTAGGGTCTGCCTCTAGGCGCGAGCGAAGCCAAACAAGGAGTGATTATGTACGGGGCTCGATTTAAGAGTGTGTTATTTGCTCTCGCTTATTTTGCGAGCGCATCCCAAGTCTTAGCGGCTTCTGAGCAGCGGTTAGCGAGCGATATCCTGGTGAGCCCAGGCGTTCCCGCTCAGTTCCAACAAGAACTTTCTGGTTTACAAACCAAGCGTATAGACATTGACTTAGACAATATAGGTGAGTACGCAACGCTCAGTGTCTATGCCAATGGTCGTTTACTTATCGATAACCTGAATGTTCCTCGCAAAGGGAAGCAATCTTTGTCGGCCCTGGTGCGTTTTGAGCAGTTGGGCGAGGTGATATTTGAGGTTAAATCGCTTACATCAGACGTTAAAGTGAGCTCGATAACCGTGGTGGATGTCAACAACGTCGTTATCCCTAAATATAAGGATATCTCTGTCCAAGCAGGGATCGACAAGGTCAGCTCGCTAAAATACGGTGGGCCGTCAATCGCCGATATCAACAATAACGGCTATTACGATTTTGTTGTCAACAACCACAATGACGAGACCAGTAAACTGTACTGGAACAATGGCGATGGCACGGTGACCAAGCACCACAAAGATTTGTCACGTTGGTATATGCATGATCTGCACGGTACCTCATTTGCTGATTACAACAATACCGGTGAGCTTGATTTGATCTTATCGCAAGGTGGCGGTAACGGTCGCAATCCATCACGTACCAACTTCTACTACAACAATGGTGGCGAGTTTGTTATGTACACTGGTGATGTGGGTATTGAGCGTGGTGCACGTGGGCGTGGTTCAAAGTGGGGCGATTTTAATGGCAATGGCTTGCTCGATTTCGTATTGATCAACGAGCGGGGCTTATACAACGAAAAGCCACAGCACCACTTCTATAAGAATCTAGGTGACGGTCGATTTGAGTTAGTGTCAGTAGAAGGCGTTGAGGCGCAGCGTCCTGAGCGCGCGTTGATCACTGACCTCAATAACGATGGCATTGATGATTTGATCCTTTATGGTCACTCTCACCCAATGTCGGTATGGCAAGGCAACGGCGATTTCACCTTTACTGAGATCACGGATCAGTTTCCTCGAGAGTTGATCGAGGCCAAACAGATCTCTGCGGTAGTGGATGTCGATATCAATAACAATGGGCGTAAAGACCTCTATTTTGCTCGTGGTAAAGAGTTTGAGCATGGCCGTGGGGAAGCACCTTCGGTGGACTTTGATCCCGAGCTAAAACAGTTCTCTATTAAGCCGCGTCCTTACATGGGCGGCGAGCAATGGCAGTTTACTGCCGATGGTCCACTTAAACTGGATAATTACTATTTCCTTGGTCAGTTTGGCTTCCGCGGCAAGGATTACCCTATCTACCTAGGCGCTGACAAAAATGCCACCGCAGTACCTTCTGGCGGTGAGTTTGAGTTCAGTGCGGCCGATGCTGAGGGCTGGCCAGATGATATTAATGCCAATGGGGTATACTTTGGTCATTTAGGTGATGGCCAGTGGCGTGCTGCCTTGGTGAGAAAAGGCGATATCTTTTGGGCCTACAAATTCAATCTGACTGGCGTGACCTCCTACGAACTTGACTTTGAACCAGAAAATCGTAACTTGCGCGATTATTTATTGCGTAACGACGGCGATAAGTTTGTCGATGTGTCCAAGGAGTGGCATGTACCAACTGGGGGCAATGCTCAGGGGGTAACGACAGGCGATTTCAACAACAATGGCCGTCAAGATCTGTTGGTTTACCGCTGGGGTAATGTTAACCATCGCATCTCTGATTTGATGTTGCTCAACAATGGCGATCGCCTTGAGACCGTGACCATGCATGGCGCAAATGATGTAGGTGGCCCGGGCTATGGTGACATGGGACAAGCCTTTGACTTCGATCTCAGCGGTCAAGTGGACATCCTGAGCGGCAGTGAGTTTGGCGAGTGGTACCTCTACAGTAATCAGTCTGAGGATGTGGGCAACTTTAGTCTGGTGCGAGTAGGGTACTCCCCTCGTGACAATATCGATCCGTTAGCGGCCACCGTTGAGGTTAAAACAGCCGATAATGTGTGGCGTAAACGTGTTGGCTCGGCAGGGGAGGTGTTCTCACAAAGCTTACTCAATATTGTCCACTTCGGTCTGGATCGCGCTGAAAGCATTGAGTCAATCACAGTGACTTGGCGTAATGGTGAAACGATGCAGTTTAGTGATAAGCAGGTCAATCGTTTAGTAGATACTAACGTGCCAGATCCCGAGTCGCTGCGCATCGTCGCAATCAGTGATGATATTCGCGTTGGCACTGAGATGGCGCTCGATGTACAACTATCGCCACTCAATGCAGACAGCAGCGTGCAATGGGTGAGTAGTAATCCTGACGTGCTTAAGGTCGATGAAAAAGGCGTGGTAACCGCGACGGGACAGGTCGGCGAATCTGCGATCATCATCGCGCTAAGTCAGGTCAACTCGCAACAAGCTGCGGTTGAGCTCAAGCTCGTAGAGTGGACACCGCGTCCGCTTGAGGCGATAACGTTAACGGCAGAGCAAGACAGCATGATTGCAGGGCGTAGCCAAGAGCTTTCTTTGGCTGTCTCGCCAAGCCAACCCGATGACGCCAATATTGTTTGGCGCAGCAGTGATAATGGTATTGCTGAGGTTTCCCAGGCAGGTGAGGTGACTGCGCTGAAAGCGGGCAAGGTGATCATCAGTGCGAGCTCAAAAGCTAATAGCGATATTAGCAGTGAGTTAGTACTGAACATTGAGCCGGACGTTCAGGGCTTTGCCAACATAATCAATAGCGACATTTTCGCCAACCAACCGCTAGAAATTGGCGAAAGCTTAGAGCTTGAGGTTGAGTATCATGCGGGTAGTGAAAATACCGTGATCTCGGCTGATGAGGGCGGATTGAGAGTATGGCTGCGCCATTTTGAGAGTAAGTGGATGCCGGCACGGGACATTGTCTTAGTTGAGCCTGAGGCGATCGACACTGAATCTGGCAAACTCAAATTTACTGTACCACTCGATGGGGTAGTGCCAACCAGTGAACTGCCGGAGGGGCATTTCTACTTACTCAGAGCTACCTTCACTGCAAGTGATGGAAAAATGCACAGCAAAGAGATCTACCCGCTCAACTTTGTGACGCAATAAAGCGATAGGAAGACAGCAAGTAGGTGCAAGGCTAGATGCTTTGCACCTGCGTCTCGAAATCGCGACAAGGCAGCAAAGGCTGCTGTGCTACCCCAATCATGTTGACTTTATCGCGGGAGTTGCGTGAATACTGCTATGGTTATATCACTCATTAAATGATTTAAAGGGTGAAACAATGAAAAACTATATCTTAGCAGTGGGTGTCGTCA
Organism: Vibrio glycogenivorans; assembly: GCF_051660965.1. Lineage (NCBI taxonomy): Bacteria > Pseudomonadati > Pseudomonadota > Gammaproteobacteria > Vibrionales > Vibrionaceae > Vibrio > Vibrio glycogenivorans. The sequence continues at coordinate 53,372 of NZ_JBPVIS010000012.1, read as the reverse complement.
CACTAGCCTTAGTCGGCTGTGAGGACTCATCAAATACCATGGAAGAGGCAAAAGAATCGGCGACTCAAATGGTTGAAACAGTGAAAGAAACCGTTGAGGGCTTTGATTTAGAAAGCTTGGATTTGACACAGTTTGGCGATGCAGGAGAGCAGGTCAAGGCGCTAGGCGAGGCCGTCCAAGAAGTGCTGGCAACGGATTTCACTGACCTCTCGGCCTTGGCGGCTGTGAAAGATAAAGTAGCTAATGCTTATAGCTGCTTGGTTGGAGCCTCTTCAGAAACAACAGCACAAGAAGTGATCGGCAAACTACTCTCTTCAGTGACAGACCAAGAAGCGGTAGACGTGATTGAAGAAGGCGTCGAGCAGGGCAGCGACCCGGATCAATGCACCATGTAATTTACCTTATTTGGTATAGGTTTATTTTAGCGCTGACCTTTTGGTCGGCGCTTTCTTTTCCCTTGAGGTAAAGAGGCGAGAGGCGAGATCGCTTTGCTGCGAGAAGCGAGATGTGAACGCGGAAAGTCACCCAAAGCGTTTAGAAGCCGCACTCATCTGCACTGTATTTTGTTTTGAAAGGATAGTGTGGAATATACTTGGTCTAAAGAACCTACAGCGACAGAGAAACCCCTCGCCTCTCGCAGGGCAAAGCCCGATCTCGCCTCCCGACTCTGCTTTTTTGAAAGCCGTAGCAATTTTACCGAACAATAGCTGCTAATCTAGTCGGTGAACCCTGCTCAAGGTTGTACGAGCCGCCCTACAAATGGATATTGCCCATGAGGTGAGTGATGCACAAACGTTCCTTGCTAGCTATTCTGGTTGTGTCTTTTAGTCTCGCAGCCCATGCACATGATTATGCCAAACTGTCTGCAACCGGTCCGGGGCAGTTTTATGTTAATGCGATCGAATCCGATCGTCTCTATCCGGTCAGCCGCCAAAGCTTTAATCAACTCCACGCTTACTATAAGGACATGAAGCTGAAAAATCCGTGGGAAGACAAAAGTCGGATCCTCAATGACTCTCTTTTTTATTCTTCGGTTAAGTCATTCAGTGGCGAGGTCTGCGCGATGCTTTGGCGCTATGATAATCACAAACCGCACAAAGTGCGCGCCGGTGGGGCGGAGATTAAAGTTGATTTAAACAAGACGCAACTTGAAACAACGCCCTTCTATGATCGTAATAGTCCTTGGTACTCAAAGCGTTACGCGGTCACCTATGCGGGTCGACAAAATGCGTATCTGCACTTTTTGCCACCAGGGAAGCAGTTTGAGCCCGATCAGCTTGGATTTGCCATTCATCAGACCGGGGCGTTCTTTGGTTATGGTCGAGGGAGAGGGCGTCACTTGGTCTTCTCGATGCAAACCTATTTTTTGGCAGTCAAAGATGGGGACATTGTTAGTGATGGCACCCTAATCGAGCGCGATATTGCCCTAATCAGCCCAATATATATTCCTATGAGTATTGGTGAATTGGGCAGTTTAAAAACCGAGAAACAGGCGTTTGAACAGTGCCAAAAACAGGCGCAATTTATCTTACCCCTATGGCAGTAGCCCGTAACGCGCTGTCAAATTTCATCGTTAACAAAAGGACTTTATTATGATCGCATTTGTATTTGTACTGATAATAAATATCTTAATGATCCTATGGGCAAAGCACGTTGCTACGGTGAACAATCACCCTTACAAATCTGCGATACTGATCTTAGCTGTTGCGGGTCTGTTTGTTCCATTCTTGACCTTGGCTGCTGTGATTTGGGCACATATTTCGCCCACAAAACTCTCCTCTGATCAGAGTGAGAGCATGTACGCGCTAGAGGCCGAGGCTGAGCGGCAAATTAACGCAGAGCAAAGCCGGACTCAGTCGAATATTGATCAGATCACTCAGTTACATGAATTACTAGAAAAAGGCGCTCTTACCCAAGAAGAGTTTGAGATTGAGAAAGCTAAGTTGATCAATGTTTAGCTGAAATCTGTCAGGTGGGAAGGGGCCTTACGCTGTTGTATTTGTCGATGCCCTATTCAATATCGGGTCGATTTGTTCCCACCTCACAACTTGAACATCCAGTGCGTTAACCGGATTAAATAAAGTAATATCAGTTATTTACTTTTTGTAACGCAGTTGATTAAATTGTCGGTAGTCTAATCTGTAGTGGGGAAGTGTTATGACTACAAGGAACAAGGTACGCTATCGACAATACCAACCCAGGGATTACTCAGATTGTGAGCGACTAGTCAGCCAAGCGTGGCAATTTGAGCAGCACTTTGCACCTGACTCATTAGCTAAGTTAATGGCCTATTTTTACACGTCTGGCGCTCCGCAGATGAGTAATTTCAGTTTGGTGGCAGAGGCCAATGGCCAAGTTGTTGGCTTTATCTTTGGCAATAATCGTCGTGCAAGGCAGAAAAAACCATCCTTTGGTTACTCGATGCAAAGCTTGGGGAAGCTGGTAAAACTATGGTGTTTACCTGGTGAAGCTCGGCAGCGGAAAAAAGATGTTTTTAAACGGATTTCGCAACACAGCCTGAACCGCAGGTCTTTATGCAAAGATTGGGGGAGTGAGGTGCTGCTGTTTGTGATTGCCCCCGAGTTTCAAGGCCAAGGAATTGGGTCGCATATGGTGAAGGCGTTTCTCAATAGTTGTGCTCAGCGTGGAGTTGACCGAGTCAGTGTTGAAGCCAACGTTGTTGAAGCAGGGCGCTTCTATGAGCGGGTTGGGTTTCGTTACATCGATGAGTTTGAGTCTCCGTTACATGCCGCGTGTTCGAGTTGCGATAGGGCAGGGCGCTACCTTTTTCGTCTTGATGAGCCGGTGCTATCTGAGCCAAGCCCAGAGTGAGTGGGGGAAGAGTATTTCCCCCAATACAATGACTTTGTTGAGCTCATCTCTGACGAGCTGCGTTTTGATGCGCGAGCAATAGCTCAGCAAATTCAGCGAAGCCGTAGCCGCCAGGCTTGCTCATCACAATCGCAGGCTTATGGGTTAGCTTATCCCAGTACTTCTCTATGTTAGCAACACCAATACTGTTTGGCAGCCAGGCGAACATGGCGACATCATTGGGTGAGTCTCCGACATAACAACATTGGGTAAGGATTTGTTCATCGCTTAGCCCCTGCTGCTTGAGAAAATACTCAGCAGTAATGCGTTTAGAATGCTCACCATACCAAGCATTAATATGAATCGAGCTTGCGGTCGCATTGGCACCCAGCTGGTGGATATCGTCCACGACCTGCTCAACAATATTGGGATCAACCGCAGGGCGGTTTTGGCCGATATCAATAGCCACCTCACACACTCGGTAGGCTTGATCTAGGGTGAACTCAAGGCCTGGATAAGATTTGAGGATTTCGCCAATCTGCGCCTTTAATTGTCCTTGCTTTCGCGCAAGCTCGGCCATGTCGGTTAAGCCATGTCGAACAAGATAGCCATCCTTTTTTTCCATAATCACCGCGCCATTTTCGGCCAGAACGGCGTCAACTGGCCACAACTGAGCGATATGATCGCCCCAGCCAGCGCAGGCCCCCGTGACCGCAACCACTTTCTTACCCGCATCACGCAGCGCCTGCAACGCTTGCAAGGTTTGCGAGGGGAGGTGACCATGACAGGTCAGCGTATCATCGACATCAGTAAGAACCCACTCAATTGAGTCCCAGTTTTGGCTTAGCTTTTTCATTGTTTCTCTTGAATACAACAACAGGATTTGAATAGCTGGTAAGCCTAGTCAGGGTTTGTGAAACGCATATGAACAGACTAGATGTTTTCATTCTTGAGCATTAAATCTAAGAGGCTTAACCTGCGAAGGATCGAACCTCTATACTAGGAAAATGTGTAATCACCGGCTCTCACTGCAGCGTTGAGCAACTAAGAGGTGGTATGGTTTGCCAAAAGGTGTACAAGAAATCTATTTGTCAGGAACCTGTTACTGGTGCATGGAAGCCGTATTTCAATCACTTAACGGGGTTGTAAGCGCTACTCAGGGTTGGGTGCAAGCATTGGGTCAATCAAGTACTTATGAAGCGGTGGCGGTGATTTTTAAGCCGAACGTTATCGATATTAACGCCTTGGTGACGGTTCACCTTCATACCCACCACTGCTGCAGTTCACACCGCTTTCGCCGGCGTTATCCTTCCGCTGTTTATGCCACTAATGATAAAGATTACCAAAGGGCCTGTCGGGCGATAGAGGTTAATCAAACGAATTTTCAAAACGAGATTATCACTCAAGTGTTGATGTTTGATAACTTTACCCCCTGTCCACAACATCAACAGAATTACTATTACTCACACCCCAGTCGACCATTTTCCCAGTGCAAGATCGCGCCTAAGTTGGCTTATTTGATAGAGCATTTTGAACAATATGTTGATCCAGAAAAGAAAAATATACTGCTATCTATCTTAAGTCTTGAGTGACATTTCAAAGGATTACTGAGATAGAAGCAACTTTTGTCACTGAACAAGTGATGAGGCCACCTACTACCCAGAGGGTGCCATTGACCTAGCCAACTAACAGCAAGCCATCGATTTTCAACTATGATTTCTATTAATAGCGACTAAAAAAGAGGAAGGGAAAGGCGTTCTAGATGATCAAATGTTGCTTGATGGAGTACTTCTCTACGTATCGAGCAGTAAGTTTAGAATCAAGGGATCAATGGTGAAAATATGCTAGGAAGAATTGGACTCACAGTAATCTTATTAATCTCATCATTTGCGGTTGCTGCACAAAGCGCAGGCGGAAGTGGCGGTATTGGAGGAATTCCTTCTCTCAGCAAGGCCCAATTAGAAGCGCAGTGGGACGGAAAAGCTGGCAAGCAATCCACGCGCATTATGGGGATTGTTGCCAATTGGCGCGCTGATGTTTGTGGGACACTCAATGGCACAGAGACGGATGCCAATCAGTGCGCTGTAAACACACCCAAGGCGACTCGCCAATGAACTGCTACAAATACGTCGTTGCTCATCGTCAGCAGTGAATATCTGAAAAACTGATTCAGTTTGTAGTAATAAACAAGTAAGAGGCACCTGCGCTGCAGGTGCCTCTTACTTGTTTAGCACCGTTGATTATTTGGTGCTTAAGCCATTCATCGTCTAACTTCAAGCTAACTACTAAGTGGATCATCATTAACAGATAGGGAGCAAGTTGCTGATGAAAGCGTCAGATTTGTTTGTTAAAGCATTGGAAAATGAAGGCGTTGAGTACATCTTTGCCGTACCGGGTGAAGAAAACCTCGATATGCTCGACTCATTGCATGGCTCTTCGATCAAGTTGATATTAACTCGCCATGAGCAGGGGGCCGCATTTATGGCGGCGACCTATGGGCGGTTAACTGGTAAAGCGGGCGTGTGCATGGCAACCCTAGGACCCGGCGCGACCAATTTTGCAACGGCAGCCGCCTATGCTCAGTTGGGTGGCTTTCCTTTAATTATGATCACAGGGCAAAAACCGATTAAGCAGTCCAAGCAGGGACAATTTCAGATCATTGATGTCGTGGCCTTGTTTGACCCTATCTGCAAGCTGTCGAAACAGATTGTTCACGGCAATACGATACCCTCATTGGTCAGGGAAGGGTTTCGCCTAGCGCAGGAAGAGCGTCCAGGCGCGGTACTACTTGAGCTTCCCGAGGATATCGCTGCAGAAGAGTGTCACAGCCCGCTAGTGACGCCACATCCGCGTTATTACGCTCAGCCTAATCAAGCGGTGATCACCAAGGCGTGTGAGCTGATCCGTAATGCCAAGTTTCCTTTGCTTTTGATCGGTGCTGGCGCCAACCGCAAGGCGACCTGTTCTGCACTGCACGATTTTGTTGATCATCTACAACTGCCGTTTTTTAACACCCAAATGGGTAAAGGGGTAGTCGATGGGCGCTCTAAACTGTGTTTGGGCACGGCAGCACTTTCTTCGGGAGATTACTTACACGAAGCGATTGCTGCTGCGGATCTGATCATCAATGTCGGTCATGATGTGGTGGAAAAACCGCCGTTCTTTATGCATGAGGATGACCAGCGGCAGGTGATCCACCTTAATTACAAGTCCGCGCAGGTGGACCAAGTCTACTTCCCTCAGCTCGAGGTTGTCGGAGATATACCGGCTACGCTTGCACTGATCCAGCAAGAGTTTGATGCCCCGCTCTCGTTTGATACTACCTATTTCGACTTGGTGAAAAAAGAGGTTGAAAAACACCTAGTGGAAGGCGGTGATGATGACCGATTTCCGATTGTCCCGCAGAGGCTGGTTGCCGATATCCGTAAGGTGATGGGTGATAGCGATGTGATTGCGCTGGATAATGGTATCTACAAGATTTGGTTTGCACGCAACTACAAGGCTTATCAGCCCAATACCGTTCTGCTCGATAACGCATTGGCGACCATGGGGGCAGGCTTGCCTTCAGCAATGATGGTTGCCATGCTGCATCCGACCAAGCGTGTAATGGCGATATGCGGCGATGGCGGCTTTATGATGAACAGCCAAGAGCTCGAAACGGCAGTCAGGCTCAAACTCAACCTGGTGGTGGCGGTACTTAACGATGGCTCCTATGGGATGATCCGCTGGAAACAAGCGGCCGCAGGGTTCAAAGACTGGGGGCTGGAGTTTAATAACCCGGACTTTGTGCAATACGCCAAGGCCTATGGTGCGAGTGCACATCGAGTGAGTTCAGCAAAGGATCTGACCCAGGCGCTAGAGAGTGCGTTTCAAGCCGGTGGTGTGCACCTGATCGATATTCCCGTCGATTATTCGGAAAATCAAAAAGTACTGATTGATGAACTGTCAAAAAGGGCCTGTTTACTATGCAAACTTTAGCCAAGGTTTATAACCCGTATGATTTAAGTGAGATAGGTCAAATCGCGCAGGATAACTGGGACATAGTTGATAGCTACCTAGCGCAGGGCTTGCAGTTGTATAAACAGCGTGACCTTTGGCTACCCACTTATCGAAGAGTAGAGATTCTGCGCAAGATCGCCGCATTGATGGAGGCGCGCAATCAAGAGTTGGCGATGCTGATTGCCAGCGAGGGAGGCAAACCCCTAGTGGATGCGCGTGTCGAGGTTGCGCGCGCGATTGCTGGGGTTAACTTATGTATCACCGAGCTTGAGAGTGAGCGTGGGGTACAAATCCCAATGGACTTGACGCAAGCGGGAGCGGGACGCAGTGCCTCGGTGCACCGAGAGCCGATAGGTGTGGTGGTGGCCGTATCAGCGTTTAATCATCCGTTAAATCTGATCGTCCATCAAGTCGCGCCGGCAATTGCTGTCGGGTGCCCGGTGATTGTCAAACCTGCAGCGGATACTCCACTGTGCTGTCAGGCGTTTGTTGATATTGTCTATGCAGCGGGTTTGGACAAACCATGGTGTCGTATGGTGTATACCGATAGAGCAGCCTCTGAACGCCTAGTAACGGACCCTCGGGTGGCGTTTTTTTCGTTTATTGGCTCAGCGCGAGTGGGTTGGATGCTACGCTCGAAGCTCGCTCCGGGAGTCCGATGCGCACTTGAGCATGGCGGCGCTGCGCCGGTGATCATTGCCTCAGACGCGGACTTGGATAAAGCAATCCCTCAACTGCTGAAAGGTGGATTTTATCACTCTGGCCAAGTGTGTGTTTCTGTTCAGCGTATCTTTGCGCCTGATAGTTTAGCCGATGAGATTGCGCAGCGGCTCGCGGAGCAGGCAGAGCAGCTGGTCGTGGGGGATGCGCGACAGGAAGAAACCGATTGTGGCCCACTAATCCGTCCCAAAGAGGTTGATCGAGTTGCGACCTGGGTAGACGAGGCCAAGCAGCAAGGGGCAATGGTTGTTTCAGGAGGAGACAAGCTATCGCAAACTCTCTATCAACCGACCGTGTTACTCAATCCAGCACCACAGAGCAAGGTCTCGCAATTGGAAATTTTTGGACCAGTGGTGAATGTTTATGGCTATCAATCGATTGATGAAGCAATAGCGCGGGCTAATAGTTTGGATGTTGCTTTCCAGGCGTCAGTTTATACCCAAGATATCGCAACAGCCCAGAATTGTATCGAGCGGTTGGATGCCTCGGCGGTGATGGTTAATGACCACACCGCCTTTCGCGTTGACTGGATGCCTTTCGCCGGGCGACGAGCATCTGGCTATGGTGTTGGTGGAATTGGTTATACCATGCACGACATGACTCAGACCAAGATGGCGGTGTTCAATTTTAACTAGTTGATGAGTTGTAGCATGACAAAAAGGGCGCGCGGTGAGGCGAGCCCTTTTGCTGTTTACTGTATTGCAACCAGCTTTAGCCTTGATCGGGTTTGTTGGGTTGAATTTTGCAGTGACAAAAAGTTGAGATTTCGTTTTTATCTTCCTAACTGCATTGTGTGACATAAAAACAAGTGGTTGGCTATGGGAAAAGGTTGGGTAAAGAGTGCCAGTGCGGCTTTGTTGCTGGTCTGTCTTCCGTTATCGGCATCGACGGTAATTCGTTTTGGTATTGTGCCTCAGCAATCGGCAACGCGTGTGGCCGAACACTGGATACCGGTATCGAACTTTCTAAGTCGACAAACGGGTTTTGATATTCGTTTTGCTACCAAGCCTTCAATATCCCAATTTGAACAAGAGCTTGCCCAAGGTCGGTACGACCTAGCTTACATGAACCCGTACCAATATATTCAGGGCCATGATCAACAAGGCTATGAGGCAATTGCAAAGGCGCGTGATAAGCAAATTCGTGGCATTGTGGTATCGCGTAAGGGGAGTGGGCTTGACTCCTTATCCGATATATCAGGTCAGCGGTTGGCGTTCCCATCCCCTGTCGCGTTTGCTGCCAGTATCTTGAGTCAGGGCTACCTAAAACGACATCAAGTCGATTACACACCGATTTATGTCCGCTCACATGACTCGGTTTATCACAATGTGGCTAAGGGGGTTTTTATCGCTGGAGGGGGTGTTATGCGAACCTTTAATGCGATGGATAAATCCATCACGGATCAACTCACCGTTGTGTGGGAAAGTGATGGGTATACACCTCACGCGATTGCAGTTCACCCTTCTATATCCCAGGAGAAAGCACTGAGTATCCAACAAGCATTTTTAGCTCTTGAGGAGCATGCACCCGAACTGCTGATACCTTTGAGGTTGAAAGGCTTTACAGTGGCACACAATGACGAGTGGGATGATGTGCGACTTCTTATGGCTGACTATGAGCCGGAATCGCAGTGATCAAGGGGTATGAACAGGAATGAAATTTCGCACCAAAACGGTTCTAGGTATTGCCCTCATTGAGTTGATCTTTCTGGTGGTTCTGGTGTTTTTTGCCGTTAAATTTATCGGTAACTCAAACATCGAGCAGTTCGAAAATAAAATGACGATAGCTATGAGTCTGATTAAAATCAGCTCAGCCGACGCACTGCTGACCTATGATTTGGCGGTTCTAGAGCGGATAGCCTTGAGTGCACTAAGTGATGCCAATATTTCTAACGTGAAGATGTACATTGGTGACCAAACTGTCGTGAGTGTTGGTGATTTCCTTACGGAACAAAGCGTATTAATACCAGAAGGTTACTATAGCAAAACTGCTGATATAGATTTTGAAGGCACGCATATTGGCCATATTGAGGTGCTGTTTGATGGTCGTCATATCCAAAATGTGGTCGCCGATTCAACCAGTTACCTGCTGGGTATTGCGGGTTTTGAAATTCTCTGTGTATCCATAGTTTCGTTGTTGCTTGGTTGGTTGCTCACCCGCGATTTAGACAAGATCATTCTCGCAATCAATCAAATTGGTCGCAGTGGACCCGGTGTTCAGATCCCACACCATCGCAGCGATGAAGTGGGTCAGGTCATCCAAGCGTTTAATGACATGTCCAAAGAGATGCACAGCCAATATCAAGAGCTGCAAGTGGTCAAAGAGCAAGCTTTGGCCGCGAATCGAGCCAAAGATGATTTTCTTGCAGTAGTGAGCCATGAGATCCGTACGCCCCTGAATGGAATTCTTGGTATGGCTAAGGTGATGGAAGAAGAGCTGAGCGGGCAGCAAAAGCAAAACTGTAAAGTGATCAACAAGTCGGGTGAGCATCTGATGCTGATCTTGAATGACGTGCTTGATTTTTCCAAATTAGAGAAACAGCAGCTTGCCTTACAACGACATGATTTCAAAGTTCCGAATATGACCTTCTTGGTTAAATACTTATTCGGTGAGGCATGTGAGAAGAAAAACATTGTTCTCAATATTGTCGATCAAATACCGGCTGATATCATTTGGCAGGGTGATGAGGCACGTGTGAAGCAAGTATTGTTTAATCTCTTGAGCAATGCCGTTAAATTTACGTCTTATGGTGGTGTCACCTGTACATTCCCATGGCAAGCGGGTCAGACAACCTTAATTATGGAAGTTCGTGATACTGGAATAGGGATTGCGCAGGACAAAGTTAAAGCGATAGTACAGCCTTTCAATCAGGTAGATAACTCTACCTCACGTGATTACGAAGGCGCAGGACTTGGACTATCGATAGTGGTTAAACTCATTGAGCTGATGAAGGGGACACTCGAAATAGACAGCGCACTTGAGCTTGGCAGTGTCTTTCGGGTGAGCTTGCCTCTAGACTGTTACAAGGAGGCTGAGCACAAGGAACAGCCATCACTTGCTGTTGGGCTGGCTGAGAGTTGGAAAGCACCGGAAGGTGCTCGGGTACTGATTGTCGATGATAATCGAGTCAATCTTATCGTTGGCAAGAAGTGGTGCGAAAAGCTTGGGCTACAGGTGGATGTCGCCATCGGTCATGAGCAAGCGATTGAGTTAGTCGAGCAAAATGATTACTACTTTCTGCTGGTGGACAATCATATGCCAGGTATGACCGGGCCAGAATTGATCCCTATTGTGAAAGACCTGAACTCTAACCTGATGATTTTTGGTTGGACTGCGGATTTATCGGATAAGTCATTCGATGAATTTGCCCGTGTTGGCACAAGCGGCGTGTTACCAAAGCCAATTAATATGCAGAAGTTTGAGCAAGTGGTAGTAAGCGCCCTCAAAAAAAGGGACCGTCTTGTGAGCCGTCAAAACGCTGTGATGGAGAGCTCTGAATCCACCGAACCGGAACAGTGAAATACTTGAGTTATAAGTGCTTACTGTTTGTTTACCCAATCACTTCCTATCCTATTGATATCAGAAAATTGACAAGGTAAGAGTAGGATGACAAACCCGCCACGTATCACTTGTGATATTGACGAGCATTTCATTGCGACAGTGAGTCTTAATCGCCCAGATAAATTAAATGCACTCGATATGGCCATGTTCGAGGCAATCTTTGCGCTGACTAAGCAATTAAAAAAAGATCAAACCATACGCGCCGTGATTGTAAAAGCAAACGGGACGGATTTTTGCTCTGGGCTAGATATTAAGTCGCTGTTAACCAGCAAGGTTGATGCGATGCGCTTACTGTATAAATGGTGGCCAACGTCCCCTAATGCCGCCCAGCGTTTTAGCCTGGCGTGGCGTCAGATCCCTTGCCCCGTGATCTTTGCTATCCACGGACGATGCTGGGGTGGGGGGCTGCAGCTCGCGTGTGGTGGTGATTTTCGAATTGCAAGCAAAGATGCGAGCTTTTCCATTATGGAAGGAAAGTGGGGGCTGATCCCTGATATGGGCGGCTCAATTGCTTTTCGCGAATTGATGCGACAAGACCATGCACTAGAGTTGGCAATGACCGCGAAGGTGATTGATAGTCAGTTGGCCAAAGAGTATGGGTTGGTCACTAAGATTGCCGAAAATCCGTATGAAGCGGCCTATCAACTTGCCCTCGAATGCGCTGAGCGGTCACCCGATGCGATTGCGGCCAATAAGCGACTATATCAACAGACCTGGTGGGTGAGCCAGGGCAAGGCGCTGTGCTTAGAGACTTGGTATCAACTCAGGGTCCTATTTGGCGTAAATAGATCGATTGCAGCTAAGCGGGAGCGAGAAAAGAAAGATAAAACCAAATTCTTACCCAGAGGTTTCAAGTAAATCATCAATGCTGAACATCGGGAAAAGTGCTGTATGCAAACATGAATTGCAGTTCATAGCGCTAGCAAAATGGCCACTTGAGTGATGGTGGCCGAAGTGTCCAACCTCATGGCAAGTTAATCGTCACTGAAAATAGCTTCGATCTCGAAGTTGTACTCATTCTTGCCTTCTTGGATGTGCATGTTGCACTCCTCGATACTCAATCTCCACTCCCCTGCTGAGGTTTTTGCTGCAAATTGATTCAAGAATTGCATTTGCTGATCCTCGGAGTTGCTCGCGAGATCGCGTCCATACTGTTCACACATCTCCGCTTCGGTCATCGAGAAAGTACTAAATGATACTAACGCTATGAGTGATATCGTGAATGTTCTCATGATCACTACTCCAATTTAAATGGGTTGCTATTAAACCGTAGAACATGCCACTGCATTGATAAAGTTAACAGTCAATAATTTACACTCACCGCTTGTATCTAGCCTGCCTACTTTTTAGTGCTATTCAGCTGATACTGTCTGCGCATCGCACTGGTCAAGACCTCTTGGTACAGGGTATCAAAACGTGACTCAAAACAGTCATAATGCCTCACTAAGCTGTGCTGACAGTCAGACAGAGCAGCCAGCCTGGGCCTGCGTTGAGCGATTCGATTCAAGGCATAGAGAATATTGTCGAACTCTTGGTAGGACTCAAGCCAGCGCTCTTGCCACATGTGCTGAGAGACTGAGAGAAAGCGCGCCGGCAAATCTGGGTGGATGATATCAGTCTGTGTTTTAGCAAACTCGACAAAGCAGGCGAGTGGCTTAGAATGATAGCGCTGCCAATGCTTAGCTAGGCAATGATCCCAAAACATATCGAGGGCAATTGGAGAAAAACGACGCTGCTTTTGGTCAAATTTCGACTTACACAGCAACACTGTGTCGTGATAGTCGGTATAAGAATCGACAAATCGATGCAGCAAAATCCCGTCGGCAATATCCTTTGCAAACTGCTTGTGAGGATCACCTTTGACAAAGTCGCCCAGTAGGTTGCCGAGCAAACTACTGTTGCAATGATGCGCGATGTGAAGGTGGGCGAGAAAGTTCATTCAGTTACAATCGAAGGCAGTCTGATTATTTGGATTAAATCTATCTAAAGTGTAGCAACAAAAAACGCAAGTATTCTGCGTTGCTTTTTGCTTGGTTACGTTGTCTCATTTTCATACTAAAGAATCAAACAGTCACTTGTACCAATCACCTTACATTATCATACTTGATGCATTGTTACTGTCTTTAAGCTCAATTGCTCTATTGGATATGATTTTTGGCAACTTAACATATGTTATGAATGATTTTATTAGTAATTTTAAATGTTATTTTGTGGGCGTTTTTTAACGTGTGGTGGCTGATTTTAATATTTGCTATGAAATATGTCTGAGGCCATAATTTAATGGGTAAATATTAAAAGTTAGGTGTATTTCACATATTATGTTTGATAAGTGATGCAATAAACTAAATGTTACTTGAATCACGATAAAAATTTCATAGGAATCTTAAAATTGTCAACGCCAGGTGATTATTTGGTGAGGGTTTGATGTAGCTATCTAATTTGTTTGTACCTCATGCATAATCAAGATGCTGTAAATTGGAGTGTTTATAGCGCAAGGCTTACAACAATCACACAGAGGTAACCTCTGTGAATTTTATCAACATCTTGTTGGTTGTTTATAACCGATGAATCAATATTATAAATAGGGAAAAGCGCATGAAAACTGTGAATACAAAAGTTGCTATTTTACTTTCAACTCTTTTAGTTGCTACTTACGGCTGCCAATCGACGTCGACCTCTGCGACAAATACTAAAGCTAAAAATACCCCGGTAGTTGCTGAGGCTAAAGCAAGCTATACAGTGAATGGCATGCTTCCATCTGCAGATAAATTTGAACACGCCAAAGTTTTGCCGCACTCAGGTAATGGTGTCAAAGTAGAATATGATGGTATCTCTCCAGCGGAGAAGACAAGCAAGTATCCAAGCGCGAAGTTTATGGCAAAAGGTGGGACATGGGATTGGTCAGACAAAGAAAATGTGACGGTCGATATTACCAATACCTCAGACAAAGATTTTAAAATGACACTTGCAGTTTTCGACTCAAAAGGAAACCAACCTGGAGCCGGTGGTCATAGGGTTGTGCGTGCCTTTATGGTACCAGCTGGCAAGACGAATACCATTAATCTGAATCTAAAAGGTGGTAAAAACAAAGTACCAGGTCACTGGGGTGGGGAGCAAATGAACTTGAAAGAAATTTCAATTTTCGCAGTTAACGCACGAGATAACACAAACCCACAATCAATTATTATTGATAACTTTGAGGTGAACTGATTTACAACAAATCAAATTAGCTAAAAAGCCTTAGGTATTCCTAAGGTTTTTTTATACTGGAAATATAATCAATAACCCCTCTGTGGAGTCTATTCTATAAATAAATTTAGTGAGGACTAGTTTTAGTGTATATTTGGAGTTGTTTTTTAGATGCTGATGTGCGTGGTTATGTTGAGGTATTTAATATGACTGGAACGACTGATTAATTGATTGGAGAAAATTATTAACTAATGGCTGTATCAATGAGATCTGTCTACCAACGATTGGGCTGGTAGACAGATAGGGAATATTATTGACTTTGTTTAGTCGGCATTTTTGCGTCAGTTTCTTTTAACCACTGCTCAAGTTTCGATGTCATAGAGCCAGTAATGTCTTCTTTAACCTTAGATATGTCGTTATTTTCAAGTGGGTCATGTTCAAGGTTATAAAGCTCTACGGAATGGTCGTCATACCAACGGATAAGCTTGTAATCGCCCTCAATAATAGCACTGCTCAAGCGATTTCTACCATGCCAAGCATAATTTGGATAGTGAAAATACAGTGTGTCTCTTTCAAGAGATTTCTGATCAAAGAAGGTAGGCAATAAATTCTCACCATCTAGATCGTTATATGAAGAGCTGTCTACTTTGGCAGCGGCTAAAAATGTCGGGAAGAAATCCAGATTAATCACCCGCTGTTCGTTAACGCTATTACTTGGCACTTTTCCTGGCCAGCGAACAATCATAGGCACCCTGACTCCTCCTTCATAGGGCCATCCTTTACCAAATTTTAGACCGCCGTTGTTGCTCAGCTTCCATACACCGCCGTTATCAGAGGTGAAAACAATCAAAGTATCATTGGCCAGGTTCATCTCATCGACGGCTTGGAGAACCTTACCCACAGAGGTATCCATTGCTTCAATCATGCCAGCAAAGGTCGGGTTACCGATTTTTTTGCCTTGTTGTTTCTTTTGTTTGTATTTGGCAAGCAGTTCGTCAGGGGCGTACAACGGAGAGTGAACGAGGTAGTTCCACATTACCGCTAGGAAGGGCTTTTCACTCTCATTGCCCATAAAACCGATCACCTCTTGCGCCAAGCGCGTCGGCAAATACTCACCAGGTTCGCCATCCTCGATATAAGGGTTATTGTAGGGTGAGTACCATGAACTCGGTCCACCAAAAGGACCGCCTGCAACATTGATATCAAAGCCACGTCGGTCAGGTAGCGTGTTGGGATCGGTGACTTCTCGAGTGCCTTTTTTGAGTTCAGATAGATGCCACTTACCGAAGAAACCGGTGCGATAACCGTTTTGCTGCAGTGCTTCGGCAAAGGTTGGAATGTCCGTAGGTAAATTTCTTAGAGTGGGCGCATCAAACACCACCGCGTTATCAGGCGCGTATTCTCGATACGCGATGTGATTAGTCATGCCAATTCTTGCTGGGTGCTGTCCTGTTATAGCTCCGGCGCGAGAAGGGGAACACACTGGCGCGCTGGCATAGGCGTTACGAAACAGCATGCCTTGCTCAGCAAGTCGGTCGAGATTAGGTGTATCGATATCATGATTACCGTAGATATTAAGGTCTTGCCAACCGAGGTCGTCAACCATGATCATGAGGATATTCGGTTGGACGTCCGATTGATTGAATTCCTCGAGGGTCATAGTTGGTTGGGCAGCGTTTACGGTCGCACTGACTCCTATACAGCTTAATAGAGCAAGACATAGTGCTTTGTGTTTCATTAAACCTAATCCTTCCATTGAATTTTTGGTTGAGTAAAAGTGGTTCGTGATGTTCTCGAACGTCCCGATAACTCGCTTTCTACATATACAATACCAATGCAAAAATTTGTCAACCGAGCAGGCTTTTCTTTGTGATCAAAAGACTATAATAGCACTATGTGTAGCACGTGTTATTGACGGAGCAGTGAGTAAAAGCCGTTGACCAAGTTCTCATTTATAGAATACTAATATGAGTTTAAGTGTATGAAATATAATGATTGATTGGATTTTTAACTCGGTCTTGGACAATTTTTAAAGCACTTTTTTTCCAATCGGATACAACAGACTTCGAGAAGCCAAAAATACTGATAGGTGTGAGATGAAATACGCTGGTTGGTGAGGTTGTCTACCAATCAATGTACAAAAATTATTTCAGTACAGATTGGAGGGTTCGCCTCGATTGCGTACCTATCAGTAATTCGCCACCAATGTCGGTGTCAGGTTGGCACGTGTTGTAGCTAAGACAAATCAAAGAGTAACCTATATGTCATTAATTAATCGACCTAAAGTGTTGTATCCGGGCAGTCTTGTAGCCCTGGCGGTCGCACTACAGATCCCGTGTGCGATTGGTCAGTCGAATGCTCAAATCGTTGAGTCCACACAAACCGCATCAATACTTGAGAATTTTATTCCAACCCAAGAAGAAGGTATTTGGCGCCAAGTTGCGCCAGGCATGGCAGGAAGTAACAAGTACATTTCAGTAGATAGCGTAGATCCGAATAAAGTCTGGGTTTCACCTGATATGGGAAATGACTATCTATCGCTTAATGGTGGTCAGCACTGGCGCACGATGATGCCTGAGGATGGGGTTTGGAGTCAGCGTAATCGATTGAGTGATGTCTACATTGCCAGTGACCCGAAAAATACTGATGTGGTGGTGGGTCTTAAGGGTAATACCATTCAGTTAAGCACAGACGGCGGTATTGTGTTTGAGCCGATCCGCGACTTTGCATCGGGCAAACAGCCTCGTTCCACATGGTATACCGCTCACCCTCACCCTACAGAGACGGGTACCTGGTACGTAGCCAATGGTTTGGACAATAAGGATGCACGTAACGGGGTTGAGCTCAATCCTATGGGTCGTATCGATGTGGACAGCCCGAAAGTGTGGAAGGTGACCAATATTACCAGTGACAAGCGTGCGATTAGCCCCATCGATGGGGCGGGCATGGATGCTGAGAGTGCTGTGTTTGACGTGTTTGTTCACCCGGATGTTAAGACTCATGCTGAGATGGTGTTTGCTGCAACTTCAACGGGTTTCTATCGCAAAAGTGCTGACAGTGAATGGGTTAAACTCATTGATGGGCCAACCAAGGCGACTCATCACTGGAGTGGTAGCGAGCTAACCGTGTACGTTCTTCAGCAAGCAACGTATGAGATTGAAGGTGATAATCTGATTTCTCACGGGGCGGTGTTTAAAACCTCTCAACCAGAAACTGTTGCGATGAATGGTTGGGAAGATAAAACAGCTAACCTATATGTTGACTTAACTCAGCTCAGCTACGATAACACGCTGGTTAATTTGATGGCGCAGCGATGGTTCAAAAAGAGCAAAGATGAGATTAACTCACTAACGGTACCAAACGCTTACTTCCAGAACTTTATTGATATCCTAGTCGACCCAACCGACCCTGATAGAGCCTATCTGTCAACGTGGGGTGGACGTATCAATAAGCCTGTACCGAGTGCTATTTGGTCAACATCGAATGGTGGTGAGAGCTGGGAGGCGACACTGCGTCTTGGGGTAGGCTTCCAGGAAGATAAGTTCTGGCAGACAGCACAACCGGGAAGAACCAACCGCAACGTAGATTTACAAGTCCACGGCCGGAAGTTCCCTGATAGCGAAAAATACGGCAAGCGTGGTGTGCGCACGATGAGCATCGCCCCAGATGGCACGCTCTACGCATCGGCGGTTAAAGGTTATTTCACCGTCAAATATGACCCGCAAACAGACTTTTGGACCAGCGTTGATAATACTCGAGTTGAAGATGATATCTATTATGGTCATGGCAATGCCGATACCGGTGCCTTCTCAGTCGTGCCTGATCCACATCGTCCGGGAGAGATGTTACTGCTTGCTTATGAGCTGTCGGCATGGCGTGCGACCACACAAACCCACCCGGATTTTCCAGGTATCGTTGGCGTAACACCTATTCCTGCCTTGATTGACGCAGAAAGAAGCCCAGCCCATGGTCAGCCGTTTTACACTCCAACAACCATCGCCCCACACCCAACTGATCCTGATGTAATTTATGCGCTCTCCCAGCGAACCGGTGAGCTGTATAAAGTGAGTGAAAATGGCACCAAGCTGGAGGTGATCTCCGTACCGATTTTCGTTCCTGAAACGAACTTTATTCCAGATATGAAGGTGGTTTATTGGAGTGACTTACGCGTTGTTGAAGGGGGTAAAACCATGTATGCAGTGGCGGAAACCATTGACCTCAATAACCGCCCAATGGGACAGGCACAGATATTCAACCCTGATTCACAAAAGGGTGTATATAAGTCTTCTGACTACGGCAAAACCTGGGTGAATGTGAACCAGAATATACCCAAAACAGCGGGTGGTAGAGATCTAAAAATCGACCCAACGTACGTCAAAGTCGATGGTGAATATAGCCCGCCAACGCGAGGCAAGGACAGTGCACCAGTCAAATCTCTGGTGGTTGATCCTAACAATGATGAGATGCTCTATGCTGCCGTTCGTCAATATTATGCTCCTGAAGGACAAACCGGTCGTGTTGACGGTGGCTTGTATATCACCACTAATGGCGCCTCATCATGGAAAAAAGCAGGTATTCCAGCGACGATTAAGTCGGTGTGGGATATGTGGGTGCATGCCGACCAAAATGGAGAGGCAACCAATATCTACCTAGCCGCAGGCGATCGCAACGCGATTGAGGTGTCAGGTGAAGGTGGCCTTTGGGTTGCACAGTACAAGGCAGATGGTAACTATGAGGCTTCTGACTGGAAAAAGGTCTTTGACCATCCGTTTGTTTCTGCGGTTCGTACTAGTCCGTTTGATGAAGACAGTATCTTGGTGGTGACTAGAGAAACAGCCAGCAATGGCAAACAGGATGCGGGCACCTTCTACACTGTTGATGGTGGAAAGCCGGACTCTTGGGTTAAGTTCAATACTGGACGCGGCGGTATGATGGTGGGCAAGGTCGCCTTCGACAATGGCACGCCAAATCGTGTCTGGAGTGCGGCTGAAGCATCAGGTATCTATACGGCATTGTTACCTAAAAAACTAGCTGAAAAACAGTAATTAATTAGCAATTCAATCAAAAGTGGCGACCATGGTAGCCACTTTTTTTGTTCGATTGTCTCAGCGTTCAAGATACGCTTGATGACCCAGTTTATCACGTCATTAAGAGTGGCTGAACTCAGCCTGCCGCTATTGATAAATGGTTAACTAGTCGCTCAGGTAGGGTTGGAAACCAGCTCTTCGTCGAGAGTACTGGCCTGCTCTGGAGACTGCTGCTTGGCATCTTGTTGATATCGGCTCGGAGTGACACCAGTAAGCTTTTTAAATACAGTTGAAAAGTATGTTGAGTTATTAAACCCAACCTCAAAGGCGACTTCCGTCACGGTATGAGAGAGTAAGAGTATCTTAGCCCGGTTCACTCGCACATTGGCAAGGAATTGCGTGATGGTCTGCCCTGTCGCGGCTTTAAACACGCGCATGATATGTGAGCGGCTGACTCTCACCTCGCTGGCAACGTCATTGATTGTCACATCTTTGTAGTAATAAGTGTGCAGATAGGTCTTGATGTCCTCAACCAATTTATCTTCCGAGTTTTGACTTGGCGTCGCGGTGATGGTTTGAGCAAGAAATTGACACTCATCGATGAGTATTTTGAAGATCGTCTCGCTGCTTTCACAGTCATCAATTTGGTTACTCAGGCTTTCAAGGCGTTGGATCAGAGGCTGCCCATCAGCTCCGGTAAAAATCGCGGTGTCATAAAGCATAAACAGAACTTCTTTAATTCTGACCCTCAAGGTATTGATGTTGTCATGGGTAAATTGCTTTAGTTTGGTAAACAGCGCAGTTGCTTTGGTTTCGATCAGCCCCAAGCTCGCCGTCTTGACCACTTCAATTAACTCTTCTCGCTGTTTGACAGGATAGGCAAGATCGCGTTCAGCAGGGTAATAATCACTGCATGACAACGCGCCAGATGAGGCATACTGTGCCTTCGCTAGTGCCTTCTCATGTTTATGGTGTTGTTCAAGCTTACGGTTGGTCTGCTGAATGTCTTTAAACACCGCTGCCGCCCAAATAATTACGGTTAAGCTTGAGCCAGCATAATAGAGCGACCATGCCTTTAATAAACTACCAATCAGCATAAATAGCCCAAGATTCACCGCGCCGAGGATAAAAATCGCGACAAAGCGCGATGGCCTTTGAAGCAAAAGGTAAAGGCAGGGGATCAATAAGCAGGATGTCACTAAGCTCACCTGGGATAAATGGATCAAGCGACTGGATGGTGAAAAGTTGATGCTATGGTCAATGGGTAAAAAGAGCGCGAAAAGGACCGTCCACAGTGCACCGAGTATATAGGGTAATACTTGAAACACTCTCGCCAGGGGTACTTTAGCCAGGACAAACAACCCATTTAACAGCGCAGGGAGACCAACACTGAACAAGAGTGCATTGCGAAACAAGACATAGCTCACCTTAATTGGTTCATAAGGCATCATATTGATAAGTGGGCCACATAGAAACAGGCTAAAGCTCGCTATAAAGGTGGCGAAGTAAGGATAAGCTTGACCAATACACTGCCTAACCAGCGTCAGGTAAACCAATACCAAGACAAAAATATGGGCAACCGCAAACGGGATGATCGCACGTAGGAGCAAGCTCCATTCTATTTGACTGTCATACATAAACGCTAACGCTTAACTTCCTTGTTGTGAGTCGTTATCTTACAGGTGATTAACAAGTTAGGCATCTAAAATGGATTGACGAAGCTCTCATTTATTGAATCTGGCAACCAGTTTAAGTTAATGATATTTAAGGGTTAGTTTTATTTTTAACTCAGTTTAAGAGAATTTTTAAAGCAGAGTGCACGCGACTTGTTTAAAACCAGACTCATTAATAACTTCTAAAGTTGTTGAGATTGGTCAACCACATCATTAAGTGCTGCATGATGATGAGGTAAGTGTAACCTCGGTGACGTGGATGACTTATCAAACTCCAAGATTGCGTCGACTCCGGGAGAGTGAGCGCAGTTTTCTCTTCAATTTTATTTCTGGCAGTGGTTGCACATGTTGCTACCTGTACATGTTGTTACCGACAAAGAGAGTGACGTTTTATGTCTTTAGTAAAAAAAACCAAAGTGCTCGGTCAATGCACAGTTCTCGCGCTAGCCATCGCAGTTCAACTCGGTTGCTCAAATGCTCAACAGACGGTTGAGATCCCTGTCGCTGAGCGCAGTCCTACGGCACCCGAGATTGGCAAGGTTGTGCCAACAAAAGCGGATGAGAGCCTGTGGCGTCAAGTTGCACCAGGTATGGCGGGTAGTAACCGCTATATCTCAGCAGACAGTGTTGATCCAAATAAAGTTTGGGTATCGCCAGATATGGGGATGGACTATCTCTCCAAAGATGGCGGTAAACACTGGCGTCAAACTATGCCGGATGATGGGATCTGGAGTGAGCGTAATAGACTAAGTCACACCTTTATTGCTAGTGATCCCAAAGACACCGATGTTGTGGTCGGCCTGAAAGGCAAGACGATTCAGGTCAGTACCGACGGCGGTATCGTGTTTGACCCTATCAGTGAGTATGAGTCAGGCTCAGAGCCAAACTCTGCGTGGTATACCGCTCACCCACACCCAACTGAGGCAGGAACTTGGTATGTGGCAAACGGCCTCGATACGAAAGAGCTGCGCAGCGGCGTTAACACCAACCCGCTAAGAGGTGTTGATATCAACAGTCCGAAAGTGTGGAAAGTGACTGACATTACCAGTGATAGCCGCACAATTACCGCGATTGATGGCGAGGGCATGGATGCAGATACAGCGGTCTTCAATGTCTTTATCCACCCGGATGTGGCTACGCATTCAGAGATGGTGTTTGCCGCCACTTCAACCGGTTTTTATCGTAAAGACGGTGACAAAAACTGGGTTAAGCTGGTTACTGGTCCAACAAAAGCGGATTATCACTGGGATGGCAGCAAGCTGACCGTGTATGTGCTACAACAAGCCACTTATGAACTTGATGGCAACCAAGTGGTTTCCTCTGGTGGTGTGTTTAAAACCACTCAAGCAGACACCGCAAGCGCAACCTCTGGCTGGGAAGATAAAACCAGTAACCTTTATATTGACTTAACAGAGTTGAGCATCACAAGCTACATGATTAATAACATGGCTCAGTGGTGGTTTAAGCTCAGCAGGGACGAAGTCAGCTCGGTGACTATGCCGAAGGCGTATTTCCAAGACTATATCGATATTCAAATCGACCCAACCGATGCTGATAGAGTTTACATGTCGACGTGGGGCCGTCATATCAACAAGCCAATGGCGGGTTCAATCTGGTCAACCTCAGACGGCGGTGATAGTTGGGAAGCAGCGCTGCGCTTCGGTACCGGTTTCCAAAAAGACAAATATTGGGAGCAAGTGCAGCCAGGTCGAACCAACCGCAACGTTGACCTGCAGATCCACGACCGCAAGTTCCCAGATTTCCAAACTTATGGCCGACGTGGTGTCCGTTCAATGAGTATCGCGTCCGACGGTACCCTTTACGCTTCAGCGAATAAAGGCTATTACACGGTGAAATACGATCCGCAAACGGATTTCTGGACCAGTATTGATAATACCCAGGTTGGTGATACCTATTTTGGTCACGGTAACGCTGATACCGGTGCTTTCGACGTTGTGCCTGATCCACACCGCCCAGGTGAGATGTTCTTGCTGCCTTATGAGTTGTCTGCATGGCGCGCTACTGGTGAGTTACACCCGGACTTCCCTGGTATTGTCGGTGCAAAACCAATCCCGGCATTGATTGATGAAGGAAAAACTTGGGCGCCAGGTCAGCCGTTCTTTACACCGACCACGATTGCGGCTCACCCGACTGATCCAGATGTGTTCTACGCATTATCACAGCGTCAAGGTAGCCTGTTTAAAGTCAGCAACAACGGCACTAAGCTAGAAGTGCTAGCCGAGCCAATCGAGGTGCCAGAGACCATCATCGTACCTAACATGAAGACCGTCTACTGGACTGACCTGACTGTTCTAGAAGGTGGCAAAACCATGTACGCCGTCGCTGAGATCATTGACAGTGATAACCGTCCAATGGGACAGATTCAGATCTTTAACCCAGACTCGCAAAAGGGTGTCTACAAGTCGAGCGACTACGGCAAAACTTGGAAAAACGTCAATCAAAACATGCCGAAAACTGCAGGTGGTCGCGATTGGCACAGCCCAGCTCGTGAAGTGAGAGGGACGGACAGTGCAGCAGTGAAAACACTCGCCGTCGATCCGAAGAACGAGAAAATGTTGTACGCCGCGGTACGTCAATACCTAGCACCGGCAGGAGAAACTGGTCGAGTCGATGGTGGCCTGTTTATTACCCAAAATGGCGCATCTTCTTGGACGCAAGCTGGCATCCCTGAGTCGATTAAATCGGTATGGGGCGTCTGGGTGCATGCTGGTCAAGATGGCGAGCCGACCAATATCTACATCTCGGCAGGCGACAGTCATCAGCTAAATGTTTCTGGCGAGGGCGGTGTATGGGTTGCCGAATACAAGGCCAACGGTAAATACAAAGCCTCTGACTGGAGCAAGATCTTCGATCACCCATTTGTCTCTGCCGTCGAAACCAGTCCATTCGACGAGGATTACATGATGGTCATCACTCGCGAGACCTTGGTCAATGGTAAAGAAGATGCAGGTACTTATTACAGCATCGAGGGTGGTAAGCCGGGCTCTTGGGTTAAGTTTAACGATGGTCGTGGTGGCATGAAGGTGGGTAAAATCTCCTTTGACAATGCGACACCTAACCGAGTCTGGTCTGCGGTAGAGTCAGCCGGTGTCTATACGGCGCTATTACCGACCAAAGAATAAAGCCAGACACTAAGAATCATTAAGTCAATATCAAAGGGCAGTGACCTAAGTCGCTGCCCTTTTTGGTAGGTAAGCGCTAGAGAAAGGGTAAGGATGGTTTGGATTTGGGATAAATTCAGTGAAACAAGCAAACATTACCTGTAAAAAACGAACCACATCAACATCATAGTGAAGTTGGTCACAGACCAATTTAATTAATTGGACTACTATTATAGCTCTTTGGTTAACCTATTGTTTGTCTACATAGGTTATCACCTCTTTGCTCCATAACAGTGAGCAACCGGATTTATCACTAATCATGACGGGTCGTACCAATATGAAAATAAGTACTTCTGTAGTGGGAACATTAGCATTACCCATTTTTTTGATCGGCTGCTCTCAAAGCAACGCCGTTAGCCAATCCTCAACTGCCAACTTGGTGGTTGAAGATGCCTCGGATATCTCTATTAATGTCGGCGATAAGCTCGATTTCGGCTACGAAGGCGACATTCTTCTGCCAAAACAGGGCGTGAACGATCCCCATATTCATATCTTTGAGGGTAAAGCTTACCTATTTGCCAGTCACGATAAAGAGCCAGGTGAAACACCGCACACGGAATACACCATGGACTACTGGAATGTCTTCTCATCTGAAGACCTAGTGAACTGGGATTTAGAGTTCATCCTCGATCCTAAAGATACCTACATCGGCGAAACCACCAAAGCGTTTGCTATCGATGCGGCAGAGCGCAACGGTAATTACTACATCTACTTTAGTAACTTCAATATTGATACTGGGGTTGCGATGAGTACTGACGGCCCAGGTGGTCCATACAAAGATGTATTAGGCGGGCCACTGCTGAAAAAGGAAATGAGTTGGAATAAGCAGTACGATCCGACGATTTTTATCGATGATGACAATACTCCTTATATCATATTTGGCTACACAGGTTTCGGCACCTCGTACCGTTATGCTGAGCTTAACGACGATATGATCTCGCTAGCCTCTGGTATTCAGGGGATAGAAATGGTGGATGAAGAAGACACGCTTCAGGGCGATGCAAGCTACCTTCATAAACACCGCGATACTTACTACCTAAACACCCATAAGGGCAGATACGCCTCTTCCGATTCATTTAAAGGCCCTTATAAATTTAGAGGCGCGCTTGAAGCGCACGGTGACCACGGCACCTTCTTTACTTGGAATAACCAAACTTACTACACCTTCGGTATCTGGGAAGGCCCATTCCACCGCTCAACCATGATCACCTATGCTCACTACAAAGACGACGGTGAAATCGTGGCAACACGCTCGATCGGTGAGCCAGCACTAGGGGTTGGTCGCTATGATGCCAACTGGGAGCGTGTTGAAGCCGAATGGTTCTTTGCTGCCTCTGAAACTCCGGATAAGCGCGATATCGATTCAGGGTTTGAGATGCGTGGAATGCAAAATAATGCCTACTTGTTCTACCCACGCGTAAGAAACTTGCAGGACAAATCGGCTATCCAACTGCATATCTCTTCAAACAACAGCAGCGATGTGACTGTTGAGGTGCGCAAAGATAGCACGCAAGGTGGGCTGCTAGGGTCATGTGAGATTCCAAAAACAGCCTCATGGACGGATTATCAAACCGTCGATTGTGCGCTTAACAAGACCGATGATATCGAGAATCTCTACTTGGTGTTTAAGGGTGATGAGCGCAACAACAGTGAGCTTGCTCGCTTAGATTGGTTCTCATTTAAATAGCCAAATGTAAGACTTGTCTTATCGAAGAAGCAGCTGTCTGGCTGCTTCTTTTTTTTTGCAAAGCCATTAGCGGATGTGATCGTTTTATGACACTTGTTGACGAATAGTTATTTTAATATATGACTTGGCGTATATATGGATTTGCGCATATCATGTTGTGCGTGATTTACAGAGCTTTCAAAGTGTTGACAATAAATCGAGAGGCAGTGATGACTGAGCAACTTGCAGACATGGAACCCACCGCAGCGAAAAAAATGAGCTTTTTGGATCGCTATCTAACCTTATGGATCTTCCTCGCGATGGCCGTCGGGGTAGGGATTGGGGTCATCTTCCCACAAGTCGGTGAGTGGAACGAGGCGATGACCGTCGGTAGCACCAATATTCCGCTGGCGATTGGTTTGATTTTGATGATGTATCCGCCCCTGGCTAAGGTGAACTATAGCCTGCTTGGTAGCGTGACTAAGGATCGCCGCGCAATTACTCTGTCTCTGGTGATGAACTGGATTGTTGGACCCATCTTGATGTTCGCCCTTGCGGTGATCTTTCTGCGCGACCATCCTGGCTACATGGTGGGCGTGATCTTGATCGGTTTAGCTCGCTGCATCGCAATGGTCTTGGTTTGGAATGATATCAGTGGCGGCAATAAAGAGTATGGCGCGGCGTTGGTGGCGCTTAACAGCGCGTTTCAGATTGTCACTTACAGCTTTTTTGCTTGGCTGTTTATCACTGTGCTGCCGCCAATGCTTGGGCTGCAGGGATTTGATGTCGACATCACCGTGCTGGAGATTGCCCAAAGCGTGGCCATCTATCTCGGCATTCCATTTCTTGCCGGTTACCTTAGCCGTAAATGGCTAGTCGCAGCAAAAGGTGAGGAGTGGTATCAGCAGGTGTTTATTCCACGCATCTCTCCCATCACGCTCATTGCTCTTCTAGCAACGATTGTGCTGATGTTTAGCCTAAAAGGGGAGATGATCTTCGAGCTGCCTGGTGATGTGCTATTGGTGTCTGTCCCGTTAATCATTTACTTCCTGTCGATGTTCTTTATCAGCTTTTACGCTGGTAAAAAGCTCGGTCTGCCGTACGATCAAAACGCCTCGATTGCCTTTACCTCATCTGGCAATAACTTTGAGTTAGCGATTGCCGTCTCGATTGCGGTGTTCGGCTTAAACTCAGACCAAGCGTTTGCTGGGGTGATTGGTCCCCTGGTGGAAGTGCCTGTGCTGATTGCTTTGGTTAATGTTGCGCTCAAGATGAAGCGCCGCTACTAGCCCGGTTGTTTGGCGGGGTGTTTTACAAGCGATGCCTGTTGGTATCGCTTTATCTTTATCCATACCAGACCGGCGACGAGCCCCCACAAGGTGGCGTCAATGCCAAACAGATTGACGCCGGAGAGCGTGATCAAAAGTGTCAGCATTGCCGCATCGTTGTCGCCCTCTGCCAGTGATTTTTTTAGACACATGGATAGCGTGCCTAGCAGGGCGAACCCTGCCAGGATGGTTGTGACCGTATTGGGCAGGGCAAGGAACAAGGATACGACTGTGGTACCCCATAGACCAGCGATGAGGTAAAACAGACCCGCGCTGATACTGGCAAAGTAGCGTCGCTCTGGCCTTGGGTCGACACTCTCATTCATACAGATCGCTGCCGTAATTGCGGCCAGATTGACACTGAAACCACCAATGGGGGCAAACAAGCTATTAGCGAGGCCGGTGGTAACCAAGATAGGCTTAGTCGGCGGTTGATAGTGGAAATTTTTAAGCATCGCGAAGCCAGGTAAGTTCTGTGACAGCATAGTGATGACGTATAACGGCAGCGAGATGTTGATGATGGCGCCAAGATCCCACTCCCAGCCCATAAATTGCGGTGAGGCGAGGGTAAAGGCAAGCTTGCTCAGCTGGAACTCACCCAGCAGTGCAGAGACTGAGACGCCTACGATTAGGATTGCCAACATCGCGTATTTGGGTAAATAGATTTTACTGATCAGGAAAGCGGCGAACATAGAGAAAAAGATCTCAGGCGAGCTCATTGAGGGGATGAAGGCGTTCATACAGAACGGCAGCAAGATTGCCGCTAACATTGCTGAGGCAAGGTTCGCGGGAATGGCACTTAATGCTTGGTTAAGCGGCTTAATTAGCCCTGTAAGAGCGATAAGCAGCCCGGTGATGACAAATGCGGGTGTCGCTTGGGCAAGGGTATAGGCACCATCAAAGGTAATTAAAAGCGCCGCGCCGGGTGTTGACCAAGCAATCAGGATTGGCAGCTTAAAAAACCAAGACAAAAAGACCGAGGATAATCCCATCACTAAACCCAGCGCCAAGAGCCAACTTTCGATTTGGCCATCAGTGGCACCCAGACTGGTGGCCGCTTGGATCACGATAATGATGGCACTGGTATAGCCAACCAATACCGCAGTAAACCCTGCGCTAAGATGGTCGAGTTTAGTCATTTTCAATCCCTTGTTGAACTGCTAATCTTGAGTGTGTGCGTTATAGCGTACAAAAGATAGCCTAGCACTGTGCGTTATAGCGCACAAGGTGAGATGAACACGATTTTAACAACTATGCATTTAAAAACTATGCATTTAACAACCATGCAGCATATCGTTCGGCGAGAGCCGAGTGAACAAGACCCAAAGGAATCCGCCGTGTCGGAAACGCAATTTAAAGCCAGTATTGCCAACCATCTCAAAGCCATACGCAAAGAAAAGGGCATAAGCCTAGATGCGACTGCGAAGCTGACAGGGGTCTCCAAAGCCATGCTCGGCCAGATTGAGCGAGGTGAATCAAGCCCAACCATCGCGACATTATGGAAGATAGCCAGTGGGCTTGAGACATCGTATTCTGCATTTTTCGCCCATGATTGCGCGCCATTTAGTGATGATGAAGCGTTCCCCAATGACCCTAACATGCGGGTAAAAACACTGTTTCCCTTCTCGGCTGAGACAGGGTTCGAGGTGTTTGAGATCACGCTTGAAAACCATCATCAGCAGGACTCAAGTGCCCACGAACATGGCGTGATTGAGCATATCTTAGTGCTAAGTGGTGAGTTAGAGCTGTATGCCGATAATCAATGGTATCAGCTCAGTGCAGGCGACCGTCAACGTTTTTATGCCGACCAAGCCCATGCTTATCGAGCGAAAACTGCGCAAGTGATTTTTCAAGATATTATCAGTTACCCGCGTAAGACCTATGAACAGTGACTAAGGTCTAACAGGTTGGCGATGGACGCCTTGCAATTCGATTGAGCTTTGAGAATTATCTCAAGCACATCGCTAGCAAGCGTCCATCGCCTTTTGGGGCTGTGAAGCTACCGGCAGGACTTAGTCTGTGTTAGCTGTGCTGCTGGCACAAAGCATGCTCTCCTTTTGAACTAGCTTGTAGCAGCGTGGATGCCAGTTTACCTGACCTATGGTACTTGGTTGGCCCAGGATCCAGTCCGTAACGATATCGGTATGGCTGACTCCACATTCCGTCGGCTGACTGTGTCGCTGCCAGTATTGAAGGGCCAGTAGGTCGAATTTTCCTGGTTGCATCCCTTCGACGATGCACCAAGGTGTGTCGCTATCACTCGGGTCCAACTGAGGCAGGTTGAAGCCGATCTTGCGGTGGAACTGATATTTGATACCCTGTTGCCCCACCTGATTGAGCGCATTGAACTCGAGGGTGTTATGCGAGTTGTTGTGCACAATCCGGCCAAATGGTCTTAGTCCTTTGATATTTCTCCCAGTTGGTGCCACGTAGCTTAAATCAAACTCGACGACAAACAAATGATAGCTTTTCTCGCTATCCAGATCGTGGTGCGACGAATGGATTGTTTCAAGTTCTACGTTCTTGTGGGAATAGTATGTTGTCTTCCTGTCTACCGGCTTGCTCAATGCCTTGCGCATTTGGTTGAGATCGTCGGTTGCTTCTTTAGCGATGCGCGAACAACTCGCATTTAATGGGTTAGCGTCGCTGTCATCCAGTGACCATTGGTTGTCATCCTTGCTTACCTCGCCACAATAGATAAGGTCGCCACGGCAAACTGGCCCATGCTCTCTGCGGGCTCCGAGGCTATCCAGCGCGTCGATACCGTCGAGTATTCGAGAAGTCACCAGCGTTGTCGGCAGTTCAACACTGGTGGTTTTCCAATCCATCAAGTGTTGATCAAATTGATCGGTATTGATGTCTTCAACAAAAAGCCCAACTTGGATTTTGAACTCACGACCAGGCTTTGCAGGGTTCTTGCTTGCTTGCCAAGTAAAATCTGGCTGTGTGCGCAATATCTGTCGATCAAAATGCACAACCGGTGTGTTTCCATCAAATTGGCAGGCAAAATAGGTATGCGCCGCTTGTTCTGAGAATAGGGCAAACTCCGCTTTTTCATTGGTCACACCCTGCATATAGTCAAGATTATCCAGCATGATTGACTCTGGAAAGGTGACGGTTTTCAGGCCACCGTTCTCAACCACCGATAGCGAGGTACTGTCTTCTCTGTGGACGCCGTATTTCATACTCTCGTCGGCTGCAAAACTGACCTTCTGTTTTGCATCTAAGAGTACCACTCTCAAGTTACTGGTTCTCAGGCGTCCTTGCTCGATGTAGAACTCGTAGAACTCCTCGTCAGTGGGTAGACGTAATTCAGGCCACTCAATTTCTGGGTCATCAAAAAGATCGAGTAAGTAAACAGAAATATGCTTCAATGGCTGTGTAGAAGGATTTAATTCGATACACTTGCGAATCCACGCTCTGGCGAGAACGCCAGTCTCAATGTCTTCATAAAACTCACGCAGCGATGGATAGCTTTTTTCTTTTAAGTAATTAAAGTGTTGCTTATACGAGGTATAGGTGGAACGATTTACCACTGGACGAATGCCTCGGATCAACTGTTCGCCAAACCAATAGCTGAATTCAAACTGCGCACCGGTAATCAGTGGTGCATCGGGCTGGTTATCAGCAGAGGCACCTTGAAGGGCCTGTTGATAAAACTGCGCAATCTCATCATCACAATCTGCGTTGGTGCTTGCCGAGGAGACCACAAATTCATCGGCGGACATCGGTGAAAACATCACTTCGAACGCCGGCCCAACACAATCATCCACTTGATAACTGATCAGGTGACTAAAGATATGGTTGGTCGACACCCTATCTTGACCAGGTTCGTTAACCAGCAGTTGCACTTTAACTCGGTGAAACGGAGTTAAACGCTGGCTATGGTTGTCCTTGCACCAATCTTGGTAGCGATACCACACAGGTTGCGCTTCATCTTTGGAGTATGAGTCAGCAATCAGCACGCGGCAAAACGCGATATCCACATCTTCTAACACGCGTTGACGGCTTGGATTAAAGTTAACCGCAAAATCAAGCAGTAACTCAGTTCTCAGTGGGTGATCCGCACCACCATCAATTTCTGATAGCTGACAGTGGATAGGGAAGTTTTTAGTGAAGATGTTGTGGGTCTCATCGTACTTCGCTTCGAAATCCTCTTCACTCATCGGCCTCATCCGCATTCGCCTGTGTGGATTGACGAGCAACTCTTTACGTTCGTTTTGTATATGCTGTTGGTGTTCCGCAAAACTGTCAAAGTCAGAGTTTAAGTAAGCTATCCAGGTGGTGGCAAGGCTATTACCAGCGGTGAAATGCACCGACCAATCATCACGCATAATGAAGCGCTTAATGTACTCCTCTACTTTAAAGCGGAGCAAATCATACATAACATTCGATGTATGCGCATTGCCTGACAGCTTGTTTCTGGCCAATAACAGCATCAAGCCAGTCATCGCCATGGCACGCTGAAGGTAGCGCTTAACAATCTGTTTGCGCGCCATTTCATCTTTAGCTAGTGCAGCAAGCTCGTCGTCCGCGGGAGCGTGGTTGTGGTGTAGCTTGTCAAGGTCGGCAGAAACATACGTCAGCTCACGAATGAGTGACATATGCACGCGAGATATCTTCGCGATATTGTCGACCTTTTGTTGGCTGTAGCCTTGATAGAGCCAATCATTGATCTGCTCGGTAATAAACTGCTCAGCACTCTTGCCATAGTCGACAAGCTCGTCAAGCAAGATCAACCCCTTTGCCCCGAGGCCTGCAGATTTAGTAAATGCAAGCATTTGTATAGCACTCATGGCGACGCCATAGTTACGGATAGCTTGCTGGTCAAGCAGGTCGGAGCGCATGGACGTCCAGTCGAGTAAGGCCATCTCGAAGGCTTTTCCGGCAGTACGGCTTGTTGGGTAGGATAGGGTGAACTCCGGAATGTAGAATTTGATCACTACGCGCCGGTTTACCGCGAGTTTGGGATTATCTTCGTCCAGCTCTTCTGGCTCAGGTGTGTAGATAAGCTCATCGCTGCCCTTGGCAAAGGTGGTGATTTTGGCGGCCAATGCCTCACCAAAGGCAGCCTTGACTTTCTCAGCACGCCGCTTGGAAACGGTATAGTTCTGCTCGGGTGTGCCCACTGGGCAGGCGTGCCCTTCAATAACAATCCTTACCTGATCGCGATATTTAAATTCGTTTTTTAGGTGATCAAATAACTCCTTATATTTATCAACTTCTGCATCCCAAGAGTTAAAAAAGAAGTGGAATTTAATGCCAAGCTCTCCCGAGTCATCAATAGGCTGGAAAAACTCTGAACGCCTTGTTGCTTGCCTGTCTAGGCTAAGCACCTCATCTCTAGGGGCGGTTAAGAAATTATCTGTCAAGATTTTGCTGTGTATGCCACGTAAAATGCCTCTAACTTTCTCGAAAACCTTGTTGAATGACTCATCATTGACCACTCGATCCTCATGCCAAGCTGGGATGTGCTCAAGGTAGTTGCCTGCCAGGGCCTCAAATCGTAGCTTTTGGCGATCATCCTGGAGTTGGGCTTTTTGCACGTTGTCGAACAAGGCAAAGAAATCCTCAATATGGCCCAAGGTTGCCTCGAGGTGGAAGCTATCTTTAGCGGCCTCGGTGATGCCCTCATACCATGATTTAGCAATATAGCCGATCGACTCACCCTCCTTGACTTCTGGCATGGTTTTGGCTGCTTCAAGCATGTCTTTTAGACCTGTCGGAATATCGTAAATGGTTTGGTTAATTAACGCCCCCAGTCCGAACTTCTTTTTAAACCCCGCCGGGTTTTTGTGGTAAGCCTTGACCTCATCAATGTAGTCACCGACACTTTTGACTTTATCGATCCCCCCATAGTAAAGATCAAGCCCTGTTCGAACGCTCGGTGGCAGCGGATCTTCCACATCGTTTATCGCATCCAGCACGCGCTGTGCGACACTGAGCGCTGAAATCTTCTCTGGCGTTTCTCCGTCTCCCTGTTTCTTTTCCCGCGTCTTCCATGCATCGGTCATCCAGCTATCGCCAGCGGCGAAGGTTGCGGCAACCATATGCTTTTGGGTGATAAAGCCTCGGCCAATCGTCGCAGCGGCGCGACTTTTAGAACGGTCCCCTTGCAGATAGTGGCGAATATTACCCAAATAATCTGGGAATTGAGTGACCAAAGACTCTTCCAAATTGACCATATCGCCGCGCACTACCAAAAGCTGTCCCAGTGACGTACGCGGGTTAACGGTGAGGTATTCGCGTAAATCGTATTGGTAAACGACGCTACCATCATCGGCAATCTGTGGTGTTAAACTGGTTGCTTCGAGTTCGGCTGATACGTCGAGCTCGCTGTCAAATTCCCACTGCACACGCAGGGTATAAAAGCCGGAAGAGATGCTAAGTGGAGGCATCTTTAGCATTGCCACAGGCAGTAACATTGTGCTGCTTCGTGGAACTTGAGCCTGCCCTGAGCCAAGCGCGGGATGAAAAGCAAAACTGCCTTTGTCTATTTCCTCTTGCGAGGTGGGATAGTAGCCAGGCTCATAGCGGTGCAGTGATACTTTGGCATCTTCATACATTCTATGCGAGAAGGTCACTGCACATAGGGTGTAAGCGGGCATCACAATAGCCTTGAGCGGGCCCGGAGGCAGTTGGTCTCGCCAAGCATTGTAGTCTCGCTGCTCATCACTGAGTGGGCTACCGTCGCTTGACTCAAAGCGCGCGCGTAGCTGACTCTGCTCAACCTCAACCACGTGGTGGGTATAATTGCTATCACCCGCTGCGGTGGGTTGCCACATTGCTTTGAGATGGGTCAGCAGCTCTTTTCTGGTGGCTGAGACGGGCGCCAATCCTGCCAAGGTCTCTAGCGGGACACTCACTAGGTGATAGTTTGATTTGGTTAGGGTGTGGATCGGACTGGAGTGATTAAAGTAGCCACGTGAGCCGCCAATGAGTCCATCTAGTGCCGAATTTTCTGCCGTATCCGCGTCAAACTGCTCGGCAACACACGCGCTGACTTGGGCGGCACTGTCCGGCAGAACTGGGTCATCACTTAGGTTACACAGCTCGCCTCTGGCATTACTGCCCCACAAGCTGGAGGTCAGAGACGATTTGTCTGGACTTTTCTCATCGTCGCTTAAATCAGGCAAGTTAACCGCAAGTGGCACCATGGGAAGGGGTACCAAGTCCCCGAGTTTGTGCGCACTGCTTGAGTCAATTGCCTCAAATTGGGCTACGCCATCAAAGAGGTCAGTTTTTTGCTCAAAGCCCAAAAGGTAGTAACGACTGTCTAGTGAAATGCAAGTCATTGCGCCACCTCCAACTCCAATACATTGCCGTTATTGGCAAACGCATTGTAGAGCGTATGGTTTGAGGGTGAGGTCCCCCCTCTAAAGCCTTGGAACGCGCTGCCGACGCGTGTCATCACTCCTTCATCGGTATAGGATAAAACTCCGGCACTATAAGTCGCTCTGATAGCATACTCTCCCCCCAAAGGTATCATTTTAAGGTTGTGAAAACGTCTACTATTTGCTGACACTCGAGTCACAGTACCTTGCTCAATGTCAAACCAGAAGTTGTAAAAACCACTAGAGCCCCATGCGAATTTGCCATCCGGACTTATCGTTGTACCGGCGCGCATAATATATTCGTGGAGTTCATCTTTATCTTCCTCTGGGAAGTTATAAATTCGCAGTAGTTTTTCATTGGTTTGCTCATCAAAAACAGAGACAGCTACATTGGTGATTTGATAACGCTTGCCTTCGTAGATAACCCCGCTGCCAACTACGCGATCGAGCTTTTCATGCTCACCCGTCGCGAGTGTGTATTTGACCGCATGGTCGCGCTCAGTTTGATAGTAGACATAACTGCTGTCCTCGGCCCAGATAAACCGAGGTGATACGCCAACGCCAAGCTCAACCCGCTCTTGCTTTAATAAATCCAGCACATAGTGAGTGCAACGGCCACTTTCACACTGACCATATGCTAAATAGCGATTGTCTGGTGAGCGGCGCGGCGAGTAAAAACCGCCCCAGCCAAACTCTTGACTGACTACCAGCCTTAGATCAGTCCCGTCGGCCTTGATACTGAACACCTTATTGCGCCACTCGTCCATGTCCTCAGCATTGTGGTTATTGCGCCAAACGAACTGCATCCGCGGCATGTCGTAGGAGCTTTGGTCAGTGACATCCTCGAGCGGCCAGATCGAGGCCTTGTTTACGTGGGCGTAAGGCGGCGTGCCGTCATCAAACTCGGTGTAGTAATTATAATCATCCACCCAGCGCAGGCGATTACCTTTATGATCGAGAATTTTGCGGCCGTGCTCATCCAAATTGGCGGCAATGGCGGCCTCTTTTTCCGCAAAGTAGGCCTCCACCTCGGCAAGGTACTCTTGATTCTCACGCTCTTCTCGCGCCTGCGCGCTTTCATACTCACAACCAGCGAGCAGGGCGAGCAATAAAATAAGGGGCTTTTTACACATGTTGTTTCTCACGATTCGTTTAACAGCTCGATGATATCGACCTGAGATAAAATAAGGGTCTCTTCACCCGTGTCGTCATCACCATGGCAGGTGCGCAGCAAATCCACTTTAGTGGTCTCGGCAGGCCAGCCACTAAAGTGCGCGGCTTTGAGCCCATCTTCTAAAGGCGCCATCTCACGCAGTGGGATACGCTGCTGCCAATCGTGCTCTTGGTCACGCAGTGGGATACGCTGCACTTAAGTTAGACAAGTTAACTGCAAGCGGTACCATTGGAAGGGGAACTAAATCTTTTAGTTTGTGCGCACTACTTGAGTCTGTTTCCTCAAAGCTGACGTCATCGCTGTTAGTTGTTAACTTTTGCTCAAAGCCTAAAAGGTAATAACGATTGTCCAGTGAAATGCAGTTCATTGCGCCACCTCCAGCTCCAACACATTACCGTTATTAGCAAACGCATTGTAGAGCGTATGGTTCGAGGGTGAGGTGCCCCCTCTAAAGCCTTGAAACGCGCTACCAGCCCGTTTCAATACACCTGCGCTATTGTAAGATAAGACGCTTGCACTGAAGGTAGCGCTTAGAACATACTCCCCCCCAAGAGTAATCATCTTCAGGTTATGGAAATGCTTATTATCTGCAGGTACTCGGGTTACCGTACCTTGCTCCAAATCAAACCAAAAGTTGAAAAAACCACTGGATCCCCAAGCAAATTTACCATCAGGGCTGAACGTTGTCCCAGCACGCATAATGTAATAATGGAGTTCATCCTCATCCCCCTCTGGAAAATTATTTATTTGCAGCAGTTTTTCATTGGTATGTTCATCATTAACAGCGACACCAATATGGCCGATTTGGTAACGCTTACCCTCAAAAATGACACCATTACCAACCGTATAATCGAGCTTTTCATGCTCACCCGTCGCGAGTGTATATTTGACCGCATGGTCGCGCTCAGTTTGATAGTAGACATAGCTGCTGTCCTCAGCCCAAATAAACCGAGGTGACACGCCAACGCCGAGCTCAACCCGCTCTTGCTTTAATAAATCCAGCACATAGTGAGTGCATCGGCCACTTTCACACTGACCATATGCTAAATAGCGATTGTCTGGTGAGCGGCGCGGCGAGTAAAATCCGCCCCAGCTAAACTCTTGACTGACCACCAGTCTCAGGTCAGTGCCATCAGCCTTAATGCTGAATACCTTGTCGTACCACTCGTCTATATCCTCGGCATTGTGGTTATTTTGCCAAACAAACTGCATCCGCGGCATGTCGTAGGAGCTTGGGTCAGTGACATCCTCAAGCGGCCAGATTGAGGCCTTGTTTACGTGGGCGTAAGGCGGCGTGCCGTCATCAAACTCGGTGTAGTAATTATAATCATCCACCCAGCGCAGGCGATTACCTTTATGATCGAGAATTTTGCGGCCATGTTCATCCAAATTGGCGGCAATAGCTGCCTCTTTTTCGGCAAAGTAGGCCTCCACTTCGGCAAGGTACTCTTGATTCTCACGCTCTTCTCGCGCTTGCGCGCTTTCATACCCGCAGCCAGCGAGCAGGGCGAGCAATAAAATAAGGGGCTTTTTACACATGTTGTTTCTCACGATTCGTTTAACAGCTCGATGATATCGACCTGCGATAAAATAAGGGTCTCTTCACCCGTGTCGTTATCACCATGGCAGGTGCGCAGCAAATCCACTTTAGTGGTCTCGGCAGGCCAGCCACTAAAGTGCGCCGCTTTAACCCCATCTTCTACTGGCGTCCTCTCACTCCTCAAAGCTGACGTCATCGCTGCTAGATGTTAATTTTTGCTCAAAGCCTAGAAGGTAGTAACGACTGTCTAGTGAAATGCAACTCATTGCGCCACCTCCAGTTCCAACACATTGCCGTTATTGGCAAACGCATTGTAGAGCGTATGGTTCGAGGGTGAGGTACCCCCTCTAAAGCCTTGAAACGCGCTACCAACTCGCGTCAGTACTCCTGTTTCTGTGTAAGATAATACAGCGGCACTGTAGTTTGCACCGATGACATGCTCGCCACCGAGGGGAATCATTGAAATATATGCAAAATGCTTATCGTCTGCAGGCACTCGGGTCACCGTACCTTGCTCCAAATCAAACCAAAAGTTGAAAAAACCACTGGATCCCCAAGCAAATTTGCCATCAGGACTTATCGTTGTACCGGCGCGCATAATGTAATAATGGAGTTCATCTTCATCCCCCTCTGGGAAGTTATAAATTCGCAGTAGTTTTTCATTGGTTTGCTCATCAAAAACAGAGACAGCTACATTGGTGATTTGATAACGCTTGCCTTCATAGATAACGCCGCTGCCAACTACGCGATCGAGCTTTTCATGCTCACCCGTCGCGAGTGTATATTTGACCGCATGGTCACGCTCAGTTTGATAGTAGACATAGCTGCTGTCCTCAGCCCAAATAAACCGAGGTGACACACCAACGCCAAGCTCAACTCGCTCTTGCTTTAATAAATCCAGCACATAGTGAGTGCATCGGCCACTTTCACACTGACCATAGGCTAAATAGCGATTATCTGGTGAGCGGCGTGGCGAGTAAAACCCGCCCCAGCTAAACTCTTGACTGACCACCAGTCTCAGGTCAGTGCCATCAGCCTTAATGCTGAATATCTTGTCGTACCACTCGTCTATATCCTCGGCATTGTGGTTATTTTGCCAAACAAACTGCATCCGCGGCATGTCGTAGGAGCTTTGGTCAGTGACATCCTCAAGCGGCCAGATCGAGGCCTTGTTTACGTGGGCGTAAGGCGGCGTGCCGTCATCAAACTCGGTGTAGTAGTTATGATCATCCACCCAACGCAGGCGATTGCCTTTATGATCGAGAATTTTTCGGCCATGCTCATCCAAATTGGCGGCAATGGCTGCCTCCTTTTCCGCAAAGTAGGCCTCAACCTCGGCAAGGTACTCTTGGTTCTCACGCTCTTCTCGCGCCTGCGCGCTTTCATACTCACAACCAGCGAGCAGGGCGAACAATAAAATAAGGGGCTTTTTACACATGTTGTTTCTCACGATTCGTTTAACAGCTCGATGATATCGACCTGCGATAAAATAAGGGTCTCTTCACCCGTGTCGTCATCACCATGGCAGGTGCGCAGCAAATCCACTTTGGTGGTTTCGGCAGGCCAGCCACTAAAGTGCGCGGCTTTACCCCCATCTTCTAATGGCGCCATCTCACGCAGCGGGATACGCTGCTGCCAGTCGTGCTCTTGGTCACGCAGCACAAAGCAGTCGTCGGGTTGATCGCCTTCAAATGGGCGGTAGGACACGATGTTGATATTGACTCTCACGTTTGGGCGCTGGCTAAGTCATGATCTGAAACAGCGTAGGTTACCCTGGCTGTACTTGCAGTGGGGTATAAGGTATCTGACCGAAAGGTATATCCGCTGCGAAGGGAAAATTGTTCATAACGTCCTGAATAATAGTTACTTTAAACGATTTAAAACTTAGCAAATTAGCACAGGCCGGCTATGTTATGGCAATTCTGTAGCCAGTGAAAATAGAGGAATGGATAGGCATAATCACTTAAATTCTATAATTATGATGCTGCTCCAGAAAATGAGTGCATTGTGCTCGGCAATTCCCATTCAATTGGCCTGAAAAATACTGTTTTTTAGCAGGTTAACTATCTATATCCGGTTTCTTTGCGGGTGTGCAGTGCGGGTAGGTTGAGGAGTAATACGGTCATTCAGTGCGGATATAGGACTGAAGCCCGCGTAAGGAGCTTTTATGACATTATCAGTTATCAAGCGCCAATAGTGAGATAAAAATGCTAATGAGATGTAATTGACTTGTCATCTATTCTCTGCAGACTAAATCCAAACATAAATCAAACTGATTTTGGTCATTGAGATCATGGAGGAAGCGATATGAGTTCCAGAGAGCAAAGCCGCTGTAAACACCCTAATCCTTGCAAAGATCAAGGCATCGACCAACGCCCATTAGAGCAAGAGCCGGAGTTCAATCGATTTGTAGAGGCCGCCTTATCGCGCCGCGGGTTTCTTATGGCAACCGGTGCGCTCGGTAGTGTTGCGTTCTTCGGGGCCACTCCATTGAGCCAAGCGGTGGCAAGTGCCGTCGC
The DNA here is from genome assembly GCF_051660965.1 of Vibrio glycogenivorans. Classification (NCBI taxonomy): domain Bacteria; kingdom Pseudomonadati; phylum Pseudomonadota; class Gammaproteobacteria; order Vibrionales; family Vibrionaceae; genus Vibrio; species Vibrio glycogenivorans. Next base: position 13,649 of record NZ_JBPVIS010000012.1, on the reverse strand, counting down.
CAGTCCATCAACTCTGATGGGATTTGAGGGGATTGCTATCTCGACCAAGGATAGTGTTGAAGTTCCAGCTGGCTATCGAGCGGATGTGCTTATCTCTTGGGGCGATGCGGTAGTGAAAGGCGCACCAGCATTTGAGCAAGGTAATGACGCACAAGCGCAGGCACTTCAGTTTGGCGATAACAATGATGGGATGACCTTCTTCTCACTTAGTGACGACCGCGCTGTGCTTGCCGTCAATAATGAATACACCAACAATGAGTACCTTTATCCTCATCAAGGTCAGTCAATCAGCCGTGATGATGCTTTTAAGGCGCAAGCGGCGCATGGGGTATCGATTGTTGAGTTGAGCAAACAAGACGGCACTTGGCGCGTCAATCCAAATGGTCGGCTAAATCGCCGCATAACCGCCAATACTGAGATGGACATTACCGGACCCGCAGCGGGGCATGATCTGCTCAAAACCAATGCGGACAAAAGCGGACGTAAGGTGCTGGGTACCTTTAACAATTGCGCTAATGGTGAGACGCCATGGGGAACCTACCTCACCTGTGAAGAGAACTTCAACGGCTATTTTGCTAATCCGAGTAAGGCAAAACTTGCAGACACTTATGCTCGCTATGGACTTAATGAGCAAGACCGTGGCTATGAATGGTATAAACACGATAGCCGCTTTGATATGGGCATAGAGCCCAACGAGGCGCATCGTCATGGTTGGGTGGTGGAAATTGACCCGATGAATCCAAATTCAACGCCGAAAAAGCGCACGGCATTGGGGCGCTTTAAGCATGAGAACGCGGCGTTAATGGTTGATAAAAGTGGCCATGTTGTGGTGTACCTTGGCGACGATGAGCGGGGAGAGCATCTGTATAAATTTGTCTCCAAGAATAAGTATCGCCCGGGAGCCGACACTAATCGTGATCTGCTTGAAGAGGGAACACTCTATGTTGCCAAATTCACTGGAACCGAGGGCGAGTTAAAGGGTCAGGGGCAGTGGATAGAGCTAACCTGGGGGAAGAACGGGCTCACACCTGAGAACGGTTTTGCAGATGCTGCGTCGGTGATGATCTTCGCCCGTCAAGCGGCAACACAAGTTGGGGCGACCACCATGGACCGTCCAGAGTGGGTCGCGGTGCACCCGCAACACGACTCAGTCTTTGTCACTCTGACCAACAACAAGTATCGCGGCGTGAGAGACAACCAACCGCTTAATGCCGCAAACCCACGCGAGAAAAACCCCTATGGGCATATTGTTCGTTGGCGACCTGCTGGCGGAGACCATACCTCTGAGAGTTTTGCATGGGATATCTATGTATTAGCGGGCAATCCCACTGTCCATGAATCGGGTTTGATGGCAGGCAGCGACAACATTACAGCAGATAATATGTTTAACAGCCCTGATGGTATTGGTTTTGACCGCTTTGGTCGTCTGTGGATTCAAACCGATGGCAAGTATTCAAATCAAGGTGACTTTGCTGGGATGGGTAACAACCAAATGCTGTGCAGCGATCCCCAGAGCGGAGAGATCCGCCGCTTTCTCACCGGTCCTATTGCTTGCGAGATCACCGGATTGACCTTCTCACCTGATAATTCGGCGATGTTTGTTGGCGTACAGCACCCAGGAGAGGATCTCGCGCCATCTCACTTCCCTGATGGTGGTCAGAGTATTCCTCGCTCTTCGGTGTTGGTAATCACTCGTGAAGATGGCGGAATTATTGGCGCTTGACGATTATACTATCGGGCAATATAAAACAGCTAAAACCCTGTGTAAGCAGGGTTTTAGCTGTTTTAGAGCGCTAAAAACCGTGACAAGTGATAGACTTAACGTAATCAGATAACGGAACTGGGTGAGTATGTTAGTGCGTTGGTTAATCACGATGTTGTGTTTGGTGTCGTTGCCTGTTGTTGCCCAGCCAAGTATTACGGTATTCGCAGCGGCCTCGATGACAGAAGCGCTGGATAAGGTAGCGAAGCAGTTCGAGCAGCAAACCCAGATTAAGGTCAAGCGCTCATACGCATCCTCATCGGTACTCGCTCGACAAATTGCGCAAGGTGCACCCGCTGATGTGTTCATCTCGGCCAACGTACGCTGGATGGACTACCTCTCTGAGCTTGGGGCGATAGAGCAAGACTCTGTGACCCCCTTAGTGCAAAATCAATTGGTGGTGATCATGCCCAATCAATTGGCGGTATCTGTTGCTGATCTCAAGGCCGACAATACGTTTGAGACCCTGCTGCAAGGCACACACTTAGCGGTCGGCGATCCGCGCCATGTGCCGGCGGGTATCTATACTCAACAAGCGCTGCAATCACTGGGCATTTGGACCCATCTCAAGCCACGTTTAGCGCGAGCTAATAGTGTTCGATCCGCACTGCTGTGGGTAGAGCGGCAAGAGGCGAGGGTGGGTGTGGTGTATAAGACTGATGCTCTGGTTTCCAAGCGGGTCGAAATAATCCATCAAATTCCCGCTTCAAGTCACGATCCGATTGTCTATCCCATCGCTAAAGTCACCCATTCGCGCAGCGACGCTACAGAGCAAACAGAGCGAGATGCATTTTTTAACTATTTAACCGGTGAGCACGCAAAGGGAATCTTTAGAGAGTTCGGTTTTCTAGTTGCCCAATAGGTGGCGTGCTTGGCGTTTTGCTATCTTTGCTTCGAATCTCGTCACTCACCGCCCGCGACATTTTTAATCATCAACTATCCTTTGTGCGTATCAATACTCGTTTCACAACACAAGAGGATAACTAGATGAGCAACCCCGCAAATACTAATCCGACTTATCCACGCACCTTCAGTCATATTGGCATATCTGTCCCCGACCTAGAGGCCGCAGTCACTTTCTATACCGAGGTTCTTGGTTGGTACTTGATAATGAAACCGACCGAAATCGTTGAGGATGATTCACCGATAGGCGAGATGTGCACGGATGTTTTTGGCTCTGGCTGGAATAGCTTTAAGATTGCTCATCTGGCAACGGGTGATCGTATCGGCGTCGAGATTTTCCAGTTTGAAAATGCACAAAACCCGGAAAACAATTTTGAATACTGGAAGACGGGTGTGTTTCACTTCTGTGTTCAAGACCCGGATGTTGAGGGTCTGGCGGAGAAAATTGTCGCGGCTGGTGGTAAGAAGCGAATGAAAGCGCCGCGCTATTACTATCCGGGTGAGAAGCCGTATCGGATGATCTATATGGAAGACCCATTTGGCAACATTTTAGAGATTTATAGTCACAGTTATGAGCTGACTTATAGCGCTGGTGCATATTAACTAAACTACATTTGGGTCGGAGCAGTCTGTGCGCTCCGACTTTTATCTATCCTACCCTGATTTGTTTTTTCCACTCAATTTCAGACCTTGATGCCTCAGCCTCGATTAGAGTCTGTGCTGATGTCGTGATATGACCTATATGTTCTCGGACCTAGTCGGCAAAATGCACAGCATTACCGATGAGTTTGCCTTGCAAAGGCAGTTGTAAAGATAGGTCAAAGCATGAAAAAAATCAGACTTGGCACTTATGTTGATACCAATAATAAGCTCTGGCAGACCCTATATGCTTATGGTGCGGAGCGCATTCAAATGTCAGCGCCGATCATCAAGCGAGCAGCACTCAAGCAAGGTGTGACTGTTAAGACTCACTCGCCTGAACTCAGCGCACGATACAAAACCGTCAATCTATATCCAGTGGCATTTCTCGATTCCTTGCCTCGCGCATGATTTCTTTCCTAGTGCATGATTTCTTTCCTATAGCATGAACTAAAGCGGCATGGGCGTTTCCGATAGTGATAGCTCATTGACCTGTGCCGCTTTTTTCTGTTTTTTGCCCAAAGAGTTAAGCCTGAATAAGCCTTGAATGGTTGACCACCCTATTTTTCACCCCTTTATTCAAGTGTAAGAAAGGAACATAGATGAAAGTAAAACTATTAGCCATCAGCGTCACTTTGATGATTTCCTCACAGGTGAGCGCAACTTTGCCTGCGGCGATGGAGCAACAGTTAAAACAACCCGGCGCCGATGTCACTTTCGATGTCGAGAGGGCGAAAAAGCCATTCAGCCCAGAATTTGCCAGCGAAGCCAAGCAAGCATTTGATAACTTCCATTTACAGATGGGGGGTGATCATGCCGTGTATTACAACGGGCACCTGACCGAGATCTTACCATCAGCGCTGGCAAGGCCCAACGAGCACTTTCAGCCATTGGTGCGCAATATCAACCCGAGCATTGGCACGATAAAAACCGAGACTGGGCAGGGGATGCTCTCGCTTGATGAGTATTTGGTTAACCCGGTGTTTCGCACTCAAGCGCTGATTATGATCCACAAAGGCCAGGTGGTTTATGAGTCATATCCGGGCATGAATCAACACGACCGCCATGTTTGGTATTCATCATCCAAGACCACCGTAGGCTTGGTGCTTGCGATGCTGGTGCAGCAAGAGAAGATCGACTTAGATAAAACGGTTCCTGAGTATATTCCTCACCTGAAAGGCTCAAAGTGGGACGGCATCACGCTGCGCAGTGTCGCGAATATGACCACAGGGCTGGATAACGAGGAGAAGTTCGAATCCATTTTGCAGCCAGATTCGGCCGTGGTGCGGTATTTTGCTTCGATCACAGGCTCTCCGCGCGCATCAACCGGTGAATTTGAAAACTGGCTCATGGATGTCGCCCCAGATCAGCAAGCGCTCAAGGGTGAGCAGCAAGGCGATGTCTTTCGTTACGCATCGATTAATACCAGTATCTTGGTGGAAGTCATCGAGCGTGTTGAGGGCAAAACCTGGTCAAAGATCTTTGAAGACAAGGTTTGGTCAAGGCTCTATGCGCGTGAGCCAATGACTATCGCCTTATCACCAGAGGGGCACGCCTTACCCGTTGGCCTAGTGCAAACCACGCCAGAGGATATGGCCCGCTTTGCCACACTGTTCACCCCAAGTTGGCAAGCTGTCGCGTCTGAGCAAGTGGTAACACCGTCAGTGATTGCGCAGATACGACACGAGGTGGACTCTGCGCGTTACATCGGATCATCCAAAGAAGGATCGTCTGTTGGGCTGTTTAATGAAGCAGCACTGGGGAATGGTTACCAATTTGACTTTATTTTTGCCGATGGAGCGATTGCCAAAAGCGGTAACATGAATCAGATGATTTATATGGATTATGACCGCGACTTCGCCGCAATTTCATTTGCCACTAGCCCTTACCATTCGGGCTATGGAGAGAGCAAAGCACCAGCATATATGCGTTTAGCCGCTCAATACCTCAACGGCGAGTTATTTATCACCCAACAAAAATAAAGAGGGAATATATTACCTAGGAGCGGGGACAGCTTACGACAAGGCCATTTATTGACAACCGATTAATTCCTATTTGGTCAGCCAATATCCCCATAATCCAATTACTGAGCAAAGCTCGCTTACACACAGCGAGCTTCCACCTCCCGCACTACCCCCACGCCAAGTAAGGCGAAGGCTATCCCAAAGCCTCACACCCCAAAAAATAAGGGCAGAGAGCAACTTATACTTCATTTCTGTAAGCAAGCAGTCCCCACAAGTGATCAAATCCTCGCTACTCGTAGGGCAAAGCCCGACCCCGAACCTCGCCCCTGCTCTAACCCGAACCTCGTTCCTGATTTTACCTTGACAGCTTTCAAATTGACTACCACGCTAAATATATAAGGTCTAAATACAATATTATCAAAAATATAACTGACGTCAGGTAAATCATAACAAAGCTAAATCCGCCCTACGTGAACGCAGGGAATCACGAAAATAACTACAATACGAGGTATTGCTGTGAAATGGGTATTGCTAATAATAATGGTTATTTCGCCCCATGTGATGGCGCAGTCGCAGTGTCATTTAATTGATGATGATGCACAGCGACTAGCGTGTTATGACCAAACTCATCACAATAAAGGCACTGCCGAGCCGATGGATGATACACGTTTCGGTGATATGTCATTTAACCAGGTTGTAGATTATTACAACGACAGGGATGTGTTTAAACTCACTCCGCATCGTGCGAATTATATTTTGCCTTTCTCCTATAACTCATCACCCAATCAAGAGGATTGGTCACTTTATTGGCGTAACTCTGAGCTGGATGATTTTGAAGCAAAATTTCAAATTAGCGGTAAGCTGAAAATATGGAAAGATATCTACAGCGATTGGGATCTCTGGCTGGCATATACCCAAACATCTTGGTGGCAAATCTATAATGGTGAGAACTCAGCGCCAATTCGAGAAACCAATTACAGCCCTGAGCTGATCCTCAGCACGTACCCCAATGTCTCGCTGCTCGGGTTTGATTTAGTTCAGGCAGACTTTGCGTTTGTCCATCATTCTAATGGTGAAGATGGGCCTTTTTCTCGCAGTTGGAACCGGCTCTATACCAACCTAGAGTTCACCCGCGACAAATACGTTATTGCCTTCAAGCCTTGGTATCGCATTCCTGACCCTGAGCTTCGAGATGACAACCCCGATATCGAAGACTACATGGGCTATGGTGAAATTGTGTTTGGATATCGTAACAATGGGGCGCTATATAGCCTGCTTTTGCGCAATAATTTGACCAGTGATGGCCAGGGAGCGGTTGAGCTTAACGTTGCTTATCCATTGTTTGATAAAGTGAAAATCTACGCACAGTACTTCTATGGATATGGCGAGAGTTTGATTGATTACGACCACAGAGTGAATCGCTTTAGCTTAGGTATCTCGTTGTTTGACTTGTTGTAGTTGATGACTTCTATCCAACAGATGAGGACTTTACTCAGTTGGTGGGTGAATAGTTTTAACAGGAAACTTTCTTTATTGAGTCGCTAAAATGAGCTTTCGTTGCTTAACTGATAGAGCTGTAATTAAGCATTGAGGATCACGTTATGAACAAAGTTTCTACCCTTTTGGCTATCGCCTACCTAGGGGCCGTACTCAGTCCGGTCGCGCTTGCTAACCAACCACCACGTCAGCCCCCCTCATTCGATGAGCTCGACGCCAATGGTGACGGGCAACTGAGTCGAGACGAGGTCAAGGGACCGCTGGCTGAGCATTTTGATAGCCTAGATGCCAATGGTGATGGGTTTTTATCTCAAGACGAGTTACCAGAGCCGAGAGGGATGGGCAAAGGTGATATGAAAAAAGAATACTAAGCAATAGCTTTGCGGGGAGAGGGTGACCACTTTAACTAGATGTGTGGTCTTTCCCCGCTGGCCAACAACCTTTTTGACAGTCAAGGGTAATAGAATCAAGCGTTATAAAGGCGCAGCAAATACTTGCGTCCAATAAATACCGTAAGTCGTATCAGGGTTTTCAACAAACGCCGCACCTAACTCCGTAACGCTGGTGCGCATGATATTTTCACAATGACCAGGGCTGCTAAGCCACGAGGCCATCACGGCATCAATATCTTTTTGTCCGGCGGCGACATTTTCTGCCCACGCCGACGCTCGATATCCCGTATCAGAGATTCTATCACCTACTGAGCTGTTATCTGAGCCGGTATGGCTGAGAAAATTGCCATTTGCCATGTCGCTAGAGTGTCTTACCGCTGCAGATTCTAGGTCGTAACTCCAGGTCAGTGCAGGTGCGGCAGGCATGCTTTTATCCCCGCAGTCACGGGCTTGTTGGCGCGCTTGGTTGACCGCAAACAGCATTTGCTGAGCAAAATCCTCATCAGGGTCTGGTGCTGGGTTATTGTCATCGCCAGGATTGGTATCGTCATCTGGATTAGTTCCGTCACCCGGTGTGTTGCCATCGTCAGGAATTTGACCTGAATCCGATGTACCAGAGCCGCCAGACCCACAGCCGATGAGTACCAAGGTCGGCAATAACAGTAGAGGAACAAGTTTCATCATACACCTTAGATTTATACTGTGATAACAACGCTAGGCTTGGCATCAAAGTGAGAAGCCGATAGCTTAAGCGGTGTCACTATACGAAGTCACAGCAAGGTTGTTCAATATGCAACCAATGGGCAGATGCTGTAAATGACAAAAGATTGACAGTATTAACTGCCGTGTGGATTGGAATGATGGAAGAAATGGTGGATTTGATGGGTAGTGATTTCTACCCATCTGTGACAAAAGCTATGCTGGGATGAGCTTAGTTTAGTTTGCCTCTCTTCATTTTCTTGAGTACTTCCGCTTGAATGACCAGTACAGCGAGGAGGAACACACCGCGAATAACAGATTGCCAGTAGGTGCTGATGGTAATGATGCCTTTACCGTTTTCAAAGTTAAGGATATTGAAGATCAGCCCCATCAAGATAACCCCAGCAACCGAGGCACTGATCGAACCAAGCCCTCCGGTGAGTAGGGTGCCACCGACCACGACAGAGGCGATAGCAACCAGCTCCCAGCCAATGCCTTCCAAAGGTTGCCCCGCGCCAAAGCTGGCGGCCAAGGTGACACCAGCAAGGCCAGACATCGCGCCGGAAATTAGATAGACGCTGACCAGCGTGCGATTGACATTCAGTCCCATCAGTTTGGCGGCTTCTTGATCCTCACCCACGGCTAGCACCGAACGGCCGAAAGGCATTTTCTCAAGTAAAATCCAAGCGGCAATTGCGACAAGCAGACACACCACCACAGGCCAAGGGATCACATCAAACATGGCGCCCATGCCGTAAACAGTGAAATTTCCCTCCCAAGAGATGGGGACAGAGTGGCGATCGGAGGCAATCAGCGCCACACCGCGCGAAGCCAACATCATCGCCAACGTCGCGATGAAAGGCGCGATTCTTAACCGCACGACCACGGCTGCATTGATCGCGCCGCACGCTAAGCCAGTTAGAGTTCCGACCAGCAGCGCCACCCAAATACCATAAGCACTGACATAGGCGACCAACACACTCGAAAGTGCTACAACGCCACCCACAGACAAGTCGATACCGCCCGTCATGATGACAAAGCACATACCTATTGCGAGCAGGATAAACATCGAGTTATAAGTGAAAAAGCTCGAGATATTATAACCAGACAGGAAATTATCGTAGCGCAGACTGGCAAACACGATCATCACGGCCAACGCAATCCAAACCGCCTCGGTTCTAAGCAGTGGGTGTTGATTTCGCTTAAACAACTTATTGAGTTTCATGATCACCTCCTAGCTTGTGCGCTGATTTCTTAGTTGTAAGTAAATGGCGCAGATAATAATCACTGCCTTGGCCACCATAGCCGCAGAGTCTGAGATACCATTGGCCAAGAGGGTATAGGTCATCAGCTGGATTACCAGAGCGCCAATCACCGCACCGATAACGGGCGCTCGACCGCCAGTCATCACAGTGCCACCGACGACTGCTGCCGCGATGGCATCAAGCTCCATCAAAAGCCCGGCAGTATTGGCATCCGAGGCGGCATTGATCGCGGTGGTAAATAGGCCTGCAAGACCTGCGCAAAAACCGCAAAACCCATACACCACTAACTTGACTTGAAAGGCGGGCAGGCCACACAGCTGTGCGGCCTTATCATTGCCGCCGACCGCGAGTAGATAACGCCCGAGCTTGGTGGTTCTTATGATCCATGACACCAGCAGAGCAATCACAATCAGGATCACGGCTTGCACCGGAATACCTAGCAGTTTCCCTGAGCCAAGGTATTGGAATGCTGGGTTGGTAAAGGTTTGGATATCACCATTGGTCAGGACTTGTGCGATACCTCGGCCGGAGATGAACAAGATCAGAGTGGCGATCATCGGCTGAATTTTATAGTGCCCAATCAAAAAACCGTTGAACATTCCGCAGCAAAACGCCACACACAGGGGAAGAATAATCGCTAAAGCGATCCCTAGTAAGGGGTTGGCAACCCCAAAATCAGACAAAAAAATCAGCGGTGCCAATGCACCGGCCAGTGCCATGACCGCGCCTACTGAGATATCAATTCCACCGCCCCCAGAGGCGATCACCAGACACATACCGATAGCCACTATAGCGATGGGCGCGACTTGGCTAAGGTTGATGTATAGCGTTTGGATCGCAAAGAAGTTGGGGGTAAAAATCGCGTTAATGGTTAACAGTAAAAACAACGCGACCAATGCGCCATTGCTTTTGAAGATATTGAGCACTTTAAGATGGGAGTGTTTGTGATAACTGACAAGTTCCATAATCGTCATCCTAATGGGTCATGGGCTGCTGATCCCTGCCAAGGGCATCGAGGATTGCGCTCTCAGAGATCTGATGGTGGAGTAACTCGCTACCAGAAACCCCCTCTTGCATCATTAAAACGCGATGACAGGTTGCCGATATCTCCTCATATTCAGAAGAGATAAACAGCACCGCCACGCCTTGCTCGGCGAGAGACAGAATCAAATCTTTGATTTCGGATTTCGCCCCCACATCAATACCGCGAGTCGGCTCGTCTAAAATCAGCAACTGAGGATGATTCGCCATCCAGCGTGCGAGTAGGACTTTCTGCTGATTACCTCCAGAAAGTTCTGAAATAGGCTGCTCCATATCAGACACCTTGATGCCAAGGCGCTTGATGTAATCTTCGACCAGCTGTTTTTCGCGCTCTTTATCAATAAAGCCATTGTTTGAGAGTGAGCCCAGCACCACCAAAGACAGGTTTTCCCGCACTGAAAGGTGAGGGATCAGCCCTTCGCGTTTGCGATCCTCAGAGCAAAAGGCGACGCCATGCGCAATCGCTTGTTTTGGGGTATGTAGAGTAAGTGGAGTGGAGTCAATGGTGATTTGCCCCTTGAAATGCACATGGCTGTCAGCACCAAATATTCGCCGTGCCACCTCACTGCGACCAGAGCCAAGTAGTCCAGCTAGGCCCAAGATCTCACCTTGATTGACGCTGAGGCTGACGTTTTTAAGCGAGCCTGAACCAGAGATCGCCTGGGCGGTAATCACGGCCTCCGTGCTAGGGCACTCAGGTGGGCGAGCGCTTTCATCGGCCTCGACGTCCTCGATGCGTTTACCCAGCATCTTCGCCACCATATGCATTTTGGGCATGTCAGCAATAGGGCAGGTCTCCACCAGACAACCGTCGCGCATCACAGAGACTGAATCACAGATCTCAAACAACTCTTCAAGGTGGTGGCTGACATACAGGATGGCGACACCCTTAGCTTTAAGCTCATTGACCACCTTAAACAGGGTCTTCTTCTCCGCTTCATCGAGCGAGGCCGTGGGCTCATCCATGATCAGCAGCTTGGCATTAAACGCGATGGAGCGCGCAATAGCGATCAACTGCTGCACCGCGACATTATAGGTATCAAGCGGCTTGGTCACGTCAATATTCAAGCCCAGCACCTCCACCGCCTGGGTGGCAAATTGATGGCAGGCGGGCCAATCAATCATGCCAAATTTGCGGATCTCTCTGCCGAGCATGATGTTTTCGGTGACCGTGCGGTAGCCAAGCAGATTCACTTCCTGAAAAATGGTACTCATACCGTCAAGCTGGGCTTGATTGGGCGACTTGTATTCTACTTGGCGACCAGCGAAATAAATGCTGCCTTGCTCGAGCGAGTATGCGCCATTCAATATCTTGATCAGAGTCGATTTACCGGCGCCATTTTGACCAATCAACGCTCTGACTTCACCGCGCTCAAGCGATAAAGCGACGTTTTTGAGGGCGGGAATGTGATTAAATGATTTGGAAATGCCGACAACTTTCAAAATCGGAGACTCAGCGTTCATAGTTCGCTCCTTAAACAACCTAGATTTTGGCAACCACGTTCTGGGAACCACGTTCTGGGCCACCGATATCACAGTGACCCAGGGAGGTACCATCAATTAGAAGGCTTCATCGAAGAACTCTGCCGCATTGCTGGCATCAAATAAGCGATCCTCTGTCTTGACCCAGGTCTCGACTTGCTCACCACGTGCATAACGCTGCATGGTTTTACACGCCAATGGGCCAAACTTTGGTGTCGACTCAACAATAAACGCCAACTTGCCATCCATGATCGCTTGGAAACCATCGCGGGTACCATCTTTACCCCCGATAATGATATCTTTGCCGGGCTCGAGGCCTGCCGCTTCAATCGCGCGGATTGCGCCAAGCGCCATTTCATCGTTATGCGCCCAGACTAGGTCGACGTCAGGGTGCGCTTGAAGCAGGGTCTCCATCACGCGGCGGCCCTTGTCGCGGGCGTAGTCACCGGTTTGCGAGGCAACGATTTCCATGTCAGGGTATTTAGCGATCACTCGGTTAAAGCCAATAATATGGTCACGTGATGAGGTCGCTCCAGTTGTGCCCTCAAGTTGAATCACCTTACCTTTACCACCAGAAATCTTCGCTAGCTGCTCAGCAGCTCGTTCGCCTTGCTTGATAAAGTCAGAACCAAGGAAAGTGACGTAGTCTTTGCCCGGTTTAACCACGGTCTCATCGACCTTTCGGTCGACCAAGAAGACCGGGATGCCGCGCGCTTTGGCTTTCATCACGGCAGGGACCAGTGGTTTTTCTTCACGTGGTGGGAGGAAGATAACATCCACCCCTTGCGCTATCATCGAATCGACGTCCGATACCTGTTTTGATGCAGAGCTAGCAGCGTCAGAGATGACTAACTGCCAACCACACTCTTCCGCAACGTCCTTAAAGCTATTGGTTTCGGCAATTCGCCATGGATTATTGTTTTCTGACTGGGCAAAGCCGACTTTGTAGACCTCTTTTTCGGCAAGCGGTGGTGGCGCAGCAATAGCGGCGGTAGAGAGCAGGTAGGCTACACACAAACTGGTGAGTTTTATCTTCATATTGCTTCTCCTTTTGTTCGTTTGATAGGTGTCTTAGTGTTTTTAAGCCAATCAGCTTTTGGTCTTGATAAACGGTTCACTTTCTAACTTAACAATGGGTCACAACATTCAATTGGCAGGGAGGTTGCTTGGGTATATTAGTAACAGGTGTGTATCGATTGGTTTGTGAGTATCGTCTCAAGAATTGGTCATAGGTTGACCACTACCATTAACTGTTATACATATCACCAAAATATATTAAACCAAACGGTGAAATAAATAGCACAACTTAACCAGCGTTAATCTGGACTGGTTAATGATATATTTAAATTAAATATTAATATTCATGATATAAATTAAACCTAAATAACCTCAAAGGAACTGAAGTTGATGCAGCCAGAAAAAATCAAAAATGTCGTGTTTGATATCGGTAATGTGTTGGTACGCTGGGCACCTGAAGAAATTGTCCGCTTGACGTTTGCTGATTCAAAGCAAGCCGACGCGCTCGCTAAGACGTTATTTCACGGCGACATTTGGCTCGATCTTAATCGAGGCTTGATGACCGAAGAGCAGGCTAAGCTCAGGTATCAGCAGCAACATGGCCTGTCACAACTTGAGAGTGAGAAACTGTTTTATTACGTTAAGCAAAGCCTGATTCCGCTTTATGGTTCGCAAGAGTTACTCAGACGGGTCAAACAAGCCGGATACGGCGTGTATGCGCTGACCGATAACGTGCATGAAATCGTGGACTATTTGCAGGTACATTATGATTTTTGGCCGTTATTTGACGGGGCGACCGTCTCTGCAGAGCTAGGGTTACTCAAACCTGAACCGGAGATTTACCAAAGTCTATTAGAGACGCATAGGTTGTGTAGGGCCAAAGTTGTAATGTCACTTTATAGCAAAGTTAAAATGTCTCTTTTTTAGGTTCTACAACTAGCCTCATTCTTGTGTAAACCTGTTTAAGGGATATTGGGATGTTGGTAAC
>NZ_JBPVIS010000011.1:0-88539 GCF_051660965.1 Vibrio glycogenivorans | reverse complement strand
GGCTGATCATCCTCTCAGACCAGCTAGGGATCGTCGCCTTGGTGAGCCATTACCTCACCAACTAGCTAATCCCACCTGGGCTAATCTTGACGCGAGAGGCCCGAAGGTCCCCCTCTTTGCTCCGAAGAGATTATGCGGTATTAGCTATCGTTTCCAATAGTTATCCCCCACATCAAGGCATATTCCCAGGCATTACTCACCCGTCCGCCGCTCGCCGCCCAGAAACGCACCCGAAGGATTGTAACTGTCGCTGCCGCTCGACTTGCATGTGTTAGGCCTGCCGCCAGCGTTCAATCTGAGCCATGATCAAACTCTTCAATTTAAAGTTTTGTGACTCAATGAATACTGAACATTACATAGTAATGTTTGAATTGACTGTGCCGAATCTAATGATTCGTAATGGTCACTTCGTTTCATTGAAATCTAAGTCGATACCCCTCTCTATAAAAGAGAAATATCTAATTGGATTATCATCAACGAGTGCCCACACAGATTGATAGGTTTATATTTTTAAAGAGCTTTCCGACTAACGTTGCGCTTAGCGTCTCGTCGTCGGGGATGCGTATAATACGCTGTGAAATTTCAGAGTCAACTCTTTTTTTTCACTTTTTCTCAAGCTGCTTTTCAGCAAATCTTAGAGAAAAATAAAGAGGACATCGAGATGTCCTCTTTATAAAAGATGGTACCGGTGGGCGGACTTGAACCGCCACGCCCGAAGGCAACGGATTTTGAATCCGTCGTGTATACCAATTTCACCACACCGGCTTTAACGGGCTGCCCCGTCTTTGTGTTGTGCATTATACGTAACGGCGAAACGAACGCAACCCTTAAAATTAATGCTTTTGCTCGACTGCTGATTATTTGTGCGCAAAGCCTGCGAAATCGACAATCTCTTCCTCCCAAGGGTAGGATTTTGTATGCTGATTACACGATCAACAATAATCGAATAACAATGAACACAATAAAGGACTACCCTACAGCCGGGCTTATGCGCCGCTTTGCTGCTCTCTTTTACGATGCCCTAATCATAATTGCGATTGAAATGATCGCTGCAGGTCTAATCGTCGCACTTCTGATGGCGGGGATCGCATTAGGAGTTATCAGTTATGGTCACTATATAGATGCTGGCGATTTACTTTCTAATCACCCGATATGGAGCCCACTGTTTGCCTTATACCTTGCCACCGTTTGGGTCGGCTTCTTCAGTTTCTTCTGGATCAAAGCAGGACAAACCCTTGGCATGCGCGCCTGGCGTCTCCAGTTGGTCAATCACGACGGGGGCAAAATAACTCTGACCCAAGCCTTGATTCGCATCGCCACTTCCGCTTTTGGTCTAGCGAACCTTACCGTACCACTGGACCCACAGAAACGTGGCTTCCACGACATGTGGGCAAAAACTAAAGTCGTAGTATTACCAAACACCAAATAACCCCAGACGCGAGGAGCTTAAGGTTATTAACCATTCGCTTCTCGCCTCTGCCTTTATACGACGCGATTGTGTTGCTCACCACGCACGAATCTCTCAACATTGTCGATCAAGATATCAGCCAACGCCTGAATAGCACTATCACTCCCCCACGCGACATGTGGTGTCAAAAGCAGATTAGGTAAATGTGCGTTATCGACTAATGGGTTGGTAATATCAGCGGGCTCTTCGCTGAAGACATCGACACCCGCGGCGGCAATTTTTCCTGTTTTAAGGGCAGACACCAAGTCTTGCTCATTCACCAACCCGCCGCGCCCAGTGTTAATCACGATCGCATTCGGCTTCATTCGCGCCAACTGCTTGGCAGCAATCAGGTTGGCATTGTCAGCAGTCAGTGGGCAATGCAGCGTTAACACATCAGACTCTGCCAGTACCTGCTCAAATGGGTGATAGCCAACTCGACATTCCTGCTCTCCTTTGCGCTCGGCAAATAACACCTTCATTCCCAAAGCCTGCGCAAGCTTGGCTGTTGCCTGGCCCAATACTCCCGAGCCAATCACCCCTATGGTACTTCCTGCGATATCACCAATTGAATGGGTAAAGAAGCAGAACTGCTTATTACGCTGCCACTCACCTCGAGCAATGTCTTGATGATAGCCCATCAGATTACGTCTTAGAGCAAACATCATCGCGATAACATGCTCAGGCACCGATTGATGGGCGTAGCCTCGCACATTGGTCACGGCAATCGAGTTTTGCTGACAGTAGTCAATATCGACATTGTTGTATCCGGTGGCAGAAACCGCAATCAGGCGCAGCTTTGAGAGACCACTAAGTTGCTCAAGGCCCAAATAGACTTTGTTGGTCAGGACTATCTGTGCATCCGCTATTCGTTCGCGAACCAATTCGGGTGGCGTGAAGTCGTATTCGACCCACTGGTGAGGAAAAGACAACTTGGGGATGACAATATGATCAGGGATGGTGGCAGTATCAAGAAACACCACTTTAGGCAGTGACATACAAACTCCTATGCACTGCCAGGGTTGAATTAATTGACGGTAACTAGCATTTAGGCAGTGTCTTGTAATCGGGCAATTCTCTCACAGGATCAAAAAAGGTAAAGATCATTGGCTTGGCCTGCGGATAGAAATCACACGGCACGAAGGTAGCGTTCAATTGCAGCGTATCCGGGTGGTAATAGCTCAGCTCAGCCGCATGCAGCTCAAGACGGTCTGAGAATTCGAGCGCCTCACCCTCCGAGTAAAACTCATCCCCCACAATCGGATGCCCCAGTGCCTGCATATGCACACGCAATTGGTGCGATCGACCAGTGATCGGCAGCAAACGGACAATACTGGTTTGCTCCTCGCGCTTTACCACCTGATAAAGCGTTTGTGATGGTTTGCCATCCTCAAAACAGACCTTTTGTCTGGGTCTGTTTGGCCAATCACAAATCAGCGGCAGATCCACTTCACCACTATCATGCTCAGGGTGCCCCCATACTCGAGCATAGTAAACCTTGTGAGTTAAGCGGTATTGAAACTGTTTCTTCAGCGCACTCTCGCTCGCCTTATCTTTAGCAAACAGCATCAAGCCAGATGTCGACATATCGAGGCGGTGAATAACCTGAATACCAGGGTACTCCTGCTCAAGGCGACTCCACATGCTGTCATAGTGCTCTTCCAGACGCCCCGGCACAGAAAGCAAACCTGATGGCTTATTGGCTACCAGGATAAAATCATCTTCATAGACGATATCGATCCAAGGGTCGCAAGGAGGGGTGTATTCAAGCATTGCCATAGCCAGTCTCTTAACAAGGAAGTGGGCGCGGATTATAGCAGTTGTGAAGCGGTGGACAAAACGCTGTGAATGCTTTCTACACTTAGCTGCTGCAAAGGAAGAAATTCAATTTCGCACCTCATACTCGGTTATTTAGTCGCGCCCAGTTGTGCGCTTAAATCAAGCCTGCTAGATTTGGGCTGCCAGTCATACTCCTAGCAGTTATGACAGGCAGCCGCAGCTGATACGCAATCAAGCTCGTTCAGAGCTTATTAATACTGATACCAAGAGAGCCGAAACCTCATTCCGCAGCCCGTTCATTGACACTAAGATTCAACAACCAAGTTTATTCACCCAATTCCGCTAATTGAGCAGAGATGGCCTCACTCCAGTCACTAGAGGCTTGCCAATACGCCTCACGCTCGTACTGCTCGCCATCAAAGACCATCGGAAAACGAATTCGTGGGCCTGAACCGTTTTGCTCGTCATCCCCATAACCCGCAGACCATGTAGAGCGACCCGTCAGAATGAGATCAACCATACCTTGTTGCTGCTTCTGTCCAAGTTGAATCTGAAGGTTTGCTCGGTAATAACGAGGATTGTCGCTGTCCCAAGCCGAGCGCCCCCAATACAATGGCAATTGACGTAACACGGGCTTGAGCTCTCCATCACGCTCAATAAACAAAGTTATCTCATCGCTTGTCGAACCATCAGCATAGGGTGGACTGTACGAGGTGAACTGACGGACACCGATTGCACGAGTGGACTCATTTAGGCGATAAGGTGCCGTATCCAGAACAAAGGCTCCTTGATGGGGATTTACCCTCGTCCCCGCATCTTCAGCGATAATGCCTTGATAGCCTGCTCGCACCTTACCCGTGGATTTGTCAAACAAGGCGACGCGCCACATATAATTGCGAAATTCCTCGTAGGTCTCTTCGGTGAGGATCTCCGTTAAGTAAGAGACAAACAAGGCTCCTTCATCGTGGGGCAAGGTACGACATGCCGAGTGGGCTATATTTTCACCGAACTCAGCGCCTTCCCAACGAGGCGTCAGGCTGCGCTTATCGGTTTTGACCCACTCAAGTTGCTCAGCACTGCATTGCTGATTGGAAGCGTGAGCCACAGGATTTAGACTGAGAGATAATGCGGCGGCGGAAAAAAGTAGGCGGAACGTATATTTCACTGAGTAGTGTCTCACTTTATTTTTGGCACAGATAAGTACTATCGTCCGGGTGCTCCTCCTAGCAAAGGTTTATCGTCTTTGTTTGGATTAATTCTTCAGGATTTGAGCCCGTCAATTAGCGTTGTTCTCGCCATATGTAGCGAGATAGGCTGGACTCTATCACAGGGAGAGCCATCAACCCAACATGTTGCATAACTGGTCCCGTATGTTTTGTCTCCTGATATAAGGGGAACACCAATCACCATATAAATTTTGCTTTCGCTATATCACGTCAGAGATAAACTCAGTTACGCTGCCCAATATCGCCATTGCCAGCCTACACAGGAGATAAGTAGGCGCGATTTATAGCTGCCGTTGCGCGTTGGACAAATCGCTGAATATCACAAGTGTAAACTTCAATGTAATAAATAATTGACAGCAATTAACAGTATGATATTTGTGTATTTGATTGACAATAATAAAAAGGAATTTAAGAACATGGAAAGTGTTTCAGGTACACCTTCTCCAAGCCGCAGTGGCTGGTCTCAGTTTATTCGCTCTCTAGGCCCAGGGATTATGATGGCCGCCGCCGCGGTCGGAGGCTCACACTTGGTGGCCTCAACCAAAGCGGGGGCAATCTATGGTTGGCAACTTGCTGGCTTGATCCTGCTGGTTAATCTATTCAAATATCCCTTCTTCAAGGCAGGAGTACAGTTTACGGTTGGTACAGGAAAGAGCTTAGTTGAGGGCTACTCTGAGCTGGGCAAGCCCTACTTGTGGATTTTTGTCATTTTGAGTACGGTTTCAGCCATTGTTAATACCGCCGCGCTCGCCCTATTTAGCGCCAGCTTGCTTAACTACTTTATCCCATTCGATCTGAGCACTGTTGTTGCAACAGCAAGCGTGTTGACCATCTGCCTGGCCATCCTATTTGCCGGTCACTACAAGGCGCTAGATAATCTGTCTAAGATCATCATGGCGTGTTTGACGATTGCAACCATCGCTGCCGTAGTGATCGCGATGGGTAAACCAGTTGAGCCTGCGCCTGACTTCCAGTCACCGTCACCTTGGTCTATCGCCGCGATTGGCTTTCTAGTTGCAACCATGGGCTGGATGCCAGCGCCAATTGAGATTTCGAGCATTACCTCAATGTGGCTTAAGAGCCAGCAACGACATACCCAAGTTACTGCCAAATCAGCCCTGTTCGACTTTAATGTCGGTTACATCGGTACAGCACTATTGGCTTTATTCTTCGTCGCACTTGGCGCACTGGTGATCCATGGCAGTGGCGTTGACCTTGCGGCTTCCGGCGTTGGCTTTACCCACCAGCTAGTAGGCCTGTATGCATCAACCATTGGTGAGTGGTCCCGCATGCTTATCGCAGTGATCGCTTTCTTCTGTATTTTCGGCAGCACAATTACAGTGATTGATGGTTACTCGCGCGTGATCTCTGAGTCTCAGCGCTTGCTGTTGAAGCAACCACAGGCTAACCCTAAGGTGAATTTAACTTGGATGGTGATCGTCTCTGGCTGTGCACTCGGCATCGTGATGTTTTTGATGTCAGCGCTAATGCCGATGCTCGACTTTGCTATGGTGATGGCATTCATGACCACGCCAGTGTTTGCCCTACTCAACTACATCCTAGTAACGAGAACTGAGCTACCGAAAGAGCTCGCCGTAAGCAAAAACCTCAGACGCCTAGCCCAAGCCGGCCTTATCTACCTATTCGGCTTCCTAGCGGTGTTTATTTGGTGGAAGTGGTTGATGTAAAGACTTCGTCAGGGGCGAGGGGCGGGGACGGGCTTTGCCCTTCGAGGTGCGAGGGGTTTAATACGCGCGGCTAACTCATCGTGACTCCAGACGAAGTAAAAACTGCACCCCACACCTAATGATAGGTTCAAGGTGCAGCGACAAGCTTTGCCCTTTGGGGTACGAGAAGTGAAGGCATACACCTAACTCCTCGCTCCTCGGAACGAAGTGTAACCCGCTCCCCGCACCTAAGCGTAGCGTGTTTTAGTTGTGCGAAACCACAATCAAGCGTAGTGAATCGAGTTGGTACTGCGCTTTATCGATCAGGCCATCAAGCTGGGTGATCTGTTGTTCGATGACCTCAAGCTCCTCGTCACGGATATTTGGGTTAACCGCTTTTAGTGCTTGTAGACGCTCCAGCTCGGCATTCAGGCTGGCGTGCATCTCTTGTTTGGCCTGTTGGCGGATCTGCTCAACCGGCTCAACCACTGCTTTATCACCTGCTTCGATCATGGTGTGGATTTGAGCTTGGACTGAGTTAACCAGTTTGCTCGCCAAGTGACGATTCACCGGGCTCAACTGGCGGTTAAAGCTATCAAACTCCACCTGCGCTGATAGATCGTTACCGCGCTGATCAATCATCAAACGGATCGGCGTTTTCGGCAAGAAGCGACTGATCCCAGTGCGTTTTGGCGCTTGGGCATCCACGCAGTAGATAAGCTCAACCAGAATCGTACCCACAGGCAGCGCCTTGTTCTTGAGTAGAGAGACCGCCGACGTGCCGACACCCTCACTCATAATAAGGTCGATACCACCTTGGATCATCGGGTGCTCCCAGCTGATAAAGTTCATATCCTCGCGTGAAAGCGCAGTATCGCGATCAAAGGTGATCGTCGCACCTTCATACGGCAAGCCAGGGTAGCTTGGTACTAGCATATGCTCAGATGGCGTAACAACTAGGGCATTTTCGCCTTTGTCGTCTTGGTTAAGGCCAATGGTATCAAACAAACTCAGGGCAAAGGTAACTAGGTTGATATCACCATCGGTTGCTGAAATTTGATCAACGATCTTCTGCGCCTTCTCGCCGCCGTTTGAGTGCATCTCTAGCAGGCGGTCACGACCTTGCTCTAGTTGTGCTTTGAGCTCTTGGTTCATCTTCGCTGATGCCTCAATCACTTCATCCAGTTCTGAGGTATCACCCGAAGCGAGCATCTTGATCAGTGCATCCGCGTGCTGCTCGTAAACCATACGACCTGTTGGGCAGGTTTCAGCAAAGGCGTTCAAGCCTTCATTGAACCAGCGGGCTAAAATGCCTTGTGAGGTGCCCTCAAGGTAAGGCACGTGAACATCAATATCGTTACGCTGACCGATGCGATCTAAGCGGCCGATACGCTGCTCAAGCAGATCGGGGTTGAATGGCAGATCGAACATCACCAATTGACTAGCGAACTGGAAGTTGCGCCCTTCCGAGCCAATCTCACTACAGATCAATACCTGTGCCCCGCCCTCTTCTTGGGCGAAGTAAGCCGCAGCTTTATCACGCTCGAGGATCGACATCCCTTCGTGGAATACGGTTGCTCGGATCCCCTCACGCTCGCGCAGTGCCTGCTCAAGCTGCAGCGCCGTCGCCGCTCGTGAAGCGATCACCAAGATCTTATCGCCACGCTTATCTTTAACCTTATCAATCAACCAATCAACACGCGGATCAAATTGCCACCAGCTCGACTCATCCCCCTCAAACTCTTGGAAGATCTCTTCTGGGTAAAGGTTTTTCACCGCGCGAGCCTCATCGCTCATCTTGCCACCCAGCATGCCAGCCACTCGCATTGAAGTGTTGTACTGAGATGGGATTGGCATTGGCATCAGGTTGACCATGCGTTTTGGAAAGCCCTTGATAGCGGCACGGGTGTTACGAAATAGCACGCGTCCGGTACCGTGACGGTCCATTAGATTATCAATCAGTTCCTGACGCGCATTGGCTTGTGACTCTTCATGGTCATCGTTTTCAATAATGCGGAACAGCGGCTCAACATCTTGCTCTGACAACAGCTCGGTGATCTGGTTTTTGGCCTCATCAACAAGTCGCTCACCAGTAAACAGGGCAGCAACCGCGTCAGCAACCGGAGCATACTGCTCTTCTTCATCGACAAACGCCTGGTAGTCATAGAAGCGATCAGCATCAAGCAGGCGTAAGCGAGCAAAGTGGCTCTCGCGCCCAAGCTGCTCTGGTGTCGCAGTAAGAAGCAACACGCCCGGTGTGCGCTCAGCAAGCCCCTCGATGACCTGATATTCACGACTCGGTTTATCTTCACTCCACTCGAGGTGGTGCGCCTCATCCACAACGAGCAAGTCCCAGTCACCCTCGAGCGCTTGCTCAAAGCGCTTGCGGCTTTTACGCAGGAAGTCGAGTGAACACAACACCAACTGCTGAGTATCAAACGGGTTATCCGCCTCGGCATATGCCTCGACACAGCGCTCTTCATCGAAGATAGAGAAGTGCAGATTAAAGCGGCGCAACATCTCAACCAACCATTGGTGCTGAAGGGTTTCTGGCACCACGATAAGAATACGCTCAGCACGGCCTGCCAGCACTTGTTGGTGAATGATCATGCCAGCTTCAATGGTTTTACCCAAGCCCACTTCATCGGCTAGGAGCACGCGAGGTGCATGGCGGCGACCAACTTCATGAGCAATGTACAGCTGATGAGGGATAAGGCCCGCGCGCATACCACACAGGCCGCGCATCGGGCTCTTGTGCTGCTGATACTGGTTTTGCAAGGCACGATAGCGAAGAACAAAGTTATCCATGCGATCCACTTGACCTGCATAGAGCTTGTCTTGCGGTTTATTGAAGCGAATTTGGTTGCTTAGCAGAATTTCGCGCAGCTCAACACCGGCTTCCTGGGTATCTTCACGAGTACCGATGTAGCTAAATAGCCCGTTCTCCTCAATCACTTCCTCAACAACTAAGGTCCAGCCTTGTTGTGACTCGATGACATCACCAGTGTTGAAAGTTACACGTGTTACGGGGGCATCATTTCTCGCGTAGACACGATTGTCCTCTGATGCGGCGAACATCAGAGTCACTGTGCGTGCATCAAGTGCGACCACGGTTCCTAGACCTAAATCGCTTTCCGTATCGCTGATCCAGCGCTGCCCAATAGCAAATGTCATGAAAACACTACCTCGTTTGAAGAATAATTGATGGTGAGCTTGGTTATCGTCTCAGCCAGTTCGAATGCAAAACACCCTAGTAAATATAGGCGAGTTATGGCGGAGAAAAAGGGGGCTAATGGTACTTGAAGCTGTGATAGAGGTCACGTGATCAGGTTAGATTTTTTTGGCGAAATTTGAATGTAATCAAGCTGTAAAAAAGCAACGGTTATGTTATTTACAAGCCTCGCTATAATAGGAGTGAGGAATGCTCATTTTTAAGAAGATGAGCAAAGAGTAAATCGGCGAGCTTACGGCCGACCTAGCATTCTCGTCGACATCGCCGCTTTACTGCCATATGTCAGCCACTTGGCTGACAAGATTACTGCGCTGCCAAAGGCAAGGAGATGCTTATGGGCGATACTGATCGCAAACTGTTTGTCCTCGATACCAACATCCTGCTTCACGAACCTCTCGCTATTTTTTCCTTTCAAGAACATGACGTGGTCATCCCGATGACCGTCCTCGAAGAGTTAGACCGCATTAAAGATAGCAAGCGTGATATCGCACGCGATGCTCGAGTCGCAATACGCGCACTAGAAGACCTGTTTAGAGACGCGACCCCAGACCAAATCTCTGAGGGGATCCCGATTAACCGCCAGCAACACAGCTCTGGAACCATCGCAATCCTTGCCGATTATGTGTTGCAAGAAACCGTCAAAGCCTTTGCCGATAAAGAGGGTGACAATCGCATTCTCAACGCAACCATCTACCTACAAAATAAGCGCGCCCCACGTGAGGTTGTCTTGGTCACCAAGGACATCAATATGCGCCTGCGTGCCAAAGGTGCCGGAGTGCGCTTTGTTGAGGATTATCGTACCGACCAACTGATTGATGATGTGCGCTACCTAACCAAAGGGTTTCAACGCTGCGAAGGAAGCTTCTGGCAACATATCGACCAGGTAGAGAGTCGCCGCTTGGGCAGCAGAACCTTGCATACTCTGCCAAGAGCGCCGTTTGAGCCTACCTTTATCAATCAGTACGTGATAGATAAAGAGAGTGACTTTGCAGGCAGAGTTGAAGAGATTGACTGTGAGACCGTCACTGTGCGTGACCTCAGTCGTGAGCGCATGATGTCTCGCCGAGCCTGGGATATCACGCCAAAAAACATCTACCAAGCGATGGCACTCGATGCGCTGCTTGACCCTGATATCGACTTGGTTATTCTCACTGGCGCAGCCGGCAGTGGGAAAACGTTACTCGCTATGGCCAGCGCACTTGAGCAAAGCATCGAGCGCGGCCTGTTTGATAAGATCATTGTCACCCGCAACACCCCAGATATTGGTGAGTCGATAGGCTTTCTTCCCGGCACGGAGGAAGAGAAGATGATGCCTTGGCTCGCTGCCATTACCGACACGCTGGAAGCGTTGCACAAAAATGATCACTGCACCGAGGGCTCACTCAAGTACATCTGCGATAAAGCCAATATCCAGTTCAAGTCGATCAACTTTATGCGCGGACGTTCAATTCAAAATGCCTTTGTCTTGCTCGATGAGTGTCAAAACCTCACAGCGTCGCAGATTAAGACCATCATCACCCGCTGCGGTGAGGGCACTAAGATTGTCTGCTCGGGTAACCTGGCCCAAATCGACTCCCCCTACCTAACACCGGTGACCTCAGGCCTGACCTACATGGTCGAGCGATTTAAAAACTTTGAGGGCAGCGCCAACATTCACCTCAACGGGGTGGTGCGTAGCCGTCTGGCAGAGTTTGCCGAGGAGAACCTCTAAGCAAAAAGGAATAACTATGTAATAAAAGCGGCATTTTTAATTAAATGCCGCTTTTATTTAAAATAATAATTCACATAAACTGCATTTGTATGTTTTACTGTCACTACTGTGTGTTTCAAGGAATAGAATATGGCCTTCAATCTTCGTAATCGTAATTTTGTTAAGCTATTGGACTTCTCACCCACCGAGATCCAATTTCTTCTCGACCTATCCACTGACCTAAAAAAGGCTAAGTACGCAGGTAGCGAGCAACCGAAGCTAACGGGCAAAAACATTGCCCTGATCTTTGAGAAATCCTCAACTCGCACGCGTTGTGCTTTCGAGGTTGCGGCCTTTGACCAAGGCGCTCAGGTTTCCTATATCGGTCCCTCTGGGTCACAAATTGGCCACAAGGAGTCGATGAAAGATACCGCTCGCGTTCTGGGTCGCATGTACGATGGCATCGAGTATCGTGGCTTTGGCCAAGAGATTGTTGAAGAGCTGGCTGAGCATGCTGGCGTCCCTGTGTGGAACGGCCTGACCAATGAGTTCCACCCCACGCAAATCCTGGCCGACTTTCTGACCATGCAAGAGCATGCGCGTGACAAGCAGCTAAGCCAGATCAGCTTCGCCTATCTAGGTGATGCGCGCAACAATATGGGCAACTCATTAATGGTCGGCGCTGCCAAGATGGGCATGGATATTCGCCTTGTGGCGCCAAAAGCCTTCTGGCCTGAGCAAGCACTGATCGATACCTGCATGACTATCGCCGAGCAAACTGGCGCATCCATCACTTTCACTGAGGATGTCAAAGCTGGCGTGGCTGGCTGTGACTTCCTCTACACCGACGTTTGGGTGTCGATGGGCGAGTCGGAGCAGGCTTGGGATGAACGCGTCGCGCTGATGACGCCTTACCAAGTCAACCAATCGGTGCTTGAGGCTACCGGTAACCCAAAGGTCAAATTTATGCACTGTCTGCCCGCCTTCCATAATGATGAGACGACGATTGGTAAGCAGGTAGCAGAGAAATACGGCATGAATGGGCTTGAGGTCACCGAGGATGTGTTTGAGTCACCGGCCTCCATCGTGTTTGATCAGGCAGAGAATCGCATGCACACCATCAAAGCGGTGATGGTCGCTACTCTCGGCTAACCCTCGGCTAAAAATCCGCTCATATAATGAGCGGCGGTACTGCTTTTGATGCTTTTGGTCACCCATGATCCAAAAGGTGATTAAGGGGTACAAAGCGGGTTAAACCGCCTATAACGAGAAGAGAGCTGTCAATTAGTGACCAAGTAAACGAATAGTCACGACAAAACTGGCAAAAACGGCTGATTTAGCGCTATAATCAGCGCCAGTTTTGAGGAGGGCTTTCATGCAACGCAAACGATTACTTAACGTTGGTCAGATCGCACTGAAAGCACGTTGTTTTCACTCCTCCTTGTTCATATTCTAAGCCTCCCACAACGGGGGGCTTTTTTATGGCTTTTCACCAGGGAATATCACCATGACTAACTCTCTATATAAAAAGCACATTATCTCAATCCCTGAGCTTTCACGTCAGGAACTTGAGTTAATCGTTGAAACTGCTGGTCAATTAAAGGCGAACCAGCGTCCTGAGCTTATCAAGAATAAGGTTATCGCAAGCTGCTTCTTCGAGCCTTCGACTCGAACGCGTCTATCGTTCGAGACTGCGATCCAACGCATCGGTGGTGATGTGATCGGCTTTGATAGCGGCGGTAATACGTCTCTGGCTAAAAAAGGCGAGACACTGGCTGACTCTGTGCAGGTGATCTCTTCCTATGTGGACGCGTTCGTTATGCGCCACCCACAAGAAGGCGCTGCACGCCTGGCGTCTGAGTTTTCTAATGGTGTGCCAGTCATCAACGCAGGCGACGGTGCTAACCAACACCCAACGCAAACCCTGCTTGATCTCTACAGCATCGCAGAGACGCAAGGTCGCCTGGATAACCTCAATGTAGCCTTTGTTGGCGACCTAAAATACGGTCGTACTGTCCACTCCCTGACTCAGGCTTTGGCTAAGTTTGATAACGTGCGCTTCTTCTTTATCGCGCCTGATGCGCTCGCTATGCCGGACTATATCTGCGAGGAGCTCGATGAGGCAGGTATCCGCTACAGCCTACATAATGATATGGAGAGTGTGGTGCCTGAGCTGGATATTCTCTACATGACGCGCGTACAAAAAGAGCGCTTCGACGAGTCCGAGTACGCACACATTAAGTCCGCTTATATCCTAACGGCCGAGACGTTAAAAGACGCCAAGAGCAACCTTAAGGTGCTTCACCCACTACCACGCGTCGATGAGATCACGGTGGATGTGGATAAGACCCCGCATGCTTACTACTTTGAGCAAGCAGAGAATGGCGTCTACGCCCGCGAAGCGCTGCTGGCACTAGTGCTTAACGAAACCTTGTAATGGAGTAAAAACAATGACTAAAGACAACCAATTGCAGGTAGAAGCGATTAAAAACGGCACCGTTATTGACCATATTCCAGCCCAAGTTGGCATCAAGGTGATCAAGCTGTTTGATATGGACAAGTCAAACCAACGTGTCACGATTGGCCTTAACTTACCGTCTTCTGCACTAGGCAGCAAAGACCTGCTCAAGATCGAAAACGTCTACATCAACGAAGAGCAAGCCAACAAGCTTGCCCTTTATGCGCCAAACGCAACCGTGAATCAGATCGAAAACTATCAGGTTACGCGCAAACTGCCCTTGGTTCTGCCGAAACAGGTGCACGATGTGTTTGAGTGCCCAAACTCGAACTGCATTACCCATAATGAGCCGGTTGAGACCAGCTTTAGCGTGATCGAGAAGCAGCAAGATATCCGCTTGAAATGTAAATACTGCGAAAAGGTCTTCTCACGCGAGATCGTCACTGAAAGATAGAAGAGGCGGGAGTCGGGAAGCGAGAGGCGAGTATTTTTCAACGCGCGCTGTGAGCTTCTCGAAATACAGTGCTTCCTCCTCATAACTGAGGTTGCGTGGTATTTTGCTTTACGTCTGAGTTAATTGGCGGCACACTGACTTTTTAATCTGCAAACATAATTGGAAAAACACTGATGACTAAAGTTCTTCACACTGAGTCTGCACCAGCAGCGATCGGCCCATATGTTCAAGGCGTTGACCTAGGTAACATGGTTCTGACTTCAGGCCAAATCCCAGTAAACCCTGCCACAGGTGAAGTATCAGCAGATATCGCTGAGCAAGCACGTCAGTCGCTAGACAATGTGAAGGCCGTGGTAGAGTCTTCTGGTTTGAGCGTAACAGACATTGTTAAGATGACGGTATTTGTTAAAGACCTTAATGACTTCGGTACGGTTAACGAGGTTTACGGTAAGTTCTTTGATGAGCACAACGTGGCTAACTACCCAGCACGCTCGTGTGTAGAGGTTGCCCGTCTGCCGAAAGATGTTGGTATTGAGATTGAAGCGATTGCCGTGCGCAAGTAAGTTTCAAGCTAAAACAAAAAAAGGCGAGTCAGTGCATGACTCGCCTTTTTTTGTTTTTTGTGTCCCACGTTACTTAAAGCCTTTCTCTTTCTTGATTAAGTCATAGGCATTCTGGATCTCTTGCGCTTTTTCCTTCGCCACACTCATCATCTCTGGCGGCAAGCCTTTCGCCATCAATTTATCCGGATGATGCTCATTCATTAGTTTGCGATAGGCGCGCTTCACAGTACGTGCGTCGGCACTCTCTTCGATACCCAGCACCTTGAACGCATCACCCAACTGATCTCGGCTTGGGGCTTGCTGCCAATTACCCTGGTGTTGGTGCGATCCTTGTTGATGGCCACCAAATCCACCCTGCTGAAAGCGAAATGCAGCCTCTTGCATGCGCAGACGCTGTTCAAGCTGACCAGAAGAAAAGCCTAATCCTTGGGCAACGCGATGCAATACTTGACGCTGGCCTGGGTGAACTTCTCCATCAGCAAACGCTGCCGACACCTGAAGCTCGAGGAAAAACTGTTTAAGGTCAAAACGATTGTGTGCCGCGACCTGGACTCGCTCTAGCACGCTCTCGAGAGGAAAATTACTCTCTTTACCCTCGCGAAAGGCGTCTTGAGCTGCGCGGCGCTGTTCGCCATGCAGGCTCATGCGATCCATCATCGTCGAGGCAAGCTCAATCTCTGCTTTCTCTACCTGGCCCTTGGCCTTGGCTACGTGTCCCATAACCGAGAAAGCGGCACGAAAAAACTCTTCCTGCATCTGTTGGTCTTGCTTGGGGCCTGAAAAGCCACCAAAGCCACCAGTGCGATAGCCCATACTCGCTAGGCGGCGCGCTTTATCGAACTGATGGCCGATAAATAATCCGAACAGGAGGCCAAGCGGGCCCCCAAATAGCATGCCAAAAAAAGCACCTAACAATTTGCCAAAAATATGCATTGTGTGGTCTCAATCAGTGAATTTTGTTGTGTGTATGTGGTCTGATAGTGCTCGACAGTGGAAATTCCTTTATTATAAAGAGCGTTTTTATTAAATTCGGTCTCTTTGGCCGGAACGATCAAGCTAAACAGGATAGTAAAACTCGATGTCACGCTTTTCTCTCACCATTCTAGCATCGTCCATCAGTGCGGCTCTGTACGTGCCGACTGTGATTGCTGCAAGCGACTCAGTTCCGAGCGACTCTATTTCGAGCGACTCTATCCCGGGCGGTACCCGCCCTAGTTTGCAAGAACTTCCTACCAAAGATCAATGTCTAATCAACGATCAGGACATTGAAGCAACCAATCAACTGCCAATTAACGTGGAAGCTGATAGCCTTGAGGCGACCAATGGTGAGACCGCAGTCTATCAGGGAGACGTCATCGTCACCCAAGGAAATCGAACCATCACCGCAGACAGCGTCACCTTTAATCAGGAAGACGATATTGTCGTTGCCTCAGGAAATGTCACCTTCTCCGATGGTGAATTTCAGTCCACGTCAGACCAAGTCACGGCAGACTTGATCACCGATGAGGTGTCATTGGTCAATACTCGCTATCAAATGCTGTGTGAGCAAGGGCGTGGAGAGGCCGTATTTATCTCAAAAGATGGCCGAGGCACCTATAAGCTCAGTGATGGCACCATCACTTCCTGCCCGGAAGGTAATCACTCTTGGCGCATGCGCGCATCGACGATCGAAGTCGACCAAGAAGAGGAGCAAGCGACCCTATACGGCCCGCGCTTTGAGGTGCTTGACGTCCCTATTTTCTACGTCCCATATATGACCCTGCCGCTCAACGATGCGCGCAAGACAGGTCTTTTATATCCTACCTTCTCGTACGGCTCAAGTGACGGTGCGCAGGTCGATATTCCCGTGTATTGGAACCTGGCAGAGAATTACGACCTCACGACCACTTTTCGCTATCTAGAAAAACGTGGCCTGCAGCTCGATGGTGAGTTCCGCTATCTATCACCCTATGGATTAAGTACCCTCGATGGTGAGTACCTGGGAAACGATCAAAAATATGATGATCAAGAGCGCTGGGGCTTTCAATTCGAGCACGATGGTATTGTAAACGAACACTGGAAACTGCGCGCAGATTACTCACGCGTCAGTGACGTCGAGTACTTTCAAGAAGTAGACTCACGCATTGGTAACCGCGAAGATGGCCAACTAGTCCAGGAAGGCTCGGTCTCCTATCGCTCCGAGAGCTGGGATACCACATTGTCGGTGCGTGATTTTCAGGTCCTTGCCGATACCGATAATCAACCGTATCGATTACTGCCTCAAATCACAGCCAACTACTACGCGCCAAATATCTATGGCCCGCTCGACTTTGACCTGATCAGTCATGTGTCGGTTTTTGATACTGATGCGAGTGACAGACCAACGGCAACCCGTGTCCATATCGAGCCAGGCTTTACCCTGCCGATTGGCAACCCATGGGCAACTTGGACAACCGAGGCACGCCTACTGGCAACCCACTACGAGCAAGATTTCGACGCTAGCCTGTACACTGAGCTGGACGAGTCAGTGACACGCATCTTACCCGAGTTTCGCACACATACAGGGTTAGTTTTGGAGCGGGATACCTCGGTTTTCTTGGGCTATACTCAAA
Source organism: Vibrio glycogenivorans (assembly GCF_051660965.1). Lineage (NCBI taxonomy): Bacteria > Pseudomonadati > Pseudomonadota > Gammaproteobacteria > Vibrionales > Vibrionaceae > Vibrio > Vibrio glycogenivorans. Next base: position 71,432 of record NZ_JBPVIS010000011.1, on the reverse strand, counting down.
CGCTCGAGCCTCAATTGCAATATGTGTATGTCCCAGACAAAGACCAGAGTAACATTTTCTGGTACGACACCACCCTACTGCAAACCGATTACTATGGCCTGTTTAGAAGCCGCCAGTACAGTGGGGTTGACAATATCGCCTCGGCGAACCAGCTCAGCTATGGTGCCTCCAGTCGCTTTTTTGACACCGAGTTCAAAGAACGCCTAGCGATTTCATTTGGTCAAATTTTCTATATTGATCGCAAGACTAACTCGACGCAGGAAGATGAGCGCTCAAATTACTCGGCCTGGGCAGTTGAGATCGATTTTAAATACGGCGATAACATCTTCTATCACGGGGGCATTCAATATGATATTGAGACCACCGCCGTGCAGCACAGCAACAGCACGCTTGAATACCGACGCGATGCAGGCTTTGTCCAAGCCAACTATCGCTTTGTCTCGAAAGACTACATCAATGAAACGGTGGGCGACAACATCCGTGACAGCGATGGCAACCTCAACATTGATGAGATCACCAAAGACGGTATCTCACAAGTCGGGCTGCTAACTGGCTATCAGATCAACCGTAACTGGAATACCCAACTGCACTACTTCTATGATCTCACCATCCAAGAAGAGCTAGAGTGGCTGGCAAACCTGACCTATACCGATGATTGCTGGTATATCGGCTTCACATATAGCAACCAGTTGCGCAGTTGGTCATCAACCGGAATGAACTTCTACGACAGTAACCCGGTCTATGAAAATAACTTGAGCTTAAACATCGGCATTATTGGTTTTGGTAAGCCACAAAAAATCAATGAATATGATATTTCAGGCTCGAAAAACTCTCTCGGCTATGGACGCCCATTTGTCTTAAACGATTAATTCGATGGTGTTGGACACCAGCATCACCCAAAGGAAACCAAACTCTATGTGGAAGAAAACTCTCCTAAGCGCAACCGCTGCACTGGCCATGACAACTGCTTGGGTTCAGGCTGAGCCTGTTGAAATGGATCGTGTCGCGGTCATCGTGAACGAAGGCGTGATATTGCAAAGCGACATCGAGAGTGCATTGATCACCCTGCGTGCGAGTAACGCAGACAACCCACAGTCTTTGCCTAGTGAAGAGATATTGCGTGAGCAAGTGATCGAGAAACTTGTTATCGACACCCTACAACAGCAAGAGGCTGAACGCCTAGGTGTGCGAATTGATGATAACCACCTTAACGAAGCCATTGCCGATATCGCTGCGAGTAATGGGCAAACCGTTGAGCAACTAATCCAGGCCGTTGCACTTGAAGGCCTGAGCTACTCGGCGTTTCGTGAACAGATCCGCAATGAAATCGCGGCGAGTGAAGCACGCAACGCGCTCGTTCGTCGCCGTATCAATATCCTACCAGCAGAGGTGGACAACCTAGCAGAGCTTCTGGCAGAGGAAACCAATGCAACGGTAGAATATAACATCAGCCATATTCAGCTGCGCTTTAGCGACGACCAAGACAAGGCTGAGCTTGAGGAGCAAGCTAATCAGCTGATTGCCGAGCTGGAAGCTGGGGCTGATTTCACCAACCTTGCCTACACCTACTCAAAAGGGCCAAAAGCGCTCGAGGGCGGTGACTGGGGCTGGATGCGCAAGGAAGAGATGCCAACCATCTTTGCCGATCAGATCAAGCTGCAAAACAAAGGCAGCATTATTGGTCCATTTCGCAGCGGCGTCGGCTTCCACATTCTAAAAATTGATGATGTGCGCGGTTTGGAAACGGTCGCGGTGACAGAGGTTAATGCGCGTCATATTCTGATCAAACCGACGGTGATCCTCAGCGACGACGGCGTTCTGCGTGAGCTCAATGCCATTACTGCCCAGATCCAAGCGGGTGAAGTTACCTTCGGTGATATGGCCCAGCAGTACAGCCAAGACCCGGGCTCAGCAGCGCAAGACGGTGAGCTCGGCTTCCAAACACCTGATCTCTATGTACCTGAGTTTAAACACCAGGTCGAAACGCTTCCGGTAGGACAAATCAGTGAGCCATTTAAGACCGTTCACGGCTGGCATATCGTTGAGGTTATGGAGCGCCGCGAGGTCGATCGCACTGACTCAGCCCTGAAAAACCGCGCCTACCGTATTCTGTTTAATCGTAAATTTAACGAAGAAGTCGGTGCCTGGGTTCAAGAATTGCGTGCCAGTGCGTTTGTCGAGATGATCGGGGAGAGCAGTGATGACAGCTAAGCGCATCGTTGTAACCGCAGGCGAGCCAGCCGGAATTGGCCCCGACCTGACACTCGCGTTAGCCAACCAAGCCTGGCCGCATGAACTGGTAGTGTGTGCTGATAAGCAGATGCTGGCAGAGCGTGCACAACAACTTGGGATTGAGGTTAAGCTGGTTGACTATCAAGCAGACAAACCCGCACAACCAACACCAGCAGGCATGCTCATCGTTGACCACATACCAATGCAAGCCCCCGCCGAGATAGGGCGACTCAACGCAGAAAATGGTCACTATGTTCTGGCGACGCTTGAGCGGGCCGCTAAGGGCTGCATGAGCGACGAGTTCTCTGCGGTGGTAACCGGGCCTGTGCACAAGGGCATTATCAATCGCGCCGGCGTAGCCTTTAGCGGCCACACCGAATTTTTTGCTGAAAAGTCTAACACTCCGTTGGTGGTCATGATGCTGGCTACCGAGGGGATGCGTGTTGCCTTGGTCACCACTCACATCCCACTCGCGTATGTATCAAAAGCGGTCACCTCTGAGCGACTCGAGCAGATTATCGATATTCTTAATCGGGATCTGGTAGAAAAATTTGCTATTCCGCAGCCAAAGATCTATGTTTGCGGGCTTAATCCTCACGCAGGGGAAGATGGCTGCCTTGGCAGTGAAGAAATTGAGACCATCACCCCGACGTTAGAGCGTCTGCGCGACGAAAAAGCGATGGATCTTATCGGCCCATTGCCTGCAGACACGATTTTTAATCAGAAGTACCTAGAGGATGCAGATGCTATTCTAGGTATGTACCATGATCAGGTATTGCCTGTACTAAAGTATAAGGGATTTGGACGTTCAGTGAACATTACACTCGGACTGCCCTTTATTAGAACATCGGTTGATCATGGCACCGCACTCGATCTTGCGGGAACCGGCCAAGCGGACACAGGGAGCTTCCGAACGGCCCTTGCGCATGCAATTGAATTAGTTGAGAAAAAACAATGAGAAATGATGTCCACTTGGGACACAAAGCGCGTAAACGTTTTGGTCAAAACTTTCTAAATGATCCATATATTATCGATGGTATTGTCTCATCGATTAACCCAAAGCCGGGCCAGAACCTGGTTGAGATCGGCCCAGGTCTAGGTGCGATCACTGAGCCAGTCGGTAAAGAAGTTGATAAATTTACGGTTATCGAGCTCGATAGAGACTTGGCAGAGCGCCTACGTAATCACCCGGAACTGGCCGACAAGCTGACTATTCATGAGGGCGATGCGATGCGCTTCGACTTCACCCAGTTGGTCAAGCCAAACAACAAGCTGCGTATTTTTGGTAACCTGCCATATAACATCTCAACGCCGTTGATGTTCCACCTATTTGAGTTCCATAAAGACATCCAAGACATGCACTTTATGCTGCAAAAAGAAGTGGTTAATCGCTTGGCTGCAGGCCCTGGCTCTAAAGCTTATGGTCGCCTTACCGTCATGGCACAGTACTACTGTAAAGTCGTGCCGGTTCTCGAGGTTCCACCAACTGCGTTTGTGCCGCCACCGAAGGTAGATTCTGCGGTAGTGCGCTTGATGCCATATGAAGAGATCCCGCATCCTGCTTCAGATATTAAGTGGCTTGATCGAGTATGTCGTGAAGGCTTTAACCAGCGTCGTAAAACGGTGCGTAACTGCTACAAATCGCTACTTAATGATGATGACTTAGCGCAGTTGGAGATCAACCCAAGCATGCGTCCTGAGAATCTAACCCTTGAGCAATTTGTTGCAATGGCTAATCTATTAGCAGAACGCCATTAATCTTTATCCAAAAGCAGGCTTCGGCCTGCTTTTTATTTGTCGTGTGTTAGCCCAAGAAATCTTGAACAAGCAAAAGCCACTTTAGATAAGGACTGAATATGAACGCATCTTCACCCTGCATCAAAGTTCAAGTACATAGTAAGTATATTGAAGCCCAATCCGAGCCAGATCTGGGTCGTTATGTGTTTGCCTACTTAATCACGATCAAAAACCTCAGTGGCCAACCAGTGCAGCTAATGGGTCGCCGCTGGCTTATTACTGATGCCAATGGAAAACAATTAACCGTTGAGGGAGACGGGGTAGTGGGTAAACAACCCATTATTGATGCGCATGATGAGTACACCTACTCAAGCGGGACGGCGATAGAAACCCCCGTTGGTGTGATGCAAGGACACTATACAATGCAGGATGCCAACCAAGAGCCCTTTATTGCTGAAGTGGACCCCTTCCGACTCGCGGTACCCAATATCCTCAACTAGGAGATGCGGTGAAGCCGAAATCAAACTATATCGTTGGTGACATCCAAGGCTGTCATGACGAACTGCTGTTGCTGCTTAAGCAAGTCAACTTTAACCATTCTACTGATAAACTCTGGATAGCTGGCGACCTGGTAGCCAGAGGCCCGAAGTCACTCGATACACTGCGCTTTGCCTATCAGCATCAAGACTCTGTTCAGGTGGTGCTGGGGAATCATGATCTACACCTACTTGCGGTCTCTCGTGGAATAAAGAAGATCAAAGAGCGCGATCGCACTGGCCCTATTTTCCAGGCGCCAGACCAAGAGCAATTGCTTGAATGGTTACGCCATCAGCCGCTGCTGGCTGAGCACCCCGAGTTCGTTGTCTCTCACGCGGGTATTTCTCCTCACTGGGATCTTGCCACAGCTCGTAAAGAGGCACAGCTGGTAGAGAAGGTATTACGCAGCGAACGCTTCTCTTGGTTGCTGGAAAACATGTATCAGAATCTACCAGACGACTGGGACCCTGCTCGCGCTGGCTTGAGTCGCTACATCTACGCCATTAATGCATTTACCCGCATGCGCTATGTCACACCTCAAGGTCAACTTGATATGGCATGTAAGTTACCGCCCGCAGAGGTGACCGGTGAAGAATTGATGCCATGGTTTGATTTTCCTGATAAAAAACATATTGATAAGGTGATTATCTTTGGCCACTGGGCAGCTCTGCAGGGCTATCAAAGCCCAAAAGTGATCGGTCTCGATACGGGCTGCGTATGGGGTGGTTGGCTAACGATGCTCGAGTGGGAATCGAAGACGTTTCATACGCAAAGTGCGATCTTAGACTGAAATAGCCGGTCTTTGCCCTGTAAAGAATGAAAACAGTTGCGCATTTTTTGATCTAGATCGGGTTTCATATCAACTTCATAATCTTTGCTTCCCCCTCATCTACACTTTTAATGAGGCCGCGCCGCTGGAGGAGATAAAGGATGATTACCAAGCACAGAGATTACTTGATACCCAACACCAAGAGTTTTCACGCCCACGTTGAGATCAACCCTGTTGGGGAGGTGGACATCGACATTATCGAAAGCCGCAAGCACTATCACTCAAGTCTGGAAAAGCTGAAGTTCGAACCTAAAGGGGAGAAAGTCAAAGTGGTTGGTTGCGATGAAAGTGGCGGACGTAAAGTGTGGCAACTCACACTCGCCTCAACAGATGCACTTGACCTCAATCATGTGATTGAGGAAGCCAACGACGAATATGAAATATTAATGAGAGACCTGATCTAGCTCATTAGAGATTGTATTACCGAGGGCGTCCAACCTTTGTCGGACGCCACTCGTCTCTTCTAGTTACGCTCTAACACAACAAACTGCATACCATATTTATTCGCTTCGTCAGCTTGATATGACTCCACCTTTGTTTGCTTAAACGACTCATCCCATTGAGGAAAACGAGTATCACCATCTATTTGGGCATCGATAAAGGTGAGATACAGGCGCTGAGTAAGTGGTAGGCAAGCGGCATAAATACTGCCGCCACCAATAATCATCAGTTCTTTGACATCCCCTGCTGCATCGATCGCTTGCTCAATTGATTGAACCACCTCAACACCATCAATTTTTAAGCTGGTATCACGGCTGATGACGATATTTTTGCGACCAGGCAAAGGACGACCGATCGACTCATAGGTTTTGCGCCCCATCACAATGGGCTTGCCCATCGTACAGCGTTTAAACCACGCAAAGTCGGCTGGTAGGTGCCAAGGCATTTGATTATCTTTGCCAATGATACGATCGTCTGCCATCGCGGCAATCATACTAATGATCATGTCTGTTCCTAGTCATATTGGTCACTGACCTGATGCGCTTCGGCTTAGGTCACATTATACAATGGGTTTGCGGCGATAGAATATCAGCCCAGGAAGCGCTAAGCCAACCGCAAGTGCAGTAATGATAAAGATTGCTGCGAGGAAGTTTTCCACTAGCATCGCCATTAATGGCTCTGAATAGCCTATGTACTGGATCTCGATCAACGCAATCATGGCCTTAAAGGCATAGACACCCGGTACCATAGGGATCATCGCAGCAACGGTAAACACCTTCGGGTGAGCTAAAAAGCGCTGCGACCAATAGATACCAATCACGCTGACAGTGGTTGCGGCAGCAAACGTCGCCCACTCAATCGGCACACCATACTCCAGCAACAAAAATCTCAGTCCGTGACCTATCGCCCCACCAAGGGCACAATAGAAAAGCGCTCGCTGCGGGACATTAAACAGCATGGCAAAGCCAATGGCAGGAATCGATGCCAGCAACATGTCTTCTAACAGCGCGAATATCAGTGTCATCATGAGCCCATCCACCCCCAAATACCTGTCAGCCCCATTGAAGCGACAATCCCGACACTGGTGGCGAGAGTGAGTAAGCTTGCCATCATAAATCGAGCCAAGCCCATGTTGATATGACCTTTGAGCATATCAGCAACGGCATTGATCAAGGGTAAGCCAGGGACCAGCATCAAGACCGATGAAGCCATAACTAAGGTTGGCTGATCGCCAATCGCAAATACCACCGCTTGGGCCGATATCGTCGAGGTAACAAATGCGGTAGCCGCGAAATTGACCAGAGGGTTAAAGTGACGATGACCAAGCTCCTGACGCACCACCATGCCAAGACTGGAGGCGATAAAAGTCATTAGAAAGACCCACATATCTCCCCCGGCAAGGCGGCTAAAGCTGGCGCAAGAGACACCGATCATCAAAACGATCAGCCAACGGTTATAGCGCTCGGGACTGATCCTATCAATTCGCTCTTGCGCTAACTGGTGATCAAGCAGCCCCTTCTCCATCATGATACAGATACGCTGGATCTGAGTGATCACCCGCATATTGATCCCGCGATCAGCACAACCTCGTGTTGTGGTTACACAGTGATTATTCATGACCGTGGTGACCACCAGCGCATCGGCTGACAGAGCAACCTCAACTTCCGTTACCCCAGCAGCGTGCCCTATGCGACGCATAACAGTACTGACTAAGGTGCTCTCGGCACCATGGGCTAATAACATCTGCCCAGCCTGAGCGATCAAGCGAGATATATCCCGCTGCTCGTTATCCATAACTTACTCCAAATCCATTACCACGGGGCTGTTATACTCGATTTTCCAGTCACCGCCATGATTTGGGTACAAAAAAACCGCAATTAAGCGGTTTTTTAGTTTTCAGCAATAAGCTTGATTGAGGTGAGGGTTATTCGCGAACCCAGATAACGTGGCCGTCATCTTCATCGTCATCCCACTCGTCCCAGTCATCGTCATCTTCAGACACGACGTTTTTACCCGCCATAGCATCTTTGTGGTAGTCATCCCACATGAAGTTAACTTTTTCTTCTTCACTGATCTCTTCTTCCTCACGCGGAAGTGCTTCCATAAAGTCAGCGAGTTTATAGCACAACTCTTTGGTGCCCATCTTGTTGATGGCAGAGATCTTAAAGTACTGCTCTTCCCAACCGAGTGCATCGAGGATCTCTTGGATCTTCTCGTTGGCTTCTTCCTCTGGCATTAGATCCGTTTTGTTGAATACTAGCCAGCGCGGTTTACCCGCCAATTTCTCGCTGTATTGCTCAAGCTCATCGATAATGGTCAGTGCATTTTGCACCGGATCCGATTGATCGATAGGCATGATATCAATCATGTGCAGAAGAACGCGACAACGCTCTAGGTGCTTGAGGAAGCGAATACCCAGCCCCGCGCCATCAGCCGCACCCTCGATAAGACCTGGGATATCAGCAACAACAAAGCTCTTCTCAGGTACGACACTCACCACACCCAAGCTTGGGATCAGAGTGGTAAATGGGTAGTCTGCCACTTTCGGCTTCGCCGCCGACACCGCACGGATAAAGGTTGATTTACCCGCATTTGGCAAACCAAGCATACCCACATCAGCCAAAAGCAATAGCTCTAGACGTAGCTCGCGGATTTCGCCTTTAGTACCCAGTGTCTTTTGACGTGGCGCACGGTTAACGGAAGACTTAAATCGGGTGTTACCCAAGCCATGCCAGCCGCCTTTTGCTACCATCACTTTCTTGCCGTGCTCGGCAACTTCACCAACGATTTCGTTAGTGTGGATGTCCACCGCACGCGTGCCCACAGGCACACGCATTACCTTATCTTTGCCGCGCTTACCGGTACAGTTACCGCCGCGACCATTTTCACCGCGCTCTGCTTCATAGAAGCGCTGGAAACGATAATCAATTAGGGTATTTAGGTTCTCGTCCGCTTGGATGTAAATATCACCACCGTCACCGCCGTCGCCACCATCTGGGCCACCTTTCGTAACGAATTTCTCACGCCAGAAACTCACTATACCGTTACCGCCGTCACCGGCTTGAACTTTTACTACCGCTTCATCAACGAATTTCATCTCTTACTCCGCCCAATTGCTACATGTGTGTAGCTGCGTTGCAAATATCATCTCTGTGGCACGTCGTTGCCAAAGAATGATATAAATTCTAGCAGATCCCAATATCAGATCGATCACCTAAGATCTCAGATCGTTCTGCCACCTGTGCCAGACTCTCGAGCTCACCGACAAAACCAACGGTTAGGGGTATGCTCACTGGCTTGGTATTAGGAACCAATAATGAGGGACTCTTTGCAGAGTGCCTTAGTATTAATTCGCTTTGCATAAATAAAAAACCCCACCGAATCGGCAGGGCTTTTGAATTCAGCTTGAAAGCTTTTAACTAATTAAATCAAAGATTTAATTACTCAGCTTCGATGCTAACGAATTTACGGTTTTTAGGACCTTTCACTTCGAACTTCACTTTACCTTCAGTAAGAGCGAATAGAGTGTGGTCTTTACCGATACCTACGTTAGTACCAGCGTGGAACTTAGTACCACGTTGACGAACAATGATGTTACCTGCAAGAACAGATTCACCACCGAAACGCTTTACACCAAGACGTTTGCTTTCTGAATCGCGGCCGTTACGAGTAGAACCACCAGCTTTTTTGTGTGCCATTGTTAAACTCTCCTAAAACTTAAGCGTTGATGCCAGTGATTTTCACTTCAGTGAACCACTGACGGTGACCAGCTTGCTTGCGAGAATGCTTACGACGACGGAACTTAACGATTTTAACTTTATCGCCACGACCGTGTTGTACAACTTCTGCTACAACTTTGCCACCCTCTACAAGAGGTGCACCAACTGTGATGTCTTCACCGTTAGCAACAAGAAGAACTTTATCAAATTCAACAGTTGCACCAGTTTCAACGTCTAATTTCTCTAAACGAAGAGTTTGACCTTCGCTTACACGGTGTTGTTTACCACCAGATTGGAAAACAGCGTACATATTTTACTCCGCTTTTTCCGCACAGCCTGTTGCCGTTTATTTGGGCAAGTGGGTGTGCGCTAAACTAATCATCAATAGGGCGCAGATTCTACAGAAAGGACGCACCTATGACAAGCCATATTTGAAAAAAATTGGCGAAAAGCTAATCGCCCATCAAAAGTGCCGCGATCATGCCTTTTAGTCATATATTAATCAACGATTTTTAGTGTATTATTCAGCGATAACTCTAATGACAAGCCTTGCAGGTTCTCAATTTAGCCGGAATTACAATGGATTTTAAAGCCATCCAAGCCCTTACCGCCGATGACATGGCAAAAGTGAACGAAACCATCCAAGCTCAGCTCGATTCCGATGTCTCGCTCATTAACCAACTCGGTTTCTACATCGTAAGTGGGGGTGGAAAACGTATACGTCCGCTGCTTGCGGTACTGTCTGCGCGTGCCCTAGGGTATCAAGGAGAGAAACACACCCTCGCTGCCGCTTTTGTTGAATTTATTCACACTGCGACACTTCTGCACGACGATGTGGTCGATGAATCAGACCTACGTCGTGGTAAAGCCACCGCCAACGCCGCGTTTGGTAATGCCGCCAGTGTGTTAGTCGGTGACTACATCTACACTCGCTCTTTTCAGATGATGACAGAGCTAGGATCAATGAAGATCCTCAAGCTAATGAGCGATGCGGTCAACGTGATCGCTGAGGGTGAAGTGCAGCAGTTAATGAACTGTAACGATCCTAACACCACCGAAGATAACTATATGCAGGTTATCTACTCAAAAACCGCGCGTCTGTTTGAGGCGGCAACCCAGATCGGTGCGATCCTCAACCAGGCCTCCCCCGAGGTTGAGCTTGCGCTGCAAAACTATGGCCGCTATCTGGGCACCGCTTTTCAGCTTATTGATGATGTCATGGACTACACCTCAGATGGTGAGTCTATGGGTAAAAACGTCGGTGATGACTTGGCCGAGGGTAAGCCTACCCTGCCGTTACTTTATGCGATGCAACACGGTAGTGATGCTCAAAGGGTGATGATCCGTGAAGCCATCGAGTCCTCTAACGGCATGCAGTGTCTCAATGAGATCCTGCAAGCGATGGAAGAGACTGGCGCGCTCGATTTCACTCGCCAGAAAGCGCTGGACGAGGCTGATAAGGCGATCGCTGAGCTATGTGTGATCCCTGACTCGGAATATAAGCAGGCACTGATACACATCGCCCACCTTGCTGTGCACCGCAACGCCTGACCTAGATAGAACAAGAGAGCCAAATGGCTCTCTTGCTAGTCTATTTCAGCACGTATTGTTGGCAGTGTTGGATGGGGTAAATCAATAGTACTTATCGCATCCTGAGTGCAGCTGAGGGTTCTCTGACAACTCTTGGCAATGCACAGCGAACTGCTCTTGGCTCTCTTGGGTCTCAATCAGCACCATTTCTGTCTCTTTGTCCTTGGCCAGAACCTTGGCAATCCCCTGCTGGGACTCGACTATCATTCCACTATGCACATGTTTGCTTTCCATCTTGACGCCTCCGCCTAACTTAACCCTGATCTCTTTACGATCTTAGTCCCACATAGATCAAAGCGACAGGATCAAAAAGCCGACCTTATCAGCCGGCTTTGCGTGCTCATTGAGGGATCATTTAATAAAATCAACACCGACTTGAATATCGCTATTCAGCGTTTCTAGCATGCCATCAAGCGCTGATGCCTCGTAATCGCTCAATTGGCCATAACTCAATACCTCTTCAACCCCCTCTTTACCCAGCTTGACTGGCTGAGCGAAGTAAGGTGCGTGCTCTCCTTCACCTTCGACATAGGCACACTCTACCACGCCCTCTTCACCTTGGATGGCTCGAACCAAAGCCAAACCAAAGCGACATGCAGCTTGGCCCATCGACAAGGTCGCGGAGCCACCGCCCGCTTTGGCCTCAACCACTTCCGTGCCTGCATTTTGAATGCGCTTAGTTAAGGCTTGCACCTCTTCATCAGTAAACTCGACCCCTTCGACTTGGGAAAGTAGTGGCAAGATAGTCACGCCAGAGTGGCCACCAATGACCGGTACACGGATCTCACCTGGATCTTTGCTTTTAAGATCCGCAACGAAGGTCTCAGAGCGGATCACATCTAGGGTTGTCACGCCAAACAACTTACGCTTGTCATACACACCCGCTTTTTTCAGCACCTCGGCCGCAATGGGAACGGTGGTATTAACCGGATTAGTGATGATCCCAACGCAGGCTTTAGGACACACCTGAGCAATCTTTTCAGCCAGTGACTTAACGATCCCGGCATTCACATTGAATAGATCAGCGCGATCCATGCCAGGTTTGCGAGCCACACCGGCTGAGATCAACACCACTTCAGCGCCTTCAAGGGCTGGAGTGGGATCCTCACCAGCATAACCTTTGATGGAGATAGGAGTAGGTATATGACTCAGATCAGCAGCGACACCGGGGGTAACAGGAGCAATATCGTATAACGCCAGGTCTGAGCCTGCTGGTAGACGATTCTTTAGTAATAGAGCTAAGGCTTGACCGATGCCACCTGCGGCACCAATAACGGCTACTTTCATGGTAGTTTCTCCTTGAGAATCACTCTTTTAATTTAAGGTTTGTAGGGTATTCTTTTTGATCCAAGCTAGTGTAAATACAAAATAGTTACAAACTTCTAACCTGCCATTTGCGACCTCGCGCAACACCATATCCGCACTAACTTGCCGAAAACTTTGCTGTATTCCTCGACTACTTTTCAACCATATTGCCGTGTAAGCGCGAGCTTTGCAGTGACCCCATAGACAGAATTTGTTAAACGAATTGTTATTATCTGAATATCTATGCGAAAATATGCATGTAATGACATTTAGAAAGATATGACGATGCGAAATTCTGACAAACAAGACAATTTAGTGCGTGCTTTTAAAGCCCTGTTAAAGGAAGAACGGTTTGGCTCTCAGGGTGATATTGTTGATGCCCTAAAACACGAAGGCTTTGAGAATATCAACCAATCAAAAGTGTCGCGCATGCTGACCAAATTCGGCGCGGTTCGTACCCGCAATGCCAAGATGGAAATGGTCTATTGCCTACCTGCCGAACTGGGCGTGCCTACCGTATCGAGTTCACTGCGTGAATTAGTTCTGGATATCGACCGCAACACCGCTTTGGTGGTCATTCATACCGGCCCAGGAGCGGCGCAATTGATCGCTCGCCTACTCGACTCACTGGGTAAATCAGAGGGTATTCTTGGCGTGGTTGCCGGTGATGACACCATTTTTATTACGCCAACCATCACAGTTTCAACCGAGCAGCTCTATAGTTCGGTGTGTGAACTGTTTGAGTACACTGGCTAATCCATCCTGCTACTAGTACTGCGGGATTAAACCCACCTATTCCGCAGTTGCCTTCCCCTTCCTTCAGCTCAGGTGTTTTTGTGTGATAAACCTCTCAAGTCACACAATCGCCGCGCCAGTTTAGCACTCAAGATTAAGCCATTGAATTAAAACAATATTAAATCATGATTAAACTCTTTTCTGCACAACGATAGGGGTGAACTTTTCGTTGCCATTCTTTACAGCCATGTAACTTCATGTCGCTTTTTGTTACTGTTAAGTTCACTTTTTCATCACTCTGATGTGAAAAGATGCCGTTCCCAAACCGGGAACTACCAGAATTACTACACTTAATTTGGGACTAATCGTGAATTAAAGGAAGGAAAATTCATGGCATTTACAAAGCTGATTAAAGTAGGGGCAATCGCTGCCGCCGTCATGGGAGCTGGAGCGGTCAATGCACAGGAGTTCATCACCATTGGCACAGGCTCAGTGACGGGTGTTTACTACCCTACGGGTGGTGCAATTTGTAAACTGGTCAACAATGGACGTAAAGAGCACAACATTCGCTGTTCGGTTGAGTCCACTGGCGGCTCAATTTACAACGTCAACACGATTCGCGCCGGTGAGTTGGACTTTGGCGTCGTACAGTCTGACTGGCAATATCATGGCTACAATGGCACCAGTAAGTTCGCTGACCAAGGCGAGTACAAAAATCTGCGTGCGATGTTCTCTCTGCACACTGAACCTTTCAACATCATTGCTCGCTCTGACTCAGGGATCGAAAACGTCGCAGACCTAAAAGGCAAGCGCGTTAATATCGGTAACCCAGGCTCAGGTGACCGCGCGACGATGGGTGTGGTCATGGACGCAATGGGCTGGACCAACGATAGCTTCAAGCTTGCTTCTGAGCTCAAGGGCTCCGAGCGCTCTCAAGCCTTGTGTGACAACAAGATTGATGCCTTTATCTATATGGTCGGCCACCCAAATGGCTCGATCAAAGAAGCAACAACCTCATGTGATGCGAAGCTTGTCTCTGCCACCGGCACTGAGATAGATAAAATCGTTGCCGAAAACCCATATTACGCATATAGCACTGTGCCGGCTGGTATGTACCGAGGTAATGACGCAGACGTCAACAGCTTTGGTGTCGCCGCGACCATGGTCACCACCACGGATGTTCCAGATGTCGTTGCGTACAACGTCGCTAAAGCGGTGTTCGAGAACTTTGACACCTTCAAGCGCCTTCACCCTGCTTTTGCCAACCTGAAGAAAGAGGACATGGTACAAGCGGGTCTGTCGATCCCACTTCATCCAGGTGCGGAGCAGTACTACCGAGAGGTCGGTCTAATTAAATAGGCCATCAGACCTCTAAAGGCGAGCGTAGCTCGCCTTTGTTGTTTTCCTATCTGACTAAAACCTAGTATCTAGCGTGCAAATAGGGATTCACTATTTCCTTATAAAAAGGCGCCAACGCCTTTGATCCATTTGGGATCACACGTTTAGTCACATGTTCGAAGCAAAACGGGGTGCCATTCACTACACTGGAAGTAAGCACCCATGGGCCGTAACTCAAATATTCATTCCAAACGCGAACAATAACAAGGAAGAGTAAATGACGACGAATAATTCTCCGTCTCAAGATGTGCAAGAGATGGTCGCGCAAGCCGATACCGGCGCTCGAAACCCGCGCGGCATAGCGGGACGCATTCTGTGGGTAGTTCCGCTTTGTTGGTCGCTATTCCAACTCTGGTATGCCTCACCGCTACCATTTATCTTCAATTTTGCGGTGCTCAATGACACCCAAGCAAGATCCATCCACCTCACGTTTGCGATTTTTCTCGCGTTTACCGCGTACCCTGCGCTCAAACGCTCGCCACGCGATCATATCCCACTGCTTGACTGGATTTTGGCACTCGCCGGCAGTTTTTCAGCCGCATACATCTACATTTTTTATACCGAATTAGCCGGGCGCTCAGGCGCGCCAACCACCCCAGATATTGTCTTTGCCGTCATTGGTATGGTGCTGCTGCTTGAGGCGACTCGCCGCGCTCTCGGCCCGCCACTGATGGTGGTTGCCGCGGTCTTTCTTCTTTACACCTTTGGCGGGCCACATATGCCCGATGTCATTGCCCACAAAGGGGCAAGTCTCAACAAGGCGATGTCTCATCTATGGCTCACCACCGAAGGGGTATTTGGTGTTGCACTGGGCGTCTCAACCTCGTTTGTGTTCCTGTTTGTCCTGTTTGGTGCCATGCTCGAGCGTGCTGGCGCGGGTGCTTACTTTATTAAGGTTGCCTTCTCACTGCTTGGTCACATGAAAGGCGGCCCAGCGAAAGCGGCCGTCGTCGCCTCAGGTTTATCAGGGCTGGTGTCAGGCTCCTCCATCGCCAACGTTGTGACCACTGGTACCTTTACCATTCCTCTAATGAAGCGCGTCGGCTTCCCTGGCACCAAAGCGGGTGCTGTTGAGGTAGCGGCATCGACCAATGGTCAGCTAACGCCACCTATCATGGGAGCTGCGGCATTTTTGATGGTCGAGTATGTCGGTATCTCGTACGTTGAGGTAATCAAAGCGGCACTACTGCCAGCGCTTATCTCGTATATTGCACTGATCTACATCGTTCACCTTGAGGCGTGTAAAGCGGGCATGACCGGATTACCCCGTCGTCACAACCCCACGCTACTGCAAAGCCTGCTCTCCTTCTCTGCAACGATACTGGGTCTTTGTGTTATCAGCGCGGCAGTCTACTACGGCGTTGGCTGGACTAAGGATGTGTTTGGCGCAGCAGCAACCCCGATTGTTACCGTTGCCCTGTTTATCGCCTATCTCGCCCTGCTTAAGGTATCCGCCAACCATATTGAGGATGGCAATATTGAGATTGATGCCGAGCTCACTGAGGTCCCCGATCCCGGCCCAACCATCAAGTCTGGCCTGCACTTCTTGCTGCCTATTGTCGTACTGGTATGGTGCTTAACCGTAGAGCGCTTCTCACCGGGCCTATCTGCGTTTTGGGCAACGGTATTTATGATCTTTATCCTCCTAACGCAAAGACCATTGATAGCATTAATGGCGCAAACCGGTGGTGTTGTCGAGCAAGCCAAGGCCGGCGCTATTGACCTAGTTGAGAGCCTCGTCAATGGGGCACGCAATATGATAGGTATCGGTGTGGCCACTGCGGCCGCGGGCACCGTTGTTGGCGTGGTCACGCTGACGGGTATTGGTCTGGTAATGACCGATTTTGTCGAGTACATCTCTGGCGGTAGCATCATTCTCGTGCTGATCTTCACTGCGATCATCAGCTTGATCTTGGGCATGGGTCTGCCAACCACGGCCAACTATATCGTGGTTTCTACGCTGATGGCGCCAGTGATCGTCACGCTTGGCGCAGCACATGGCTTGATCATCCCACTCATCGCGGTGCACTTGTTCGTCTTCTACTTCGGTATTCTTGCCGACGATACGCCGCCAGTAGGCTTGGCCGCCTTTGCCGCTGCAGCGATTGCCAAGTCGGATCCTATCCGCACCGGTATCCAAGGCTTCACCTACGATATACGTACTGCGATCTTGCCGTTTATGTTTGTGTTCAATACCCAGCTGCTCATGATGGGCATCGATTCATGGTGGCATTTGCTGCTGACCATCATCTCATCAGTGATCGCAATGCTGCTGTTCTCTGCCGCTACCCAAGGCTGGTGGTTCACACGCAATAAATGGTGGGAAACCATCTTGCTGCTCGCGCTGACATTCAGCTTCTTCCGGCCAGGTTTTTGGTGGGACATGATCTACCCTGCGCAAGACATTCGCCCCGGCTCGGAGCTCAGCCAAGTGGTTGAGTCCTTACCAATTGGCCAAGCGGTGCGTTTAGAGGTGGCAGGAGAAACGCTCGACGGTCGCTTTGTCGAAAGGACAGTCAAGCTGCCGTTTGATGATAAAGCCGTTGGCGCAGAGGATCGCATCTCCTCTATGGGGCTGATGCTCATCGAAGATGAAGGCAAGTTGATTGTTGATATGGTGGAGTTTGGCAGCCCAGCAGAGGCTGCGGGTATTGATTTTGATTGGGAGATCAAATCGATTGTACAAAAAGCTCAGCGTCCTATGAAGGAGTGGGTATTTGTACCCACGTTCTTGCTCGTCATGCTGCTTGGTTGGAATCAATTGCGCCGGGCGCGACGTCAACAGACCCTCGCCTGATTATACGGGCTCAACAAAACCAGTGAGCCCTCAGTGAAAAAGAGAGAGATCATGTTCAAGCAAATTCTTGTACCTGTAGACCTCAATGATCAGGGCTTTAGTGACAAAGCCCTTCACTTGGCAATTTGGCACGCCAAGCAGTCTGGCGCACAAATTCACCTACTGAATGTTTTACCTGGCATCCACACCTCGATGGTCGCGAGCTATTTCCCTAAAGATGCCGCGGCGAAGATGAAGGCCGATGTACGCAAGCAACTGAAGCAGTTTGCTGACCAGCATGTGCCTGACGAGTTGGTGTACAAGACCCATGTCGCCGAGGGAAAAACCTACCGGACCATTTTGGACTATGCCGAGCGATTGGGAGCCGATTTAATCGTCCTGCCGAGTCACAAGCGCTCAAAGCTCGACAATACCGTTCTTGGCTCTGTGGCAAGTAAGGTGGTTCAGAACTCAAACATTAACGTTCTAGTGGTCAAACCGTTCGGCTAATCAAAGCCCCGGTGTCTCCATGGTGATGACAAAAGCCTATCGAAGCGATAGGTTTTTTTTACTTTACTAAATGAGAACGATTATCAATAATAATTGCAGGTCAGAAAGAAAAGTAAAGGTATCATCATGAAAAAGACCATCAGCTTTGCCACAATCCACTTTTTTATCGCCTTCAGCGTTGGCTACATACTTACTGGTGACATCATCTTAGGCAGCTTGATCGCCATGATTGAGCCCATGGTCAACACGGTGGCTTTCTACTTTCATGAACGAGTGTGGAGTACGTTGCACGCATTACGCCGCCTAGCTCAATCCGCCAAAATCAAAACCGTCAGCTTCGCCGTGGTTCATTTCAGCGTCGCCTTTAGCGTCGCTTACCTATTAACCGGCGATATCTTGATAGGCAGCATCATCGCCACGATTGAACCCGCCTGTAACACGATCGCCTACTACTTCCACGAACGCATCTGGTTACGTCATCAGGCGGCTTAAAAACAGGCGCGAGGTTCGAGGTTCGGGGACGGGCTTTGCCCTACGAGGTGCGAGGAATTAATCATACGTGAATTGTCCTCGCTCCCCGGAACGAAGTGTAACCCGCTCCTCGAGCCTGTATTTAAGTAGATAGGTTGAACCGTCTAGGAGCTTGGTCTGGAGCTAGTGCCACTGAAAACGTGTAGCAGTGTTCCTCAATGTACACGCACAAAGGATGCTTTTGGGGCTCTTTGGGACAAGTGACCCGTGGAGCTTCGACTTGAAACAGTGCGGTTAAGCGGGAGGCGCGCATATCGACCGGCAACTGAAGTGTGACACCATTAAACTGCACTCCAACAGAAACTAGGCCAAATTGTAGGGCTTGGTAATCTAGATGAACCAGCACCTCACACCCGCCGCCGTGATGCCAAACCTGCTCAACCTCAACCTGATTAAGGCGCACATTGGTCATGCAGTGCAGATAAGGCTCGCTATGAATACCTATCGGCTGTATTGACCCGCCGACGTGGTGGCTATTTTGCTGCTCTTCCTCGAGTAGCCAGTCCTCGTCGTGAGCCAGAAATAGGATCTCAAAACGATTTCGCCCCGGTTGCAGATAGCTGCGAATATCCTTGCGATACTCTTGTTCATCGCCATGGCAGTCATAGACCGCGACCCCATTCACTCGCACCTCGGCGTAGTGTGAGACTTTATCCAGTACTAAGTCGATAGCTGGAGAAGAGAGTTCACGATCGAGTTCAATGTCATGCATCAGGTGCCACTCTTGCTGGCTGATCACCTCTTCAGTGAGGGTGCTGGGCAACACCTGACTTAGCTTGGCAGGAAAACAGATGTCGTCCTGAGGTATGGTTAGATCGGTCAGTGGCGAGACCTGCCACAAACCCGCTATTGATAGCTTCATCCTTGTATTTACTCTCTTGGCTTTATTTACTTTCTTATTTAACTGCTTGGCTCTTTTTTTATGGCCGATGTTATGCAGCGTATACCCAATAAGCCTCAAGGTGCAGTTTCAGCAAGATTTGCTTAGGTTGCAGCCAAGGCGCTGACTTGGGTATATAAAAAAAGCCAGAGTCACGATTGCGACTCTGGCCTTTTCAATATTATAGGCTGTATTAGCGCGAGAGCGAGATTAAGCTAATCCGCGGCTTATGCCAATAGTTCCTTTGCTGTTGCAACCACATTCTCTGTGGTGAAGCCGAACATCTTAAATAGCTCACCGGCTGGTGCAGACTCACCGAAGGTCGTCATACCGATGATACGGCCGTCAAAGCCAACGTACTTGTACCAGAAGTCCGCAATACCCGCTTCTACTGCGACGCGAGCAGTCACATCTGATGGCAGAACTTCTTCGCGGTATGCCGCATCTTGCTTATCGAATGCATCCGTTGATGGCATTGATACTACGCGAACTTGCTTGCCTTCCGCAGTAAGTTGTGCTGCCGCTTCAACCGCTAGCTCAACCTCAGAGCCTGTTGCGATTAGGATAAGCTCAGGCTTATCTGCACAGTCTTTCAGGATGTAAGCACCCTTAGCAATGTTAGCGACTTGCTCAGCGCTGCGCTCTTGCTGCGCTAGGTTTTGACGCGAGAAGATTAGCGATGTTGGGCCATCTTTGCGCTCAATCGCCAGTTTCCAAGCAACCGCTGACTCAACTTGGTCACATGGGCGCCATGTGCTCATGTTTGGCGTCATGCGTAGTGAAGCCATCTGCTCAACCGGTTGGTGAGTTGGGCCATCTTCGCCTAGACCGATAGAGTCGTGCGTGTACACCTGGATGTTTTGCACTTTCATCAGTGCCGCCATACGCATTGCGTTACGCGCGTATTCCATAAACATCAGGAAGGTTGCACCGTAAGGGACAAAACCACCGTGCAGAGCGATACCGTTCATGATCGCTGTCATGCCGAACTCACGCACACCGTAGTGGATGTAGTTACCCGCAAAGTCGTCCGCTTCTAGCGACTTAGAGCCAGACCACATGGTCAGGTTTGAAGGCGCTAGGTCAGCTGAACCGCCCATAAACTCTGGCAGCATTTGACCAAATGCCTCAAGCGCGTTCTGTGAAGCTTTGCGTGAAGCGATGTTGGCTGGGTTTGCTTGTAGATCAGCGATGATTTGGTTCGCTTTCTCTTCCCACTCAGCTGGTAGCTCGCCATTAACACGACGCTTGAACTCAGCCGCTAGCTCTGGGTAAGCCGCTTCATACGCTGCTAGCTTCTCTTCCCAAGCAGTTTGCTTAGCAAGACCGGCTTCTTTTGCATCCCACTGCGCGTAAACGTCTGATGGGATCTCAAACGGACCGTGTTCCCAACCTAGGAATTCACGTGCCGCGGCAATTTCTTCGTGGCCTAGTGGCGCACCGTGACAGTCGTGTGAGCCAGACTTGTTAGGCGAACCGAAACCAATGATGGTCTTGGTACAGATAATAGTTGGACGAGGGTCTGCCTTCGCCGCTTCGATAGCGGCATTGATCGCTTCAGGATCGTGACCATCAACCGCTGGGATTACGTGCCAGCCGTAAGACTCAAAACGCTTAGGCGTGTCGTCAGAGAACCAGCCTTCAACTTCACCATCGATAGAGATACCGTTGTCATCCCAGAACGCAATCAGCTTACCAAGACCCAGCGTACCCGCCAGTGAGCATGCTTCGTGCGAGATGCCTTCCATCAGACAGCCATCACCCATGAAGACATAAGTGAAGTGGTCAACGATATCGTGGCCTTCTTTGTTGAACTGAGCCGCCAGCGCTTTTTCAGCGATCGCCATGCCCACACCATTGGTGATGCCTTGGCCCAGAGGACCGGTTGTCGTTTCAACGCCAGGTGCATAGCCATACTCTGGGTGACCCGGAGTTTTTGAGTGCAGTTGACGGAAGTTTTTCAGATCGTCAATCGATAGCTCGTAGCCGCTGAGGTGCAGTAGAGAGTAGATCAGCATTGAGCCGTGACCATTTGAAAGAATAAAGCGGTCGCGGTTTGCCCACTCTGGGTTCGCTGGGTTGTGGTTTAGGTGAGAACGCCAAAGAACTTCAGCGATATCAGCCATACCCATAGGCGCGCCTGGGTGGCCAGAGTTTGCTTGTTGAACACCATCCATGCTTAGGGCACGGATTGCATTAGCTAGATGTTTACGAGACGACATTACTGCTCCTGAGTGCATGTGCAAAAGAGAAAGAGTTTACCAAGCTGCATTGCAGCGCGGGGTATTGTCGCAGAGGGCACCTGACTCTGCAAACGTTTACTTACCTAATTTGAGTCCAGCTCCAGTTAATACCCCTACTTTTTGTAGCAATTTACGCAAACGATTAACTGGAATTAATGTCAAAAATCACTTGTAATTCAGATGTTGAAAACTAGAATAGACGTCTAGATGTAGAAACACCTACAAAATGAATTTCCTTGATAGCCGCGATGCCAACTTGGGCAGTGAGGTACGGCTATAATCGATCGCTAAAAAGTGGAGCTCTCATGGCTAAGCACCTATTCACTTCTGAGTCAGTTTCAGAAGGTCACCCAGATAAAATTGCAGACCAAATTTCAGATGCCGTTCTAGACGCAATTCTTGAGCAAGATCCGAAAGCACGTGTTGCTTGTGAAACTTACGTAAAAACCGGCATGGTTATGGTTGGTGGTGAGATCACAACATCTGCATGGGTTGATATCGAAGAGCTGACGCGTGAAACCGTGCGTGAGATTGGCTATGTTCACTCTGATATGGGCTTTGACGCAGACTCTTGTGCGGTTCTAAACACCATAGGTAAACAGTCGCCAGACATCAACCAAGGTGTTGATAAGTCAGACCCGAAAGAGCAAGGCGCGGGCGACCAGGGTATCATGTTCGGTTACGCGACCAACGAAACTGACATCCTAATGCCAGCTCCGATCACCTACTCACACCGCCTAGTACAAAAGCAAGCGGAAGTGCGTAAGAACGGCACCCTACCTTGGCTACGTCCAGACGCAAAGTCTCAGGTAACGTTCCAGTACGACCAAGGCAAGATCGTTGGTATCGATGCAGTCGTTCTATCGACTCAACACTGTGATTCAATCTCAACGCCTGACCTGCGTGAAGCGGTAATGGAAGAGATCATCAAGCCAGTACTACCTTCTGAGTGGATCAACAAAGAGACCAATTTCTTTATCAACCCAACCGGTCGTTTCGTTATCGGCGGTCCTATGGGTGACTGTGGTCTAACCGGTCGTAAGATCATCGTTGATACCTACGGTGGCGCGGCGCGTCACGGTGGTGGTGCTTTCTCTGGTAAAGATCCATCAAAAGTTGACCGCTCTGCAGCATACGCAGCACGCTACGTAGCGAAAAACATCGTTGCCGCTGGCATGGCAGACCGCTGTGAGATCCAACTGTCTTACGCTATCGGTGTAGCAGATCCTACTTCAATCATGGTTGAGACGTTCGGCACTGAAAAAGTACCACACGAGATCATCATCGAAGCAGTACGCCAAAACTTCGACCTACGCCCATACGGCCTACAAGAGATGCTGAACCTTCTTCAGCCAATCTACAAAAAGACCGCAGCATACGGTCACTTCGGCCGCGAAGAGTTCCCATGGGAAGCAACAGACAAGGCAGCAATGCTGCGTGAGTTTGCTGGCATTAAATAAAATAAAGCCCAATAATTTTTTCCCAAAAGCCCAGCTCCTCGCTGGGCTTTATTTTAGGGGCGAGGTGCGGGTTTCACTTCGTTCCGAGGGGCGAGGAGTCTAGTGCGCGGTTTAATAATCGTCACATCTCAATCACACTGCTCTCCCCTATGCTAAACTTCCACTCTGTGTTCAGCTCCAAAATACCCAGCTGGCTTCCCACGCCCACCAATCTACTCGCTACTCGTAGGGCTTCGCCCGTACTCGCTCCCCGCCCCTGAAACTTCATCTATGAAGTTTTTGTGAGTTAGATTTGAATTTTCCCTAATCCCCATCAATAGTTATATCACTGCGCGCACAAACACCTACTAGCACTGGTGATATTGCGTGTGACGCAGTCTCTGCATCGACATGATGGTTTGTTGTCCTTTGTGCCGCCTTGCACCGTATACAGGATATCGGTTGCATTGGGTGCCAATGCTTGGCCCCAGCACCTAGTTAGATAAATAGAATAGTTAGGGTAAACGCATCAAGGAGGAAGCATGCCTCGTACATACCAATCGTCAGACTTCGATAGTAAAAATAAGCCGTCTGACCAAGAGTACGCGCGCACTATACCGTGTAATCAACTCTCTACCTCTGCGCCATTTCATTGGCTAGCACAGGGGCTTCATGACTTTATTCGCATGCCGATCATCAGCGCCTTTTACGGCCTGTGCTTTATGGCGGCGGCGATCGGCATCGTTATGCTGGTTCAAGCTCAGGGAACCCATTTGGTTATTCTACCGAGTCTTATCGTTTACATGTTGATAGGTCCGTTTCTGGCACTCGGTTTATACGACGCTAGCTGGCAGCGAGAAAAAGGGCGCCGCGCTAGCCTGATGCACTCAATGAAGGCAATTGGACGCAACTCATCCTCACAGTGGGCATTTGCGGTTCTTTTAGCTGTGGCGATGATTTTCTGGATGCGTATTGCGGCGCTGCTGCATGCCCTCTACCCCTCGGTTCAGGGGGCACCATTGAGTGACTTCTTGCCGTTCCTAATTATCGGCTCAGTGGTTGGCGCGATATTGGCGGCGGTGGTGTTTAGTATCTCGGCCTTCTCTATCCCTCTGATGATGGAGCGGCGCGTGGATATGATGACGGCGGTGTTCACTAGCGTAAATGCCGTGCGCAGCAACATTGGCGCAATGGTGGTTTGGGCAGGGATCATCGGTGGTGGGATCCTGCTCGGCTTTGCGACCTACGGTATCGGTATGCTATTTACCATGCCGATCCTCGGTTACGGCACCTGGCACGGCTACCACGCCACGATCAAAAAGAAACACCACGACTAGTCAGAGCTTGGCTCTTGATCAAATCAGTGTATCCTAGCCTCGAGTTAACTCGAGGCTTTTATTTTGTTAGACCAACACCTTCATCAGCAAGCCAGTACCCAGCTGGCACATTGTCTAGAACAAGCACAGCGCTATTTTAAACACGCCTTTCCAACGCCAAAACTGAGCTACCAACTGCGCGGTAAGGCAGCGGGCAAAGCCTACCTGCAGCTGTGGGAGATCCGTCTTAATCCGATTTTATTTGCTGAAAACCCGCAGGCCTACATCGAGGAGGTGATCCCGCATGAGCTGGCACACCTGCTCTGCTACCGCTTATTTGGTCGCGTCAGACCGCACGGTAAAGAGTGGCAAATGATCATGTCACAGGTGTTTGGGCTTGCGCCTAAAACCACTCACTCGTTTGATGTTACCTCAGTTCAAGGCAAAACCTTTGAGTATCAGTGCCGCTGCAGTCAGCATGCTCTTAGCATTCGTCGACACAATAAAGTTCAGCGTAATCAAGCACTCTACCGCTGTGGCCGCTGCCAAGAGACCCTGCAGCATACTGGCAAGCAGCTTTCTTAATCGAATACCCCACAAGCCCTTGTTTTTCAGGCCATGAGCAACCATGTTAGAATGATTAGAATTCGATAAGCTTTTAATTTGGACTCTGCTCTATGCGCGTACCTCGACTATTTCACCCACAAACCATTCATGCCCTTGGTGAGCTTAACCTCAGTGAAGATGCTAGCGGACATATCGGCCGCGTACTGCGCATGAAAGAGGGTCAAGAGGTGCTGCTGTTTGATAACAGTGGTGCCGAGTTTCCAGCCACCATCTCTGCGATCAGCAAGAAACTGGTTAGCGTCAACGTCACTGCGCGCAACGAAGTGGATATCGAGTCGCCACTGGATCTGCACCTTGGTCAGGTGATCTCACGCGGTGATAAAATGGAGTTTACCATTCAAAAATCGGTTGAGCTTGGGGTGAATACCATCACGCCACTGCTGTCTGAGCGCTGCGGCGTCAAGCTAGATCAAAAGCGATTTGAGAAGAAGCTGGCTCAATGGCAGAAGATCGCCATCGCAGCCTGTGAGCAGTGCGGCAGAAATCGCGTTCCTGAGATTCGCCCGATAATGCAGCTCGAGGCATGGTGTAATGAGGACTTTGATGGTCTTAAATTAAACTTACACCCACGCGCCAAGTATTCGATCAACACCCTACCAACCCCAGTTGAGAAAGTCCGCCTATTGATTGGACCTGAGGGGGGACTTACCGGTGAAGAGATCGAGATGACCCATAATTATAATTTTGAAGAAACCCTGCTAGGGCCACGAGTACTAAGAACCGAAACTGCCGCCCTAACAGCAATTACAGCCCTACAAGTTCGCTTTGGCGATCTTGGCTAAATGGAGATAAGAATGATCAAGCTCGGCATTGTGATGGACCCAATTTCATCCATCAATATTAAGAAAGACTCAAGCTTTGCCATGATGCTGGAAGCGCAGCGTCGTGGCTATGAGATCCACTACATGGAAATGAACGATCTTCACCTTGATCAAGGCGTGGCGATCGCTGACACCAAGGTGGTTGAGCTGAAAGAAGATCCTAACGGCTGGTATGAGTTTAAATCTGAGCAGACCATTGAGCTGGCTGAGCTTGATGCGGTCCTGATGCGTAAAGATCCTCCGTTTGACACCGAGTACATCTATGCCACTTACATCCTTGAGCGCGCTGAGGATCAAGGCGCGCTGATCGTCAACAAGCCACAAAGCCTGCGTGACTGTAACGAAAAGCTGTTCACCGCTTGGTTCCCAGAGCTAACGCCAACCACGATCGTGACGCGTAAAGCGGAGAAGATCAAAGCGTTTCGCGAAGAGCACGGCGATGTGATCTTGAAGCCACTTGACGGTATGGGTGGTGCCTCGATCTTCCGCGTTAAAGAAAACGATCCTAATGTCTCAGTGATCATCGAGACTCTGACCAATCATGGCCAAAACTACGCAATGGCGCAGACCTTTGTTCCAGACATCAGCAACGGTGACAAGCGTATTCTAGTCGTCGATGGCGAGCCGATGCCTTACTGTCTGGCGCGCATTCCAGCCAAAGGGGAAACCCGTGGTAACCTAGCGGCTGGTGGTCGTGGTGAGGCCCGTCCGCTAAGTGAGACTGACCTTAAAATTGCTCAAACAGTTGCACCAACGCTGAAAGAAAAGGGCCTGATTTTTGTCGGCCTTGACGTGATTGGTGACAAACTCACTGAGATCAACGTCACTAGCCCAACCTGTATTCGCGAGATCGAAGCTGCCTTTGATATCTCAATCACAGGTAAATTAATGGATGCGATTGAGCGTCGAGTTCAAGCTAGTTAGTTCAAGGTAAGTACTTCAAGGCAAGTGCTTCAAGCCATCTAGATTGAGCCTCAGTGATACCTGCTCGACTGCGCGACTAGCGTTGTCGAGTAGATCAAAACGATTGGAGTCGTTATGAATTTAACCAACCACTTTTTAGTTGCAATGCCCGGAATGCAAGACCCCTACTTCAAAAACAGTGTGGTCTACATTTGTGAGCATAATGAAGAGGGGGCGATGGGACTGATTATCAATGCCCCAATCAATGTCACTGTGGGCAATATCCTCGAACAAGCAGAAATTGCATCAGGTCAAGAGCGCGTCGTCACCGAGAGTCTCCAACAACCGGTTCTTAATGGTGGGCCGGTGGCAGAAGATCGCGGGTTTGTATTGCACAAACCCAAAGACTACTACGAGTCGAGCATCCAGATGACCGACGACCTAACCGTCACCACCTCACGCGATATTCTCTCTGTGCTAGGCACGGAAGCCGAGCCAAGTAACTACCTTGTCACGCTCGGTTACTCTGGCTGGACAGCCGGTCAGCTGGAGAGTGAATTAGCGGAGAACTCATGGCTAACGATCGAAGCGGACGCCAGCTTGATCTTCGATACCCCCAATGATGAAAAATGGCGCAAGGCGGTGGAAAAGCTGGGTATCGATCCGGCTCAGCTCTCAAGCCTTTCCGGTCACGCTTAAATCCCCCAATCAAGCTGACACAGTGTCAGCCACAAAGTAGTAAATAGGAATCTAAAACTGTATGTCTCGCACGATTATGGCCTTTGATTTTGGTACCAAAAGTATTGGCAGTGCTATTGGTCAGGAGATCACCGGCACCGCATCACCACTTCGCGCCTTCAAAGCCAACGATGGAATTCCTAACTGGGACGACATTGAGCGCCTGATCAAAGAGTGGCAGCCTAACCTATTAGTCGTCGGACTGCCGACTGACCTGCACGGTCGCGATCTTGAAACCATCACACCACGCGCGAAAAAATTCGCTAACCGCCTACATGGCCGTTTTGGCCTGCCTGTTGAACTGCATGATGAACGCTTGTCGACCGCAGAAGCGCGCGCGGAGCTGTTCAGCATGGGTGGCTACAAAGCACTCGAAAAAGGCAATATCGACTGCCAGTCTGCTGTCGTGATCCTCGAGAGCTGGTTTGAGGCGCAGTGGGGCTAATACCCGCTCGCTGTTACATCTATATCCTCAAACAACCTCGCTTGCTCATCTGCGCTTATCAATCCTTGAGTGAGTAGCAGATGAGCAGACTGCTGCATAGTTTGCATCCCTTGCGCCGCGCCCATCTGGATAATTGACAGCATCTGCGAGACCTTATCCTCACGGATCAGATTACGTATCGCTGGTGTAGCCAGCATAACCTCATGGCACGCAACCCGACCACCAGCCACCCTTTTGAGTAACTTCTGCGCAATCACAGCCTGCAGTGATTCAGAGAGCATTGAGCGCACTCGGTTTTGCTCGCTACCCGCAAACACATCAATGATCCGATCAACCGCTTTCGCCGCAGAGCTGGTATGCAGGGTTGCAAACACCAAATGCCCCGTTTCGGCTGCCGTTAAAGCTAGAGCGATGGTTTCATGATCGCGCAGCTCCCCAACTAAGATCACATCGGGATCTTCTCGCAGCCCACTGCGCAGTGCACGGCTAAAACTATTGGTATCTCTATGCACCTCTCGCTGATTGATCAAACAGCGCTGGCTGTGGTGAATATACTCAATCGGATCCTCGATGGTGAGGATATGCTTGCTGTGATGACGATTGATATAATCAATCATCGCCGCCAGCGTGGTGGACTTGCCCGAGCCTGTTGGCCCCGTGACCAGCACTAGCCCTTGTTTTAGGTTGGCGATGCGCTCAATGGCGTGCGGCGCGCCCAATTGCTCAAGCGATGGGATCTCGGTTGGAATGGTTCGAAATACCGCAGCACAACCTCGCGATTGGTGAAACGCATTCACTCGAAAGCGCCCGATGTTCGTCAACTGGCAAGAAAAGTCGACTTCCCGATGCCGCTCAAACTCGTCTTGCTGCTCCTCACTCATAGTTTCAAGAAGCAACCGGTGCATATCGGCGTCAGTCAGAGTCGGTAATTCCATACTGCGCATCTCGCCATCGACACGAACCATCGGCGTAACCCCTGCAGAAAGGTGTAGATCTGAGGCATTATGCTTTACACTAAATTCCAGTAACTCAGCGATATTCATATAATTTCCTTGGCCTCTTAGACTATGAGTAGTATTCAGAACAATATTGAGCTTATCACCTCACAAATCCGCTCTGCAGAGAAAAACTGTGGACGCACTCGAGACTCTGTCCAATTGTTGGCGGTCAGCAAGACCAAACCCAACCAAGCAATCCTCGAAGCCGCGCAGGCTGGCCAGCGCCTGTTTGGCGAAAACTATGTCCAGGAAGGGGTCGATAAGGTTCAGTACTTTAGCCAGCATCACCCACAGCTGGATATCGAGTGGCACTTTATCGGCCCAATTCAGTCGAATAAAACCCGCCATGTCGCCGAGCACTTTGCCTGGGTACACACTATTGATCGCGCTAAAACCGCACAAAGACTTAACGATCAACGTCCAGAGCACCTGCCGCCACTCAAAGTGCTGCTGCAAGTAAACACCAGCGGTGAGGCGTCTAAATCTGGCCTTGAGCCAGAGCAAGTGGCAGAGCTTGCCAAACTAATTGCCACACTACCGAACCTGGAGCTACGCGGGCTGATGTCAATCCCAGCCAATGTCACAGATTATCAATCCCAGTTAAGCGCATTTTCACAGCTTGCGGAGTTGAACAACCAATTAACAGCCAACTATGCCAATATCGATACCCTGTCGATGGGCATGAGTGGCGATATGCAAGCGGCGATTGAGGCCGGTAGTACCATGGTCCGTATCGGTACCGCCATCTTTGGCGCTCGCGATTACGCAAATAAAAACTAGAGAAGCTTATGCAACACAAGAAAATTGCCTTTATTGGCGCGGGCAACATGACGCGCTCAATTATTGCCGGCCTAGTCTCAAGTGGCTACCCGGCGTCACACATCACCGCAACAGCGCCAAGCCTGGCAACGCGTGAAGCGATTGCGCAGCAGTATGGCGTTGTCACCAGCGTTGATAATGAGCTAGCAGCGCAGCAGGCCGACGTGGTGGTGCTCGCGGTTAAACCACAAATGATGGCGCTGGTCGGCGAAGGACTGCAGCAAGTGGATTTCAGCCAAAAGCTAGTGATCTCGATTGCCGCGGGCATTCACTGTCAGCGCCTTGAAGAGATGCTCGGCAGCAAGCTTAATCTGGTGCGCGTGATGCCAAACACCCCTTCTTTAGTCGGTGAAGGCATGAGCGGCCTTTATTCACCGCAGAGCGTTGAGACTGCGGATAAAGACTTTGCCGAGCAACTGATGCGCGCCGTCGGTGAGGTGTGCTGGGTTGAGCAAGAGTCGGGGATCAATAACATTATCGCCGCGGCAGGCAGCTCACCGGCCTACTTCTTCCTCTTTATGGAAGCGATGGAAAAAGAAGCGATTGCACAAGGGTTTGATAAGCCAACCGCTCGCCTACTGGTTCAACAATCCGCACTCGGCGCAGCCAAGCTAGTTGTCGCCAAGCCTGAGCTTGAGCTAGCCACTTTGCGCGAGCAGGTCACCTCAAAGGGCGGCACGACTGCCGAGGCGCTACGCACCTTTAATCAGCATCAGCTTTCAGATATTGTATCTAAAGCAATGCGCGCGGCTGTGGCTCGCGCACAAGAGATGGAATCACTAATTTAATACCGCTTTAAGGGCTAACTATGAACTCAATGAGTTTTTTAATTTCTACGCTTTTTGACCTCTACATCATGGTCGTGATCCTGCGCATCTGGCTACAGGCGGCACGTGCAGATTTCTACAATCCGTTTTCTCAGTTTATTGTCAAGGCGACACAACCGGTAGTTGGGCCACTGCGTCGAGTGATCCCATCGATTGGCAGCCTCGATCTGGCAACCTTGCTGTTTGCCTACGTCCTGTGTGTGCTGAAGTTTGTTGCTCTGGTATTCTTGACCTCGAAAGGCGCAGCTGCGTTCAGCTTTGATTACCTCTACCTTGGCTTCCTGTCACTGGTCAAAGCAGCCGGTGGTCTTCTATTCTGGGTATTGCTGATCCGCGCAATCCTAAGCTGGGTTAGCCAAGGTCGCAGCCCAATCGAGTACGTCTTCCATCAATTGACTGAGCCAATGCTAGCGCCAATCCGCCGCTTTATCCCGGCGATGGGTGGTTTTGACTTCAGTGTACTTGTGCTGTTTATTGGCCTTCAGTTTGCTAACTTCCTGATGGGTGACATCATCGGCCCGATCTGGTTTAGACTCTAATGCAAAAGCCAGTAAGGCTGGATGGTGATGACCTAGTCCTTAGGCTTTACATCCAGCCTAAAGCAAGCCGTGACGCTCTGATGGGCGTACATGGCGATGAGCTAAAAATTGCCATCACTGCCCCGCCAGTCGATGGCAAGGCAAACAGCCACCTGACCAAGTACCTTGCAAAGTCTTTCAAGGTCGCTAAAGGTGCGATTCAGATTGAGAAAGGTGAGCTAGGACGCCACAAGCAAGTCCGAGTATCCTCCCCTCGCCAGTTACCGAAAGAAATTGAAGCCATCTTATGATGGCTTCGCTTTTTAGGGGCGAGGCGCGGGTTACACTTCGTTCCGAGGTGCGAGGATTCTCACACGCGCTTCAAACTCCTCGCTCCTCGTAGGGCCTTGCCCGTCCCCGCTCCTCGAACCTTTTTTAGTATAATTAAAAGGACTACGCAAAAGTAAGGACACCCTATGAAATACGCATTACTCCTATGCCTTAGCGCTCTATTTGCGATGCCTACTTGGGCTGGGCAATTTAAAACCTTTAAGGACGTTGAGGTGCACTACTCTGCGTTTAACTCCACCTTTTTGACTCCGGCTATCGCTCGCAGCTATGACCTGAAACGTAATGGCTACTCGGCTATTCTAAATATTAGCGTTCTCGATAAAGGCTCACTTGGCAAACCAGCCACCACAGCTCAACTATCGGGTAGCAGCAAAAACCTCATTGGTAATAGCCGTACCCTGACTTTTCGAGAAGTTCGTGAGGGAGATGCGATATACTATCTGGCGGAGTTCCCTATCACCAATGAGGAAACCCTCACCTTCAATATTGATGTTGATAGTGGCAGTAAAGGCTCAGGTCGGCTGACCTTTACACAAAAGTTTTATGTCGATAACTAATCACAGTAAGAGCAAACAATGAAGAAAATCGTATTAGCAACCGGTAATCAGGGCAAGGTTCGTGAGATGGCAGACCTTTTAGCAGACTTTGGTTTTGAGGTTGTTGCCCAAAGTGAGTTCAACGTCTCTGAGGTTGCTGAAACTGGCACCACCTTTATCGAGAATGCGATTATCAAGGCGCGCCATGCCGCCAAAGAGACTGGCCTTCCTGCCATCGCCGATGACTCAGGTCTCGAGGTTGATTTTCTTAAGGGTGCTCCTGGTATCTACTCAGCTCGCTATGCCGGTGAGAACGCCTCTGACAAGGACAACCTGAACAAACTGCTTGAGGCAATGCAAGGCGTGCCAGAGGAGCAGCGCACGGCACGCTTTCACTGTGTATTGGTATTGATGAAGCACGAGCACGATCCAACCCCTATCGTCTGCCACGGCAAGTGGGAAGGCCGCATCCTAGAGCAGGCTGAGGGTGAGAACGGCTTTGGCTATGACCCAGTGTTCTTTGTACCAGAAGATAACTGCGCGTCAGCGCAGCTTGAGCCAGCGCGCAAAAAGCAGCTCTCTCATCGCGGCAAGGCACTTAAGGCGCTGTTTGCCCAGTTGTCTAAGTAAACGAATATGAGCCAGTTAGTTCCTCCTGCGCTGAGTTTGTATGTCCATATCCCCTGGTGCGTACAAAAGTGTCCTTATTGCGATTTCAACTCTCATGCTCTTAAGGGAGAGATCCCAGAGGATGAGTATATTCAGGCGCTGCTTGAAGACCTTGATCGCGATATCGACAAATATCAGCTCGCTCAAGCGCCGCGCCCGCTACACTCAATCTTCATCGGTGGTGGTACGCCGAGCTTGATCTCACCACAAGGGATCAAAAACCTGCTAGACGGTATCGAGCAGCGTATCGCGTTTAAGCCTGATATTGAGATCACTATGGAGGCGAACCCAGGCACGGTTGAGGCTGAGCGTTTTGCCGGCTATCGCCAGGCAGGGATCACGCGCATTTCTATTGGTGTGCAGAGCTTTGAGCAGCAGAAGCTGGCCGATTTGGGTCGCATTCATGGCCAGGATGAGGCTATCAATGCCGCTAAGCTTGCCCATAAGATTGGGCTTAATAGCTTCAACCTCGACTTAATGCATGGACTGCCCGAGCAAAGCGTTGAACAGGCACTAAACGATCTTGAGCAGGCCATCGAGCTCGCGCCGCCGCACCTGTCTTGGTATCAGCTCACCATAGAGCCCAATACCATGTTCTACTACCGCACTCCAGAGTTGCCAGACGACGATGACCTGTGGGATATCTTCGAGCTTGGGCATGAGAAACTCAAGCAAGCAGGCTATGTGCAGTATGAGATTTCTGGCTACAGTAAGCCCGGCTATCAGTGTCAGCACAACCTCAACTACTGGCGATTTGGCGACTACCTTGGTATTGGCTGCGGCGCTGCTGGCAAGCTGAGCTTTAGCGATGGCCGTATCGTGCGCACCACTAAAGTCAAGCACCCGCGCGGTTACCTGAGCGCCTACCAAAACCTCACCAAACCCTATCTGAGTGACGAGCAACTGGTCGCCAATGAAGATCGCCCATTCGAGTTCTTTATGAACCGCTTTAGGCTGATGGAGCCCTGCCCAAAACAGGACTTCATTGACACCACAGGCCTGGCCTTCACCGCCATCGAAGACACCATCAACTGGGCCATCAACCTCGGCTACCTAAACCAAACCGACACTCACTGGCAGATCACCGACAAGGGGAAACTGTTTTTGAATGATTTGTTGGAAGCTTTTATGAGTGAAGA
Organism: Vibrio glycogenivorans; assembly: GCF_051660965.1. NCBI lineage: Bacteria > Pseudomonadati > Pseudomonadota > Gammaproteobacteria > Vibrionales > Vibrionaceae > Vibrio > Vibrio glycogenivorans. The sequence goes on along the minus strand of NZ_JBPVIS010000011.1, from coordinate 37,823 downwards.
GTAGAGGCGAGAAGCGAGAAAAAGCCCCACCGCTGTCTCGTTTTTCACCACCTCGAGCGCAGCGTACTCGCAGTGAAACGCTCTCGCCTCTCGACTCTTTTTTAAGGGGCGGGGAGCGGGGACGGGCGTTGCCCTTCGAGGAGCGAGGAGTTTAGTGCACGCGATGAATTCCTCGCTCCTCGGAACGAAGTGAAACTCGCACCTCGCGCCTCGCACCTCGCGCCTCGCGCCTAAAAGATTGATCGCCCAATCCGCTCCGAAAGCAACTCCAACGCTCGCGTCCCAGCGAGTGAATTGCCTGACTTATCCAGCTCTGGCGACCAGACGGCTATCGTCATCTCGCCTGGGACGATGGCGATGATGCCGCCGCCTACGCCCGATTTGCCTGGCATGCCGACCCGATAAGCGAACTCGCCCGCGCCATCATAAAGGCCACAGGTGGCTAAAAGCGCATTGAGCTGTTTGGTTTGGGTTGGGGAGATCACTGGATCTTGGGTGAGCACGGATACCCCTTTATTGGCGAGGTAGCTAAAAGTCTTGGCAAGGTCGGCGCAACTCATCTTGATAGAGCAGGCGTGAAAGTAATTATTTAGTACCGGGATCACCTCGTTATCGAAGTTACCAAACGATCGCATCAGATAAGCGATTGCAGCATTGCGATCACTGTGGAGCATCTCTGAGGCGGCCACGATCTTGTCATAGATGATATGGCTATCACCCGACAGTTGACGGACGAACTCTAGCAGCCTTTGCCGTGGTGCGGATAAACGAGATTGCAATAGATCAGCCACAACAATCGCCCCAGCATTAATAAAGGGATTGCGTGGAATACCCTGCTCCATCTCAAGCTGGATCAGCGAGTTAAATGCTTGCCCTGACGGCTCTTTACCCACTCGTGACCAGATCTCATCCGGCGTATACATCTCAAGAGCCAACGTCAGGCTCAGCGCCTTAGAGATAGATTGAATTGAGAAGCCCTCGTGAGCATCACCGGCGGTGAGCAGCTCCCCCTGGTTGGTAAACACGGCGATGCCCAGCTTGCTGGCGGGCACCTTAGCCAGTGCTGGAATATAGTCGGCGACCTTACCCTGGCCTATCAAGGGTTTCACTTCATCAATAACAGAGTCGAGGATTGCTTGTGTTGGCATTTTTCTTCCATCCAAAACGAAAAAGAGCCAGCGCTAGGCTGACTCTTCAAAAGGGATAAAACGAAGCTTACGGCTTTACAGCCACAATAATATTTCGGTTTATCGACTGGTCAACACGGTGCAGATAACCTGTGTATGGCGCCTCAGCCATGACTTTCCAGCCTTGTGATTCAAACAGCTTAGCAAGGTCGCGCCACTTGAGTGTAAACTCATTAAAAGATAGCACGACCGCACCATTTTTCTTCAGCACCTTCTTCCACGCCGGCAGTGCCTCAGCCAACAGCTCATTTGGGCTGCGGTTAAGCTTACTGTCTTTGGCATTCTTACTGCCATGCTGTACGCCGTACGGCAAGTCTGAAACCATCACGTCGACAGAGCTCTTGCGCACGACAAGATCAGCTTGGCGCGTATCAGCAGCATAAAGCTTCATCGACTGACTTTGGCCTGCGCTAAACGCCTCTTTGCTTGCTGCCGCATCAAGGATAAAGCCATCAGCGACCTTTTTGCCTTCATGACTACGCTTATCTTTGCCCGCCTTATGTTTAAAGCGACCGTTTTTCATAAACTTAACGATAAAGGTCTGGATCTCTTGCACCCATTTGGCGTTGATCTCAACCCCAACCACGTGCATGCCCTGGATCAGGCCCTCATATAAAGTGGTGCCTTTGCCACACATAGGGTCCATCAGAGTGATGGTCTCGCTATCTGTCTTCGCCGCACTGACACCGAGGTTAACCATCAAGCGAGTGAACTGCTCATTGGTTTTGCCCGTGTAGCGCAGGATCTGGCTCATGCTTTCTGGGAAGGTGTTATAAGCCGGTGGCGTCAAAGGCTTGAGCAGCCCATTATCCACCACCTCAAACAGGGCGTAGTAGATCGACGACGCCGCAATTTTCTGCATTTGAGCGGCGCTCAGTGCCTGCTCACAAGAGAAAACGATCGCACCAGGTAATCCCGTCTCACGCTCCTCAATGCAGAACTGCTCGACACCCTCAGCCTCAAGCATCGCCTGAAGCTCTGAGCGTGCAATCTCAAGTGCCGTGTCAAAGTAGATTCGGTTATGGCCTGGGTTTGCCAAAATAGCGTACAACGCCATAAACTGCTTCCTTATACCGTGCGCTTGAACTTGATATCCCACACGCCGTGACCTAGGCGGTGACCACGAGCTTCAAACTTAGTCAATGGGCGCTCGTCTGGACGCGGGATAAAATCACCGTCAATCGCAATGTTGGCGTAGCCAGGCGCTTTATTCATGATCTCAATCATGTGCTCAGCGTAGTTTTCCCAGTCGGTTGCCATGTGGAAGATACCCTGCTCAGGGATCAGCTTTTGGCGCACCATCTCAGCGAAATCTAGCTGCACGATACGGCGCTTGTGGTGACGCTTTTTATGCCACGGGTCAGGGAAGAATAACTGCAGAGTGCTTAGGCTGCCGTCAGGGATCATGTTGGCAAATACCTCTACTGCATCGTGGCACATCACGCGCAGGTTAGTGATACCCGCATCACGAGCATCCGCCAGACAGGCACCAACACCTGGGCGGTGAACCTCGATACCGATAAAGTTCTTCTCTGGCGCATTCTTTGCCATCTCAACCAGTGACGCACCCATACCAAAGCCAATCTCTAGCACAACTGGGTTGTCGTTACCGAACACCTCTGTCCAATCCACCAGCTGCTCTTGGTAATCAAGACCCATGGTTGGCCAGCACTCATTCATTGCTGACTCTTGGCCCTTGGTTAGACGGCCCTCGCGACGCACAAAGCTACGTACTTTGCGGATCAGTTTGCCATCTTCATTATATTCGTTAGTGGTCACTTCACTCATGGTTAATGCCTGTTCAAAATGCGCTCAAATCAAAGGGATTGTGATTATCCAAAGAATCGCCAACGGTGCAAGTAATATCGACCCAATCGATATGGATATCGCCCGATAAACCACAAAAAATGTCCGATTTACTTCTTACGCTCAACATGATTCAATTTTGCGCTAATTATAGACTTATTTCTTAGGGCTTGATCTCGTGACCCCATTTGCAAAGGCCATCCTAACTTGGTACGAACAGTTTGGCCGAAAACACCTGCCTTGGCAGCAAAATAAAACCGCTTACCGTGTCTGGCTTTCTGAGATCATGTTGCAGCAAACCCAAGTAGCAACCGTGATCCCATACTTTGAGCGTTTTTTAGAGCGCTTTCCAACTGTAAAGGCTCTCGCCAGTGCTGAACAAGATGAGGTTTTGCACCTATGGACGGGCCTTGGCTACTACGCTAGAGCGCGCAATCTGCACAAGGCGGCGCAAATTGTCGCCAGTGAGTACAATGGCGAGTTTCCAACTCAAATCGACCAACTCAATGCGCTCCCCGGAATTGGGCGCTCAACGGCTGCCGCAATCTTGTCATCCGTCTATCAGCAACCACATGCGATCTTAGATGGCAATGTCAAACGCACCCTTGCGCGCGCTTTCGCCATCGACGGCTGGCCCGGGAAAAAAAGTGTTGAAAATCAGCTGTGGCAACAAGCGGAAACCCACACCCCTGACGTTGAAGTGGACAAGTACAACCAAGCCATGATGGATATGGGGGCGATGGTTTGTACTCGCTCAAAACCAAAATGTGGCCTGTGTCCGATTGCTGAGCTCTGTAAGGCCAACGCTCAGGGCAACCCACTCGATTATCCGGGTAAAAAACCGAAAAAAGACAAGCCCGTCAAAGAGACTTGGTTTGTGATGATCCATTATAAAAACCAAATCTGGCTTGAGCAGCGCCCGCAAAGTGGTATTTGGGGCGGGCTGTTTTGCTTCCCCCAATCAGAGACTGCTGAGATAGAGGCAACGCTTGACCGCCTCACGGTAAGATCAAAACAGATCGTGTCACAACAAACCCTGATCGCTTTTCGTCACACCTTTAGCCATTATCACCTCGATATCACCCCAGTACTAATAGAGATCGATCAGCCACCGAGTATGATCATGGAAGCCGAGCTTGGTCTTTGGTATAACTTATCTCAACCACCACAAATTGGTTTGGCCGCGCCAGTAAAGCAGTTACTTGAGAGCCTGCCATATGAACTGACTAACAAGGAGTCACTATGAGCCGCACCGTTTTTTGTGCTCGACTAAAGCAAGAACTGGAAGGAATGGACTTTCAACTCTATCCAGGAGAGCTTGGAAAGCGCATCTTTGACAATATTTCTAAGCAAGCGTGGGGCGAGTGGCAGAGCAAGCAGACCATGCTGATCAACGAGAAAAAACTCAACATGATGGATCCTGAACATCGCAAACTGCTCGAAACAGAGATGGTCAACTTCTTGTTTGAGGGTAAGGACGTGCATATTGAGGGTTATACCCCGCCATCAGAATAAATCAATTTTAATTGATTGTTTTCAATGACATCATGTTGCGAGACTGATGTCATTGTTGTTTAGAGAACTATGAAAAAAACCGCTGTTTTCCTGCTTGTCCTGCTATCGACTGGCTGTAGTCGTGAGTTTATCGAGAGCCTGTATGAGGTTAACTACGAGCCAACTAATCGCTTTGCCATCAATTTGGCCGAGCTGCCGGGTCAGTTTGAAAAAGACACCCGCGCACTCGATGTGCTGATTTCGAGCTTTTCCGGAAATATCGAAAAGCGCTGGGGGCGCAACGAGGTCAAATACGCCGGTAAGAGTAACTACGTCAAATACATCGACAACTACCTCAGTCGAGCTGAAGTCAACTTTGACCGCGGCACAATTATTATCGAGACGGTGTCACCCAAAGAGCCCGAGCAACACCTAAAAAACGCGATCATTACCACCCTGCTAACCCCGGATGATCCCGCTAGTGTCGACCTATTCTCATCACGAGAGATCAAACTCGAGGGCCAGCCCTTTCTTTACCGTCAGGTGCTTGACCACGAGGGTCAGGCAATCCAGTGGAACTGGCGAGCCAATCGCTTTGCCGATTACTTGATCGCCAATCAGATGAAAACCAAGCAGGTAGACTTTAAGAAAGCCCACTACGTTGAAATCCCGATGGTAGAGAATCAGGTTGAGATCCGCAGCTACAAGTATGCCGATATTGTCCGTCGCGCCTCGAACAAGTACGACATACCGGAAGACCTGATCTATGCCATTATCAAGACGGAAAGCAGCTTTAACCCATACGCGGTCAGCTGGGCTAATGCCTATGGTCTGATGCAGGTGGTTCCCAAAACGGCCGGGCGAGATGTGTTTAACCTAGTGAAAAAGAAACCCGGCGACCCAAGCCCGGAGTATCTATTTGACCCTGAGAAGAACATCGATACCGGCACCGCTTATTTCTATCTATTGAAAAACCGCTACCTAAAGGATGTTAAGCACCCACTATCGCTCGAATACAGCATGATCTCGGCTTACAACGGTGGCACTGGTGGTGTTTTGAACACCTTTGACCGGAACAGTCGCTCCAATGCGATGAGACAACTCAACTCGCTGCAACCCAATCAGGTTTATTGGGCATTAACCAATAACCACTCCAATGCAGAAGCACGTCGATATCTAGAAAAAGTGACAAATTTCAAAAAGGAATTTAACGCGGGTAAAAACATTTAGTCACACACCGGTGTTTTTTTATCCAAAAGCGCACTTTTTTCAGATTTATTGAAAAAAGTGGTTGACGCAAAGCAGCAAAATCCGTTTAATAGCGCTCCGTTGCCCGGATAGCTCAGTTGGTAGAGCAGCGGATTGAAAATCCGCGTGTCGGTGGTTCGACTCCGCCTCCGGGCACCACAGTTTATTAATTGTTGGTGCTCAGCACGGATAATTTAGTTAAAAAGATATAGTGTGCCGACTTAGCTCAGTAGGTAGAGCAACTGACTTGTAATCAGTAGGTCACCAGTTCGATTCCGGTAGTCGGCACCATTCTTTTGCCTCGATAGCTCAGTTGGTAGAGCAGCGGATTGAAAATCCGCGTGTCGGTGGTTCGACTCCGCCTCGAGGCACCATTATTTAGTGTTTGCAAATAATGGTCGTTAAGACCAGTTGTTGACACAAATAATTCCCCCTTAGTTCAGTTGGTAGAACGGCGGACTGTTAATCCGTATGTCGCAGGTTCGAGTCCCGCAGGGGGAGCCACTTTACAATTGAAGTGATTGATATCATTTCATATATTTGAAGAGTAAAATCTTCAGTTAAAAGATATAGTGTGCCGACTTAGCTCAGTAGGTAGAGCAACTGACTTGTAATCAGTAGGTCACCAGTTCGATTCCGGTAGTCGGCACCATTCTTTTTGCCTCGATAGCTCAGTTGGTAGAGCAGCGGATTGAAAATCCGCGTGTCGGTGGTTCGACTCCGCCTCGAGGCACCATTATTTGGTGTTTACAAATAATGGTCGTTAAGACCAGTTGTTAACACAAATAATTCCCCCTTAGTTCAGTTGGTAGAACGGCGGACTGTTAATCCGTATGTCGCAGGTTCGAGTCCCGCAGGGGGAGCCACTTTTAGAGAAAGCCGTGTCGTAAGACGCGGCTTTTTCGTATCTGACTAATAATACTGACTTCCTTCTAGCTCCGTGAACGGTGAATATGTCACAGCCGGATGGCCGGCCCGTTACGAGTCCCGCAGGGGGCGGGCGGCGAGCTGAGCCACTTTTAGAAAAAGCCGTGTCCTTGGACGCGGCTTTTTCGTATCTGTTCTTCACTGCTCACCGTACTTTCCTCCAGGCTCAATCTCTGGCTAGCTGAAAAGCAAAATATCCCTAGCGTAACCCTCGCCTCTAAACTGGAATAAATTTCACATCTACATAAGAAAAAGACCACATCATACCAAGGTAAAATGCACTTTTTCTTACCTAACATGTAGCTTCACCCCTTACCAACAAACCGACCATTCGGCACTTTTAGGTACAAAATGACTAAAAATGACCCTCTACGTACACTTATTCATCAAACGAGACTTTTTTTGCATTTTGTTGTTGACCTGATGCGCTAAAATTCGTTTAATACACCCCGTCGCCCGGATAGCTCAGTTGGTAGAGCAGCGGATTGAAAATCCGCGTGTCGGTGGTTCGACTCCGCCTCCGGGCACCACAGTTTTATAATTGTTGGTGCCTAGCACAGACAATTTATTAAAGAATAAAGCGTGCCGACTTAGCTCAGTAGGTAGAGCAACTGACTTGTAATCAGTAGGTCACCAGTTCGATTCCGGTAGTCGGCACCATTCTTTGTTCCCCCTTAGTTCAGTTGGTAGAACGGCGGACTGTTAATCCGTATGTCGCAGGTTCGAGTCCCGCAGGGGGAGCCACTTTATAGAAGAGTGATATTGAATCATTCTTTATTGTTCCTCCGTGAACGGTGATATGTCACAGCCGGTTGGCCGGCCCGTTACAAGTCCCGCAGGGGGAGCCACTTTATAGAAGAGTGATTAAACATCATTCTTTAATGAGATAAGACGTAATCTTGTTTCAACATCATAAGCGTAACTGCTTATAACAAGGCGCCGACTTAGCTCAGTAGGTAGAGCAACTGACTTGTAATCAGTAGGTCACCAGTTCGACTCCGGTAGTCGGCACCATTTATTCCCCCTTAGTTCAGTTGGTAGAACGGCGGACTGTTAATCCGTATGTCGCAGGTTCGAGTCCCGCAGGGGGAGCCACTTTCAGAGAAAGCCGTGTCCTTGGACGCGGCTTTTTCGTATCTAAACACAACCCCAACTCAATCAACGTCCAGTCCAAAGCTTTTCAACAATGACTCTCTGCGCTCTATAACCACCTACGAGGCGTCAAACGAGCCATCATAGAACTTCCCCACATAGTTTGGCTAACACGCCTGTACAGAGCGCACAACGCGCCTCATAACTTTGATTAGACACAAAAAAAGCAGAAGTCTTCACTTCTGCTTTTTGCTGCTGACTGAGCTGATTGGCTTAAGCGCTAGCTTTAACCCCGTCTGCCTTGTTACGCTGAGCAACTTCTGCATTCAGCGCTTCAAGCTTGGCTTCCATCTCATCGCGACACACGGTTGCGAGCTGGCGAATTGACTCTTTGCCGTAAGCCTCGGTGCTGATCGGGTCAAGCATCTCGACAATCACATGGCCATTGTTCCAGCGATTAAGCTTGATGCCCTGTGTTGAGCTACACACGATAGGGATAATTGGCAGCTTGGCGCCGATCGCCGCGTGAAACGCGCCAGTCTTAAACGGCAGCAAACCACGACCGCGTGAACGCGTCCCCTCTGGGAACATCCAAACTGAGACATCACTGCCCTTCATTTTCTCGATCACTTGATCGATTGTGCTCATCGCCTTCGAGCGGTTAAAGCGGTCAATCAGGATATTACCACTTAGCCAGTAAAGCTGACCAAATAGCGGCATCCACGCGATGCTCTTCTTACCAACCGTCACAACCTTAGGCGTTACCGCTGAAGATACCGTAAACATATCCCAGTTATTCTGGTGGTTAGCAATGTAGATATGCTGACCTCGCTCATACGCATCAGCGGGTAAACGCAACTCTAATTTGATACCAAAAACTGGCGCCATCTTATGGAACAGACGCCCAACCTTAAATACGTTTTTTGGATTACGTGGACTAAGTAGGCAGTAGCCACAACCAAAAATAAACATAACCACCGCGAAAACAAACACGGCGATAATCCGAAATAGTGCGACCATTTTTCTCTCCAGGCACAACACAAAGAAGCCGAAACACAGTTTCGGCTTCATCGTCCAACAGTTTATGCGCTAGCGCTGCTCGCTACGCGGGTAATATTTGCACCAAGTGCCGATAGCTTGTCTTCGATCTTTTCATAGCCGCGATCGATATGGTAAATGCGATCCACCAGCGTCTCGCCGTTCGCGATACAGCCCGCGATAACCAGGCTTGCTGAGGCGCGTAAGTCTGTCGCCATCACTTGAGCACCGCTCAAGCTTGGGGTATCACCGCAGACAACCGTGTTGCCCTCGATCTCAGCCTTAGCCCCCATACGCATCAGCTCAGGCACGTGCATAAAGCGATTTTCGAAAATCGTCTCGGTAATAATACCACTGCCCTGCGCCATCATATTAAGCAGAGTAAACTGAGCCTGCATATCGGTAGGGAAGCCTGGATGTGGCGCTGTGCGGACGGTTACGGCTTTAAGCTCACGACCCGTCATATCGACACTGATCCAGTCATCACCAGTTTCGACCAGTGCACCCGCCTCTTCCAGTTTGGCCAACACTGCCTCAAGCAAATGGGCATGAGTTTTATGACACACGACTTTACCACCAGAGACAGCTGCGGCAACAAGGAAGGTGCCGGTCTCGATACGGTCAGGCACCACCGAGTGTTTACCACCCGCCAGACGCTCAACCCCTTCGATAGTGATCGTATCAGTACCCGCACCGCTCACTTTTGCTCCCAGTGCATTGAGGAAGTCAGCGGTATCAACAATTTCTGGCTCGCGAGCGGCATTATCCAGCACGGTTGTGCCCTCAGCCAGCGTAGCTGCGCACATCACAGTAATGGTCGCACCAACACTCACCTTATCCATCACAACGTGAGCACCTTTCAGACGCCCATCAACACTCGCCTTGACGTAGCCATCCTCAAGGACAATTTTTGCCCCCAGCTGCTCAAGACCATGGATGTGTAAGTCGACAGGACGTGCACCGATTGCACAGCCACCAGGTAGAGAGACCTGACCTTGACCAAAACGCGCTACCAGTGGACCCAGAGCCCAGATGGATGCACGCATTGTCTTAACCAAATCGTATGGTGCGCAGTATTCATTGATACCACTCGCATCAACATGAACAGAGCCATTACGACGTACTTTCGCGCCAAGGCGTGATAGCAACTCCATCGTGGTATCGATATCACGCAGCTTAGGTACGTTTGCAACCTCGACAGGCTCTTCCGCGAGGATAGAGGCAAATAAAATAGGCAGCGCAGCATTCTTTGCGCCAGAAATGGTCACGTCACCACTGAGTGGTTGCTCGGACCCTACAACTCGAAACTTTTCCATTCTAAACCTTATAGTGACATCAACTTCTTATCACGCGCCCACTCAGCTGGAGTGTACGCCTTGATAGAGACCGCATGAATGTCATTGCGTTGGATATATTCCATCAGAGGTCCGTAGATAAGCTGCTGCTTCTTAACTCGACTCATACCGTCGAAGCAGGCGTCAACAGCAATAACTTCGTAGTGACTCCCCTCACCTTTTACATGCACTTCCTCTAGTTGCAACGCGTTTTCTAATAGCTGTTGTACCTTTGCACTATCCACAAACTCACCTCTAAATCTAATTCTTTATGTGTTCCGCGAGCAGTGACTCGACATTGCTCAAGCGGAAAAGCGTGCCCAACTCCTCAGGCACGAAACACAGCATTATATGGCAATTTTCGCTTTTTGCATGCTCTATTAAGTGGATTAACATCACCATCCCGGCCGAATCTATGCGTTCAATCTCGCTAAGATCGAGCCGATGCTGCTCAAAAGCCGGTTTCCAGGTTGATAACTGCTGCCACAATGCTGGAACTGTGTCGCGGTCAAGCGGCCCAGATAGGTGGATATCTTGCCCATTGAGCTTTATGGCGCTCATTATTTGCCATCCGTTTTTTTAATCGGTAACTGCGCAAGACGCTGAAGCTCTTGTGTCACTGAGCTCAACCCTTTACGCCGGATCTCACCTCGCCACTCAGACTGCTTACTTGACAATAAGCTGACCCCTTCGGCAATGATATCAAAGGCAGCCCAACTGCCATCTTTCTCTTTACGTAGTTTAAACTCTAGGCGAATATTTGGATTTGGGGTATCGATAATAGTGACGCTCACACCAGCAATTCTATCGCTTTCTCCAAGCCTTGGCGCCGGACCAAACTGTATCTGCTGCTCATCATATTGCGTCAATACCTGAGCGTAAGAGGCAACTAGATAATCTCGAAAGGCATCAATAAAAGCTAACACATCTGCGCGCGGGTTGCTCTTCGCTTCAGGACCAAGCACCTTAAGCGCCGCATAGCGGTAATTGGTATAAGGCAGTAGCTCTTGCTCGACCACAGTTTTCAAGTGATTGGGATCTTGATTGATCTGATCCTTATCGCGCTTGAGGCGCTCAAAGGAGATTTCCGCAACACTGACCGCCATCTCATAAGGATCACTGCGATCGATCTCCTCAGCCATAAGGCCAAAACTGCATACCAAGCTCGTCAAAAAAACCAACAATAATCTCATTGTTCAACTCCCCTACGACTCATCGCCTACACGGTAGATCATCTGACCGATAAGATCCTCAAGCACCAACGCCGATTTGGTATCCTCAACCACATCACCATCGCCTAGCATCTCTTCATCCTCAAAGACAAAACCGGGTGTCAGACTCAAGTACTGCTCACCAATCAAGCCCGAAGTTAGCACCTGAATGCTCGAGGTCTCCGGAAATTGGTTGTATCGACCATCAATACTCATAGTGACTACCGGTATCAAGCTCGCTGGATCCAAGTCAATCGCAGTGATCCGGCCAATGGAGACGCCCCCGACCTTGACGGGTGCGCGCACCTTTAGGCTACCAATGTTGTCAAACTTCGCCTTGAGAACATAAGTATCGCCTTGTCCCAAGCTTTTTACGTCAGCGATTTGAAAGATTAACACCAAAATTGCTGCAATCGCAGCCAACACAAAACATCCTACCGTCAGCTCTACTTTTTTTGTATTTCGCATATCATCAACCACCAAACATCAAAGCCGTTAACACAAAGTCTAGTCCCAGCACCACCAGCGACGCATTGACCACGGTTTTGGTCGTCGCTTGACTGATCCCCTCTGAAGTTGGAACCGCATCAAAACCATTGAATAGCGCAATCCAAGTCACCGCAAACGCAAACACCAACGACTTGATCAGCCCATTGCCAATATCGTAACCAAGTTGCACCGACGACTGCATCGCCGCCCAAAAACTGCCACGATCAATGCCTTTCCAATCGACGCCAACCACTTCGCCGCCCCATATGCCAACCACGATAAAAATGGTCGCCAGCATCGGCATGACGATCACGCCGGCCCAGAAGCGCGGTGCGATCACGCGCCGCAGCGGATCCACGGCCATCATCTCCATGCTCGATAGCTGCTCAGTGGCTTTCATTAAACCGATTTCAGCGGTCAGCGCCGAGCCAGCTCGACCAGCAAACAGCAGTGCTGTCACCACAGGCCCGAGCTCACGCATTAAAGACAAAGCGACCATTTGCCCTAAGTTTGTTTCTGCGCCATAGTCCACCAGCACAACATAGCCTTGTAGGCTCAATACCATGCCGATGAAAAGCCCAGAAACGACGATAATGGCCATCGACTGAACGCCAAGGTTGTAGATCTGTTTAACCAACAAAGGAAAGTTCTTAGCCGGCTGTGGCTTAGCCAGTAGCACCTGCATCAGCATGACTGCACTGCGACCCAATGTGATAAGGCTATCTAAGGTGGCACGCCCAAGCTGGGTGATTGATGCTTTTATTCGGCTACTCATAGCGAAGATCCTCGCTCAGGGCAGGGGCTGGATAAGCAAAGGGCACTGGGCCGTCCGCCGCGCCATCGAGAAATTGGCGCACCTTGGGATCTTGGCTGCTAGATAAGGCCTCTGGCGTCCCCTTAGCTATCACCTTACCGTCAGCCAGGATGTAGGCATAATCGGCGATAGCAAATACCTCAGGAACGTCGTGAGAGACAATGATTGAGGTCAGGCCAAGCGTGCGATTGAGCTTACCAATCAGCTCAACCAGTACCCCTTTGGTCATGGGGTCTTGACCAACAAAGGGCTCATCGTACATCACTAGCTCAGGGTCGAGGGCAATCGCCCGCGCTAGCGCAACTCGCCGTGCCATACCACCAGACAGCTCACTTGGCATCAAGTGCGCTGCGCCGCGCAGCCCAACAGCCTCAAGCTTGAGTAGCACCAAGCTACGTATCAGGGACTCATCAAGCTGAGTGTGCTCGCGAATTGGAAAGGCGACATTATCGAAGACCGATAGGTCAGTAAATAGCGCACCAGACTGAAACAACATCCCCATCCTCGAGCGCAGTTGATACAGCTCAGATCGTCTTAAGCGATTAATATCGCTACCAGCAACCATGATCGTTCCCGCATCCGGCTGTAGCTGTCCACCGATCAACTTGAGTAAGGTGGTTTTGCCAATCCCTGACGGCCCCAAGATGGCGGTCACCCGACCCGTTTCAATCTCAAGATCGAGGCTATCAAAGATCACTCGATCTGCTCGGGTAAAGTATAAATCCGCTATCGAGACATAGGACTCACCCATCATGGTCACCTGCTCTCCTTGGCTAACATTCTGATAACTTATCTTATACTGATTTCTCAGCTTTGGCTCATCTATTATTCAATGATTTACCTATGCTAAAGACAGTGCAAATTAATTCGCATGGCTGCTTCACTTTTGCCCGACAAACGTTCAAAATTATGCGCCATAACTGTAACAAAATTAGGGAACCCCATGATTGAAGCGATTGCTTTCCTTATCCTAGGACTGATTTTTTTGGTTTGGAGTGCGGATAAGCTGGTCTTCGGCGCGGCTGCGTTAGCACGAAACTTTGGTATTTCGCCCTTAGTCATCGGTATGACCATCTTGGCAATGGGCTCATCAGCACCAGAGATGATGGTCTCTGCTACAGCGGCCCTAGAGGGGCGCTCAGATACGGCTGTGGGTAATGTCATCGGCTCAAACATAGCTAACATCGCCCTTATCTTGGGTATCACCGCCTTAGTCAAACCACTCTCCATCAGCTCAGGGGTGCTCAAACGTGAGCTACCGTTGATGATCGTCGTGACCCTGATCTGTGGAGCCTTGGTATGGGATGGCTATCTGGGCTTTTATGAGGGCACCCTGTTGGTGGTTTTGTTTGCCTTGTTTATTCTTACCATGCTGTATATCAGCCGCAAAGAGCAGGCCAAGGGGGATGTGTTTCTCGAAGAGCAGGAGTCTGAGATACCTCAGGGCGTAAGCAATGGCAAAGCCGCAATGTGGGTTGTTGTCGGCTTGCTGATCCTGCCATTTGCAGCCGACACCCTAGTGAATAACGCCGTGATCATTGCCACCTACTTTGGCATGAGCGATCTCGTCATTGGCTTGACCATCATTGCCGTTGGTACGAGCTTACCTGAGCTGGCCGCTTCACTGGCTGGTGTAATGAAAGGCGAAGATGATATGGCCGTTGGTAACATCATCGGCTCGAACGTGTTTAACATCCTTGCGGTCATGGGCATACCCGGCCTGCTTAATCCTTCACTAGTGAGCGAGTTAGTCATGGAGCGTGACTACTGGGTCATGCTGTTTATTAGCCTTGTCCTCGTAGTTATGGCCCTAGGCAAATCTCGCAGCATCAATCGCTTCGAGGGCGCGTTGCTGTTCCTATTTTTTGTTGGCTATCAAGCCTACCTCGTAATGAATATAACCGCATAATTTGGTGATTGACTCTATGTCTCAATTTGATTACCAATCAGTGGCCAAGCAGGTCATTGATATTGAGCTCGATGCGATTGAGCATCTGAAACAATACATAAACGATGATTTTAGTGCCGCTTGCGAGATGATACTTGCCTGCACAGGCAAGGTTGTTGTCATGGGCATGGGCAAATCGGGCCATATCGGCAACAAGATTGCCGCAAGCTTTGCCAGTACTGGCACCTCCGCTTTTTTTGTTCACCCAGGTGAAGCCGCGCACGGCGACCTGGGTATGATTGAGCCTGGAGATGTGGTTCTCGCCATCTCCAACTCGGGAGAGTCAAGTGAGATCTTGGCCCTCTTCCCGGTACTCAAACGCTTGGGCAACCAGATCATCTCCATGACGGGCAAGCCAAGTTCAACCATGGCAACACTGGCCGACATTCACCTGCAGATCACCGTGCCAAAGGAGGCCTGTCCGCTAGGTCTTGCCCCGACCTCAAGCACGACGGCAACCCTGGTCCTTGGCGATGCTCTGGCAGTGGCGCTGCTTGAAGCGCGCGGTTTTACCGCCCAAGACTTTGCCCTATCTCACCCAGGCGGTGCTTTGGGGAGAAAACTGTTATTAAAGATGTCTGATATCATGCACACCGGTGAAAAGCTCCCGCGCGTTTATGCCGACACCATGATCCGCGATGCCCTGCTTGAGATCAGCCAGAAAGGCTTAGGTATGACGGCGATTGTCGATACCGACAACAAGCTAACCGGTATTTTCACCGATGGCGATCTGCGCCGTATCCTTGATAAGCGCGTCGATATCCATCACACCGCGATAGGCCAAGTGATGATCCCTAACCCAACCTCCGTCTCGCCAGATATGCTGGCCGCAGAGGGGGTGAATATCATGCAAGCGAAATCAATTAATGGTTTGCTATTATGTAACGATGATGGTGAGCTGGTAGGTGCGCTTAACATGCTCGATATGTTGCGAGCTGGAGTAATGTAATGACCCACCAAGTAGAAACTCTTTATGGCGCAGTAGACGGTCAACTGTTTGACATTGCTCGTCAAATCAAACTACTCATCTGTGATGTCGATGGCGTGTTCTCGGATGGCCTAGTGTACATGGGCAATGATGGAGAAGAGCTTAAGACCTTTCACACCCGTGATGGCTATGGCGTCAAGGCGCTGATGAGTGCCGGGGTTGAGATTGCGATTATTACTGGTCGCCAGTCAAAAATCGTTGAAAACCGCATGTCTGCGCTTGGGATCAAGCTGATTTACCAAGGGCAAGACGACAAAGTAAAAGCTTATCAAGACATCTGCCGTCAGCTCGACATCGCCCCTGAGCATACTGGCTATATTGGCGATGACCTTATCGACTGGCCCGTTATGGAGCAAGTGGCGCTTAAGGTCTGTGTTGCTGATGGCCACCCATTACTGGTGCAGCGTGCCAACTACGTCACCAAGATCAAAGGTGGTCACGGCGCAGTGCGTGAGGTCAGTGACCTGATCTTACAAGCAAAGGGTGAGCTTGAGATGCACAAAGGGCTGAGCATATGACCCTGTCGCGCCTCGGTCACGGGTTTCTAATTGCTGTCTGCCTTTTTTGCGGCTATTACCTACTGCAAAGTGACGATAGCTACGACATCCAAGTAAGCCCTGATCAGGAGTTGCCTCTCTTTAGCGGCACCAACATGTCAAACGTCTCATATGATCGTCAAGGCATACGTAGCTATGAGATCACGTCAAGTCATCTCGAGTACTACGCCGAGAGTGGTGATACCGTGTTTGAGCAGCCGATCCTGCGCATCTATAAAGATGGCAACCTGCTCGAGTGGGAGATCAGTGCACGCAAGGCAAGACTCGATGATAAGCAAGTTTTGGTTCTGTATGACAAGGTGATTGCAAAGAACTTGCTACCAACCTCTAGCTTTGACACTATGATGACAGAACAATTGAACATTCAGTTAGATAAGCGGGAGTTTTGGGCTGATCAAACCGTCAGACTCAATGGGCCTCAGTTTGTAACCCGAGGTCAAGCGATGAAGGGGAGCTTCAAAGACAACACCGCGACACTATACCAACACGTACAGGGTAGATATGAAACTCTCACACCTTAGCTCTATGGCGGGCCTACTGACCTGCTTGATGGCTTCAGCGCCAGTTTTGGCTCTATCTACTGATACCGAGCAACCCATTTACATTGACTCTGACAGCCAGCAACTGGATATGCAGAGCAATCAGGTGACCTTTGCCGGTGATGTAAAACTCAAACAAGGCAGCATCAACATTAGTGCAGATAAGATCGTGGTCACCCGTGACCCTGCAGATGGTGCGATCAAACAGATTGAAGCCTACGGCCAACCAAGTACGTTCTCTCAGCTCACCGACGATGGGAATACTCTTTCAGGTGAAGCGGAGGAGTTATACTACAACATGGCCGCCGACGAGCTACTGATGCTCAGACGCGCCACGTTGGCACAAGATGGTAGTAAGATTAGCGGCGATAAAATCCGCTATAAGATCTCAGAACAAAAACTGATCGCGGATGGCGCACAGACTGGTGGTCGAGTCTCGACTGTACTTCAGCCACCAGCAAAAAGTGAGTAGTAAATGGCAGTATTAAAAGCAGAGCACCTGGCAAAGAGCTACAAAGCACGCAAGGTGGTTTCTGATGTAAGTTTGCAGGTAGAGTCGGGCCAAATCGTTGGCCTACTCGGACCCAATGGCGCGGGCAAAACCACCTCGTTTTACATGATCGTTGGCCTGGTTGCTCGCGATGAGGGCAAGATCTCAATTGATGATAAAGATATCAGCATCTTGCCAATGCACAGCCGCTCACGCATGGGGATCGGCTACCTGCCGCAAGAGGCCTCTATCTTTCGTAAGTTGTCGGTTGAAGACAACATCATGGCGGTGCTAGAAACCCGTGATGAACTCTCTCGAGAGGAGCGCCAAGACAAACTCGAAGATTTGCTAGAAGAGTTTCATATCCAACACATTCGCAAGAGTGCCGGTATGGCTCTGTCTGGTGGTGAGCGCCGCCGCGTCGAAATCGCGCGTGCACTCGCTGCCAACCCGCAGTTCATCCTACTCGATGAACCCTTTGCTGGGGTCGACCCTATCTCGGTTATCGATATCAAAAAAATCATTGAACACCTCAAAGAGCGTGGCCTGGGAGTCTTGATTACCGACCACAACGTGCGAGAGACGCTTGATGTGTGTGAAAAAGCCTACATTGTGAGCCAAGGACGCCTAATCGCAGAGGGAACACCAGAGCAAGTTCTGAATGACAGCGAGGTCAAACAGGTTTATCTTGGTGAGCAATTCCGTCTATGATTACGGAGAAGGGAAATAAAAAATACAATAAGGTGAGCACGACTGAATGAAACCTTCATTACAACTCAAGCTAGGTCAACAATTAGCCATGACCCCTCAACTACAGCAAGCAATCCGCCTGCTGCAGTTGTCAACGCTCGATCTGCAACAAGAGATTCAAGAAGCACTCGATTCGAACCCACTCCTTGAGGTTGAGGAGGTCACTGGCGATGAAAACACGGAAAATAGTGCGACCGAAAATACCACCACGGAGAGCTCCGAGGTTAAAGCCAATGGTGAAGAGCACGACAGCATTGATATGGCCGAGCCTGAGCTGAAGGACAGTTCAGACCTTATTGAAAAGTCAGATCTAAGCAACGATCTAGAGATAGACACCACTTGGGATGACGTCTATAGCGCGAACACCGGAAACACCGGCATTGCGCTGGACGATGATGCCCCGATTTATCAAGGTGAGACAACCGAATCACTACAAGATTACCTGCTGTGGCAGTTGGACCTGACACCCTTTTCTGACAACGACCGCTCAATCGCACTCGCGATCATCGAAGCCATCGATGATTATGGTTACCTGACTCTCTCTCCTCAAGAAATCCTCGACAGCTTTGATAACGAAGAGCTTGAGCTCGACGAAATTGAGGCGGTGAGAAAACGTATTCAACGCTTTGATCCTCTCGGTGTCGGCTCGCAAAACCTTCAAGAATGTTTGCTGCTGCAACTCTCCGTGCTACCCGAAGATACGCCATGGCTGGAAGAAGCAAAGTTAGTACTCGCTAATCATGTTGATCAACTAGGCAATCGCGACTACAAATTGATCATTAAAGAGACGCGTCTCAAAGAGCCGCAGTTGCGCGAGGTGCTAGGCCTGATCCAACGACTTGACCCTCGCCCGGGCAGCCGCATCACTCAGACCCATGCAGAGTATGTGATCCCGGATGTCTCAGTATTTAAAGATCATGGCAAATGGCTGGTCACGATCAACCCAGACAGCGCCCCTCGCCTCAAAGTGAATCAGCAATATGCTAATCTTGCTAGAGGGAACAATGCCGACAGTCAGTATATTCGCAGTAATCTGCAAGAGGCCAAGTGGCTAATCAAAAGCCTCGAGAGTCGCAATGAGACCCTACTCAAAGTTGCCAAGTGCATTGTTGAGCACCAGCGTGATTTCTTTGAGTACGGTGAAGAGGCGATGAAACCTATGGTGCTCAATGACGTCGCACTCGCGGTTGATATGCATGAATCGACAATTTCTCGGGTCACAACCCAGAAGTACATGCACACACCAAGAGGGATATTTGAATTGAAATACTTCTTCTCCAGTCACGTTAGTACCGACAACGGAGGAGAGTGCTCATCGACTGCAATCCGTGCACTGATCAAGAAATTGGTTGCTGCCGAGAACCCAGTGAAGCCACTGAGTGACAGTAAGATTGCAGCCCTACTCGCTGACCAAGGAATACAGGTCGCAAGACGTACGATCGCTAAATACCGTGAGTCACTCGGTATTGCTCCTTCAAGTCAGCGAAAACGCCTGCTTTAGGCCCTAACCGAGAAGGAAAGTCTATGCAAATCAATCTAAATGGCCATCACGTTGATCTAACCGATTCAATGCAAGACTATGTGAACACTAAGTTTGAAAAGCTGGAGCGATTTTTTGACCACATAAATAACGTTCATGTGGTTTTACGTGTTGAAAAAATGCGCCAGATCGCAGAAGCTACCCTTCACGTAAACCAAGGTGATATCCATGCGACTGCCGAAGACGACAGTATGTATGCGGCCATTGACGCCTTGGTTGATAAACTAGTAAGACAATTGAACAAGCATAAAGAAAAGCTAAGTAGCCATTAAATATGCAATTAAGCGAAGTACTCACAGTGGACTGCACCAAAAGTGCAGTCCCTTGCACGAGCAAAAAACGTGCACTTGAAATCATCAGTGAACTGGTGGCGAATCAGACTGGCATCAGCTCAACCGAACTGTTTGAGAATATGTTGAGCCGAGAAAAAATGGGCAGTACTGGCATTGGAAATGGGATCGCCATTCCCCATGCTCGTATGAAATCGAGCGAACATGCCGTGGCGGTGTTACTCCAATGCCAAGACCCGATCGAGTTCGATGCCATCGACAACAGACCCGTGGATATTCTCTTCGCTCTGCTTGTCCCGGACGCACAATGTAAAGAACATTTAAAGACATTGTCATCCATGGCGGAGCGTTTAAATGATAAACAGGTACTAAAACAACTCCGTAACGCTCGCAACGACCAAGAGCTTTACAACATAATGATCGGCGGTTAAGCAGACACAATGAGACTGATTATCGTAAGTGGCTACTCTGGAGCCGGTAAAAGTATCACTTTGCGGGTTCTAGAGGACATCGGATACTACTGTGTCGACAACCTGCCCGTTGATTTATTAGCCTCATTCGTTGAGTCTGTTCGTGGTAGTAAGCAGAACGTCGCGGTGAGCATCGATATCCGCAATTTACCCGAGAATACGGCCGATCTGGAGATGCAGATTAGCCAATTTAAAGGCAATAGCGATCTAAGTATCCTATTCCTCGATGCAGCAAAGAGTACCCTACTCAAGCGCTACAGCGAAACCCGCCGCCTGCACCCACTTTCTCAACGCGATAGCGGCCTGTCACTTGATCAAGCGATAGAGCAGGAAAAAACCATTCTCACGCCACTTAAAGAAATGGCCGATTTGGTTATCGATAGCAGTGAGAAGTCGCTGCACGAGCTGAGTGAAACGGTACGCCTGCGTATCGAAGGGCGCGAGCATAAAGAGTTAGTGATGGTATTTGAGTCATTTGGCTTTAAGTATGGTCTACCCTCGGATGCCGACTACGTATTTGACGTACGCTTCTTACCCAACCCACACTGGGTACCCGAGCTCAGACCCATGACCGGTCTCGACTCGCCGATCCGCTCCTTTCTCGAGCAGCACCAAGATGTGCTTGAGTTAAAGCAGCAAATCCAAAGCTTTGTCGAGCGATGGCTGCCTGCCCTTGAGCTCAACAACCGCAGCTATGTCACTGTAGCGATAGGTTGTACCGGAGGAAAACACCGCTCTGTGTACCTGACTCAACAAATCGGCGAATACTTTCAGCAACTGGGCAAAACCGTCCAGATCCGTCATACATCATTAGAGAAGAATAAAGATTAGGCTATGACCCACTCACAAACTGTTGTTATAGAAAATCGTCTGGGGCTACACGCGCGCGCAGCAATGAAACTGGTTGAATTGGCGCAGTCCTATGCCGCTACAATTACTGTGCGTAACCCCGAAGGTAAAGAAGCGATGGCCGACAGCGTCATGGGATTGTTGATGCTCGAGTCAGCCCAGGGCCAAGAAATTACTGTCCTAGCCGAAGGGGAGCAAAGCCAAGAGGCACTCGCCGCCGTCTGCCACCTGATCCAAGATAAGTTTGAAGAAGACGATTAACTCTGTCACAAATTTAAGCTAATATTCAACAAATTATCAATTCATTAGTTAGGGGGAATCTATGAGCGAACAAATAGAATTCGACCAAGCTCATCAAACCCTCCAAGAAATTTCCGACGCATTAGAATCTGGCCGCTTTGTCCATGTAAGACGCCAACTCCAGGATATGGAGCCAGAAGATATTGCCCATCTTCTTGAGGCCTCTCCACGCAAAAGCCGCGACGTTTTGTGGCAGTTGACCGACCCAGAAGACTACGGTGAAATCCTTGACGAGCTGAGTGAAGACGTCAAGGATGCCTTGGTGTCAAAGATGGCACCCGAAAAGCTCGCGGAAGCCACCGAGGGGATGGACACCGATGATGTTGCGTATGTCTTGCGTAGCTTGCCACAAAATATCTCGCGGGAAGTCCTCGATCAGATGGACACTGCAGATAGGCTACGGGTCGAGACCGCTCTCTCCTATCCAGAGGACACCGCTGGCGGGCTGATGAACACCGACTTTATCACCATCCGAGGCGATGTGGATGTCGATGTTGTGCTGCGCTACCTGCGCATGAAAGGCGAGCTGCCAGAGGCGACCGATACGCTTTACGTTATCGATGAAGACAGTCAGTTGATTGGTAACCTTGCCCTCACCAGCCTACTTACCACTCAACCAGATACCCCGGTTACTGAGGTGATGGATGACGCCGATGAGGCGATTTCAGTCAACACCAGCGCCACAGATGTCGCCAGCTTGTTTGAGCGTCGCGACTGGGTATCTGCGCCGGTGATTGATGAAAATCTTCATCTGGTTGGACGTATCACCATTGATGATGTGGTCGATGTGATCCGTGAAGACGCCGAGCACTCAATGATGAGTTTGGCGGGCCTGGATGATGATGAGGACACCTTCGCACCCGTGGTGAAATCAGCACGTCGACGCAGCGTTTGGCTTGGGGTCAATGTGCTCGCAGCGCTGGCTGCAGCCTCGGTATCCAATGTCTTTGAGGCAACGCTGGAGCAAATGGCGGCGATTGCGGTTCTGATGACAATTGTGCCATCAATGGGCGGGGTAGCTGGTAACCAAACCGTTGCTCTAGTGATCCGCGGACTTGCTCTCGGTCATATCGGTGATGCCAACAAGCGTGAGCTGTTGATCAAAGAGGCCTTGATTGGCCTGCTCAATGGCGTCTTGTGGGCGCTGATCATTGGTGTGATTGTCGTAGTATGGAAAGGTGACTGGATGCTCGGAGGGATCATCTCCGCAGCCATGCTGACCAACCTGTTCGTCGCTGGGGTTGCTGGGGTAAGTATTCCGATCTTGCTCAAGAAGATCAATATCGACCCTGCACTTGCTGGCGGTATGGCACTGACCACGGTAACCGATGTGATCGGCTTGTCCGTGTTCCTCGGCCTAGCGACTATCTTTATCTGATGATAGCCACTGAGTAATAAGAAAGCCCCTGCAGTGCAGGGGCTTTCTCGTTGTTAACCATGACAACGCTTGCTAAGGATTAATCGCCCGCGACTTTCATCGACTCAATCAACATTGAGCCCGTCTGGATCTGTGAGCGAGTTTCAACATCCGTGCCGACAGCCACGATGCGCTGGAACATCTCTTTGAGGTTACCCGCAATCGTGATCTCCGAAACCGGATACTGGATTTGACCATTCTCAACCCAAAAGCCAGCCGCACCACGAGAGTAATCACCCGTCACGGTATTAACGCCCTGCCCCATCACTTCTGTGACCAATAGACCTGTCCCCAGCTCGTTGAGCATCTGCTGATAATCTTGGCCTGTGGATTTCACATACCAGTTGTGGATACCACCAGCATGACCGGTTGGCTGCATGTTCATCTTGCGCGCCGCGTAGCTGGTCAGCAAATAGGTCGCTAGGACACCATCGGTAATGATCTCGCGGTCTTGCGTCACCACCCCCTCACTGTCAAATGGGCTCGATGCTAGGCCACGCAGTACGTGAGGCTTCTCTTCAATATTGAACCAATCTGGAAGGATCTTTTCACCGAGGTGATCGAGCAAGAACGAGGCTTTACGGTACAGGTTACCACCACTGATCGCCATGGTAAGGTGGCCCATCAGCCCGGTCGCAACATCGGCGGCAAACATCACAGGGTACTCTCCCGTTGGCACGCGACGTGGGTCTAGGCGACTGACCGTCTGCTCTGCAGCAAGGCGACCGACCTTTTCTGCGCTCCACAAATCGTCTTTATGACGCGCAACCGTGTAGCTGTAATCGCGCTCCATATCTCCATCATCGCTCTGACCGATCACGCAACAGCTGATGCTGTGACGACTGCTCGGGTAGCTGGCCAGTAAGCCGTGGCTATTACCATAAACCTTAATGCCATAGTGGCTGTCATAGCTGGCACCATCGCTTTGCTTGATCTTACTATCAAACGACAGCGCAGCCTGCTCAGCCTCAATCGCAATCTTGGCCGCGTAGTCTGGATCCGGGGTTTCTGGATGGAAAAGATCCAAATCTGGAATATCTTTCACCATCAGCTCCTTGTTAGCAGGACCTGCACAAGGATCTTCCGAGGTATACTGAGCGATATCAAGCGCCGCCAGCACCGTCTGCTGAATAGCCTGCTCACTCAGATCTGAAGTGGATGCGCTGCCCTTGCGCTGGCCACGATAAACCGTGATCCCAAGTGCGCCATCGCTGTTAAACTCGACATTCTCAACCTCACAGCCTCGAGTAGAGACACTGAGACCGGTCGACTTACTGATCGCAACTTCAGCAGCATCCGACTGCTTGGCAGCCAACTCGAGCGCCTTGGCAACCGCGTGTTCCAATTCTTTTCGTTGCTCAGCAACTTGCTGTTTTACATCCATCTTCATTTCATCGGTTTAGGGTTATTGATCAAGAATAACAAGAATTTCGCTTTCTCCCCATGATTGTTGTTAAAATAAGCCTATAGATCGATAAAAAAGGCAAAAACATGGCTCGTAAGAATCAAAAAGCGCCCTGGGAACCGGAAGAAGAGATCATCTGGGTAAGTAAAACCGAGTTGAAGCGTGACATGGAAGAGTTACAAAAACTCGGTGAAGAGCTGGTGAGTCTAAAACCATCCGTTTTAGAAAAGTTTCCACTTAGCGATGACCTACGCGACGCAATCAAAGATGCACAGCGTTTTACTAAAGAAGCACGCCGTCGTCAGCTTCAGTACATTGGCAAGATCATGCGTAATGAAGACACGGAACCATTGCAAGCAGCACTGGATAAGGTGCGTAACAAGCACTCTCAAGCAACGGCAGAACTGCACAAGCTTGAACAGCTGCGTGATCGCGTAGTGGAAGAGGGCGATAGCGCCATCGCTGACGTGATGACAATGTTCCCGGATGCGGATCGTCAACGTCTGCGCCAGCTTGCCCGCCAAGCCGCAAAAGAGAAAAAAGCCGGTAAGCCAGCTAAGGCCTTCCGCGAGATCTTCCAAGTGCTCAAAGAGCTCAACGACGAAGAAATCTAATCCAATCCCCGCACCTAAACTGCGGGGATTTTTTTAGCTTCTCACCCTTTTGGGTTGCCATGATCCAAAAGCTATTTAAACCTAAAAACAGGGGGCGAGGTTCGGGGACGGGCTTTGCCCTACGAGGAGCGAGGGGTTTAACACACCCAACTTACCCCTCGATACCCGGAACGAAGTGTAACTCGAACCTCGCCCCTTAAGCTGTGCCTATTTTTTCCGCGAATCGTATCCCCAGCGTGGAACTAGTCCTTGCTCGACACCTAGGTGATCGAGGACTCGCGCGACAATAAAGTCGACCAAATCATCAATGCTTTGGGGTTGGTGGTAGAAGCCCGGTGAAGCAGGCATGATCGTTACGCCCATCTGCGATAGCTTATGCATGTTCTCAAGGTGGAGGGTTGAAAACGGGGTCTCTCTGACCACCAACATCAACTGGCCACGCTCCTTGAGCACCACATCGGCGGCCCGTTCAATCAGATTATCTGACATGCCATGCGCTATCGCTGCGATACTGCCGGCTGAGCACGGACAGACCACCATTTGCTTAGGCGCAGCTGACCCAGAGGCAACCGGTGAAAACCAGTCCTCTTTACCGCAGACAATCAACTTATCGGCCTGGCAACCCAGATACTCGACCAACGCTTTGTGCATCGCCTCAGGGCCGCTGGGCAGCTTTAATCCCTCTTCGGTCGCTAGTACCACTCTCGCGGCAGACGAAATCAAGAGATACACTTGATAATCTGCTGCTAGCAAGCACTCAAGTAAACGCAGACCATAAGGCGCGCCAGACGCACCGGTAAAAGCTAGGGTAATCGCTTTCTGATTCGTTGTATTCTGCTTCATCGGTTACTTGGCTTCCAGCGCTTGCATCAGTTTATTGTGAATGCCCTCAAACCCGCCATTGCTCATCACTAAAATATGATCGCTAGGCTGCGCTTGCGCAGCGATCTCTGCAACCAACTTGTCGATATCAGCGATGGCATAGGCCTCTTGCTGACGGCATTGACCAATCACATCAGAAACTTGCCAGTCAATGTTAGCTGGTTGATAGAGAAAGACACTGTCTGCGGCATCTAATGACTCCGCTAGGGTATTTTTATGCACTCCTCGCTTCATCGTCGCAGAGCGCGGCTCAAGCACGGCAATAATCTTGTCATCGCCAACCTTGTTACGCAGCCCCTCTAGGGTCAGTTTGATCGCGGTTGGATGGTGAGCAAAGTCATCATAGACCTTAACCGAAGCGACCTCGCCTTTGAGCTCTAGGCGACGTTTGGTGTTAATAAACCGCGCTAGCGCCTCACACGCATGCTTTGGTTCAACCCCGACATGACGCGCAGCGGCAATCGCCATCAGCGCATTATTGACGTTATGATCGCCAACGAGATCCCAGCGGACCTGACCAACCACCTTACCTTGATGCAGCACATCAAAGCAGCTGCCATCACGGCTCACAAGCTGAGACTGCCATTCGCCGCCTTGACCGGAAAACTCGGTCTCACTCCAGCAGCCACGCGCCAAGGTGTCCTCAATCGCAGGCTCACCCTGCGGTGAGAGGATCCGGCCGTTTCCTGGCACGGTTCGGATCAAGTGGTGAAACTGCCTTTTGATCGCCTCAAGATCATCAAATATATCCGCATGATCAAACTCAAGATTATTAATGATCAAAGTGCGTGGGTGGTAATGGACAAATTTCGCACGTTTATCAAAGAACGCACTATCATACTCATCCGCCTCAACGACAAAAAACATGCTCTCGCCCAAGCGTGCAGACAGGCCAAAGTTGCCCAAAACACCGCCAACCAAAAAGCCCGGCTGATAACCACACTCTTCTAAAATCCAGGCCAGCATACTGGCAGTCGTAGTCTTACCATGAGTGCCTGATACCGCGATTACCCAACGCTCATGGAGAAGGAACTCTTGCAACCATTGTGGCCCAGAGGTGTAGCGCAGATTGCGATTGAGCACATACTCTACGCAAGGGTTTCCTCGGCTCATGGCATTGCCGATCACCACCAAATCCGGCGCGGGATCAAGCTGGGCTGGGTCGTAGCCCTCAATGATCTCAATCCCGTGCTGTTCGAGCATGGTGCTCATCGGCGGGTAAACGTTGGCATCTGAGCCCGTCACTTTATGGCCGAGCTGACGTGCTAGCATCGCCGCCCCGCCCATAAAGGTGCCACAAATCCCCAAAATATGAATGTGCATGATCGCCATCCCTGTCGAATTAATCAGTTAACGCCAATTATACCTAACTCATCTCAAGATGCATTGCGGTGATTTTTTACCGCAAAACGCGGGAATCAAAGCTACAATTTGTACGAGACAAACGATTAAATGTATAAAATTTGAGCGCTTAGCCGCAATAATCATACAAATAAGCGGTTTGAGCAATTTATTCAATTCACGTAATAAAGTTTAAACTTTATTATAGGTCGGTGAGCAAGATTCCCCATAAAGAGGCGATACAAGCTCACCCATCTCCCCCCAAAATTTATAGAGTTAAGGACTTAACATGTCAGGATTACGCACATTAGGCGAATTCATAGTTGAGAAACAGGCAGACTTTCCCCATGCCAGCGGTGATCTATCGTCTCTTCTATCGTCGATCCGTCTTGCTGCAAAAATTGTTAACCGTGAAATCAACAAAGCCGGTCTGGTTGATATCACTGGTGCAGTCGGTACTGAGAACGTTCAAGGTGAAGCTCAGCAAAAACTCGACCTGTACGCGAACGAAAAATTCAAAGCGGCTCTAGAAGCTCGTGACCAAGTTTGTGGTGTAGCGAGCGAAGAGGAAGATGAAGCAGTTAGCTTTGACCGTGATAAAAATCAACACGCTAAGTACGTGGTATTGATGGACCCACTCGATGGCTCATCAAACATCGATGTTAACGTATCGGTTGGCACCATCTTCTCTATCTACCGTCGTGTTTCACCGGTGGGTACTCCGCCAACGATGGAAGACTTCCTTCAACCTGGTCACAAGCAAGTCGCTGCTGGCTATGTAATCTACGGATCGTCAACCATGCTGGTTTACACCACAGGCGCTGGCGTGAATGGCTTTACCTACGATCCATCACTGGGTACCTTCTGCCTATCACATGAAAACATGATGATCCCACAAGAGGGTAAGATCTACTCGATCAACGAAGGCAACTACATCCGCTTCCCTCAAGGCGTGAAGAAGTACATCAAATACTGCCAAGAGAATGTGCCTGAGGATGGTCGCCCGTACACCTCTCGCTACATCGGCTCTCTGGTTTCAGACTTCCACCGTAATCTGCTGCATGGTGGTATCTACATGTACCCAAGCACCCACAGCCATCCAAATGGCAAACTACGCCTGCTTTACGAGTGCAATCCAATGGCATTCCTAGTAGAGCAAGCGGGTGGTACGGCATCCGATGGCTATACTCGCATTATGGATATCGAGCCAAAAGAGCTACACGAGCGCGTTCCTTTCTTCTGTGGTTCGAAAAAAATGGTCGACAAAGTCGAGGAGTTTCTTGAGGAATTCCCTGAACAATAATCACCGAGTTATTGCTAAAAAGAGCACTCACTAGAGTGCTCTTTTTTATTTGCCAGAGAGTAACCTCGAAGTTTGCTGTTTGAGAAGAAGATCACCTATAACTAATTAAGTGGCTAAAACTATCTAAGTGTCTAATCAAACGAAGAAAAAGGATCCTTTCTATGAGTCTCAATCACGTGCCTGCCGGTAAATCTCTTCCCGATGATATCTATGTCGTTATCGAAATTCCTGCCAATGCCGACCCGATTAAGTATGAGGTCGATAAAGACTCTGGGGCGGTATTTGTCGACCGTTTTATGTCGGCACCGATGTTTTATCCCTGCAATTACGGCTACATCAATGAAACGCTGTCACTCGATGGTGATCCGGTTGATGTACTCGTCCCCACCCCCTTCCCACTAATGCCGGGTGCCGTAATCCGTTGTCGTCCTGTCGGCGTGTTGAAGATGACCGATGAGTCTGGGGAGGATGCCAAGGTGCTCGCGGTGCCGCACAGTAAGCTCTCGAAAGAGTATCAGCATATCCATGATGTCGATGACATTCCTGAGCTACTTAAGGCGCAAATCACCCATTTCTTCGAGCGCTACAAAGAGTTGGAGGAGGGTAAGTGGGTCAAAGTCGACGGATGGGCTGATGTAGAAGCCGCAAAGCAAGAGATCCTCACCTCATTTGAACGAGCAAAAAGCAGTTAAAGGCAACGCTATAACTAGCGTTCAGACGCGCTGTAACCAATCTCCAGAGGCAATCTCGACATCGAGCTCTGCGGTTTGCTGATAAAGATAGATCCACGCTAACCCAAATGGGGTCGGCGTGGTTTCACGGCGATATTCAACTGGCACATCTTCAAGGATATCCAGTTGTGCCAAGGTCTCATCACTGACCCAATAGACCTCACCTTGAATACTTTTTTGCCCAGGGATCACCGCTGGGTATGGGCCAAGGTCGAACAGCGCGAACTCTGGCGCAGTCTCGCACGTGCCTAGTAGTTCACTATCTTTCAGGTAATGATGATAGCACTCGCCTTGACGCAGGGTGCCATAAACAAAGACTAACTGCTGCATAGTATCGAACCTATTTGCCAACGACTTGTTCTAATCAAACTGTAGTTCATAAACGCGCCTCCATGCCCAAGAAACCTAATTTAAGCCAAGCCAACTAATCAAACTCAAACTGATAAAGCAGATCAACCGCGCTATCCAAGCCAGAGACAACCTCAAGATACAGATCCTTCATCAAGCGATAGCGCACGGTAAACTCGCCCACCGAGTCGAAGATCCCGACGCCATATTTCACCTGCAGACCGGGCAAGATATAGCCACTGACCGTCACCTGCGAGTCATCGCCACTGCCGGCAGTGTCCAACTGGAGATCCTGTACCCCAAAGGCTTCTCCAATCTCTCCCACGACTTTACCGCTGCGCGCTAAACTGAGGCCAATCAGGGTCGTCGTAATGGCATTGCCCCCCGACTCCGCATCAATATCCTGCCCTCTAAGCAGGTAAGACAATGCATTCGCCTGAGGCATGGCTGGCTCGGAGAAGATCTCTACCTCAGGCTCATCCGCAGGACCTGTCACTCGAATACCCGCGACTACATCATCTTGGGTGTTGTCTGGATTACGGATCGCGGTGATCACAATATAGGGCTGATCAACCGGTCCATTCATCAGGATCTTGCCCTCATCGATCAATAGATCTTGGCCAAATGAGCGATACTGACCGTTAAGGATATTGACCTCACCACTCACGATCGGTCCGCGATCTCTCTGAGCAACGTTCAGGCTGCCGACTAAACTACCATCCAGACCAAATGCAGAGAGCCTAAAGTCATTGCCGATATGGATCTTAACGTCAGTCTCTAACGCAAACGGAATCGGATCATCTTCTTCAATCGGCTGTAAATCATCGCCAAGTATCACTTGATCCTTAGAGATACCTATTGCTGACTCCGGCAGGCTTTGAACATCAATTCGAGCCCAGGGCAGACGGATATCACCGGTGACTTTCGCCTGCTTTGGTGACATGGAAATGGTCATGTCCGGCACAACCCTGACCTTAACCATCGGCGGGATATCCACCAGCAAGCCATCGGCAAACACGCGTACATCACCGCGCCAGTCTGCCAAGTCTTGCCAGTCGGCATCACCTTTGATGTTTAAGTCTCCCTCCGGGGTCTTGATCAGAGCGTTAAGGTCGGCTTGATAACCATTGAGATCCAAGGATATCTTGCCTTGATCAATATCCAGTGGGGTGATTTCACCACGTAATAACAGTTGCTCAATAGTCACAAAGCCCTGCGCTCTGGGTTGCATCAGTGGACCACTCAGCGCAATATCGGCAGAGATACGCCCGTCCAACTCGCTGTAAGCACCGACCAAGGGCGCCATAAAGTCAAGGTTAAAGGGAGAAAGGCGCAACTGGGCATCGATTTGTCGATCTTCGACTGTGACATCAGGGATCACCAACTCGCCGGTCAACTCACCATTGTCCTTAAAATCGAATCGCCACTGACCCTCAACCCGGTTGTCGGCGAAGGTCGCGGCCAATGTAGACTGATTCCAGGCAACTTTAAGTGGTTGGTCTAACTGTTGAGTCACCGCACCCGGTGCCAGCACCACATTGAGCCTGACCTGAGGCAATGTCTCACTGCCTTGCCACTCGGCATTAAGGTTGGCATCGATAAGCCCCTCAACTTGCGTTTGCTCCGGTACAAATTGTTTGATCTGCTCAAAATCAAACTGATTGATGCTCAGAGCTAAGCCCCCTTGCTGCGGCGAGACCTGAGCATCTTGATCAAGGCAGACACTCGCCTGTGCTTGTTGCCAGCAGTGCGCGCCCACTTGCGCTTGACTCGCATCGATATCGACATCAATCTCGATTGCCTGCTGAGTGCGCCATATCCCTTGCTCGGTCGTGACCTTGACGGTGTTCAGCGCCCCCTGCCAAGTGTTGGCTTGCTGACGATAGTCTCCTGCCAACGACAGGCTTAAGTCGACAAGGTCAGAGTCTAGATTCACATCCAACACGTGATCCGTCAGGCTGCCATCCAGCTCAACGGCAAGTGCCGCGGCATTGTAATCCTCAAAGCGAAGTCGATTGGCGGCCACACTAAGCGATACCCTTGGATCTTTGGCAGGAACCACACTCCCTCGCACGTTCAAACGCTCAAGCTGAGCTTGCTGCTGCCATTGAACATCACGGGCACGGAGGTTAAGTCGCACCTCTGGCTGCTCCAAGTCGCCACGCAGACGCACTTTACCGTTGGCTGAGCCCGACAGCTCTGGCAGTGATTGCGCAAAATCTGGCAGTTGCACCGTCAAGTCCATCTGCCAGGTTTCGTCCACTCGTCCCTCGATAGCCACCTCATTGGGTCCGTGTGCGAGCAAGATACCGTCGGTTTCGAGTTGATACTCTCCGCTGCCCTGTCTGTCTGATGCACTGAGGTTTCCAGCCAGATCAAGTGGATAGTCTCTGAAGATACCGCGAACATCGAGCGTCGGCAGTTCAACGTACCAGCCTCCGGGCTCGGTTAAGCCACCGCTTGTGACTATACGACCCGATAGATTTCCCTCGGCCTGTGGCCAATACAGACCAGGCTGAACCGAGTCCAGAGTCACATCCGCTTGCCAGGTCACCTGCTGACTCCAACGACTCGCAACCTGGCCCTGCAAGTGCCCTCCCAAGGCACCAATCTTAAGCTGACTGAGACTGATCTGTTCGAGATCCCCTTGCCCCTCTAACTCAACATCAAGGTCTGGTATTCCAGCCCCTACGACACTGCCGGTCAAATCTACTTGGTAGCCATCAAGAGAACCTTCTCCTTGTAAGTGAGTGACCACTACGCCGTAGTCTTTTTCACCGACCAGTGGCCACTGCACTGAAGAGTCGCTGAGCTTGACACTAAAAGGTAAGCTCGCCTGGAGCGGCTGTAATTGACCAGTAAGGTCAAGTTTATTGACGCCCTCGACGGAGAGCTGGAGCGCGAGATTCGCCACACTACCAGAGAGATCTAAACTTAACTGCTCACCTTTAGCGATGGCATGCTTAATCTCTGCAGTCAGCCTTGCCTCAAGCGGATAGTCGCCCGTTAAATCGACTTTTGCAGCCAAAGCTGCATTCACGTCATCAATATCTATTGCCAAACGGTCAATGCCCACCCTATGCCCACCGGCTCGGCCCGCTAGACCAAGGTGATGCAGCACAAATGGCGTCTCTTGACGTAAGGTGAAGTTCTCGATGTCGATTTGTTCTATCACGACATCTAACGGAATCCACACTTCTGGTAAGGTAATTGGCTCACTCTGAGAAGGGCCAGCAGCCGAGGGCTCTGGCACGGTTGACTCACTATCCACTGGAGCTAGCTGCAGGTAAGAGTCACGCAATGCGGTTGGACTCAGCGTCAAGGTGTCGTCGATAAAGCTCGCTGCAGTGGTCAGTTCCTGCCAGCCGATTTGGGTTCCGTAGACATCCAGCTTAATGTTGGTGAGTGCTAACTTACTCAGTTCAATCGGGACAGGTGTTGCAATAGAGCGAACGGGTGGGGTTTGTTCATCATCAGAGACATCCGTGCTCTCAACAGGCATCAACATAAGACTCAGTTCATTGACACTGATCTCATCAACACACACCTTAGGGGTAAAAAAGCAACGGTGATTAATCGCCAGCGTCACCTGTTTGGCATCAAGGTCAACACCAAGCTCTGGCGCATTGAAGGCGACATCATACAGAGTGAACTTGGGAAAGAGTGCGCCTTCAGTGCGTCCAACCTGCAGCTGTGGCAAAGCCTTCTCCGCCCCCCAAAGCACCAGATTGAGTCCAGAGTTGGTGAAAATCGTCCAACTCAATGTCGCAGCAATTAAGGCCACCAAGGTAAACAGTGACAAGGTCAACCATTTAGTGAAGCCCAGCGCATAACGGATCATAGCTCAGGCCCCAAAGTGAAATGAATGCGGAAATTATCACTCGCAGGCTCATCAAGCCCCCAGGCAACATCGAAACGGATCGGCCCAACCGGAGAGGCCCAGCGAACCCCGACACCGGTACTGTCTCGCCAACGCGGCTCATCATTAAATGCATCACCAATATCGTAGAACACCGCTGCCCACCAGTTGCCTTTAACACGATAGTGGTACTCCAGTGAACTCGTGAGAAGGTATTGAGCACCGGTTAGAGCGCCACTCTCGTCTCTTGGAGAGATCGATTCATAACCGTAGCCACGGATACTGTTATCACCACCCGCGAAAAAACGCAGTGATGGCGGTAAGCTCTCAAAATCATCGGGGAAGTTCGCCCCGCCATCGACGCGCAGCAGCCAGCGGTGATTGTTACTCTCTGCACTGCGTATCCAAGCGGTGCTTGCCAGTAATCGCACAACTCGGGTTTCTGAGAGCAGCGCAGGATCGCCGTATTCTACCGTGATCGACTGACGGTCTCCCCAGCGAGGCATTGTGCCGCCTCGGGCACGCGTGCGGCTGTAAGTCACACCGGGCAGTAAAAACTGACTAATGTCACTCTGCACGCCCTGTTCAAAATTCTCATACAAGTAACGCAGATAGGCTGTGCGGTGCCAGCCCCCGTCGAGTAGCCAGTGACGCTCCACCGCTAGGTTGGTCTCAACGCTGCGAGTATCACGATTATCCAGGATCTTCATCCCAAATTGGATCCGATAGTAATCATTGAGTACATCCTCGAGCGGGATGTTATAACCTGCAGTGACGGTTTGCTCCGGCAGCGATAAGGAGATACTGGAATCAAAACTGTTACCACGCGAGTTCACCCAGGGGCGTTTCCACTTGAGTGATCCCCTGACACCCACATCAGTGGAGTAGCCAAGACCAGTTTCAAGCTGATGTCTTGCCTGCGGGGCGAGTGTCACCTTCATCGGCAGTTCACGCTGCTGGCCAAGTTTGGTCAGGTCGGGCTCGACTAGCACAGACGAAAACCAATCGGTATTGGATAAATTCTGGTTGAAAGCACCAACTTGCGAGGCAAGGTAGGGCTTGTTTTCCTCATAAGGTTGCAGAGAGAGCACGCGCTCAAGCTTGATTTGGCTACCCCATACACTGGTGGGGCCAAAGTGATAACGTATCCCGCTGTCGAAGTGCAGGCGAACAAAAGCAATATTTTGACTCGGTGCCACCTCAAGTCGACTGAGTGTGTAGTCACCGTCAAAATAACCCTTTTGCAACGCAAGATTACGCAAGGCGGATTTGAGTGCATCGTAATCACCATGGTTGAGCCTCGCCCCGACTCGCAGTGGTGATTCTTGGATAGTAGTTAAAAAGTCTTTGTCTTGATTGGCTTCACCCTGGATCTGAATATCCACTTCTTGAATGCGCACGGGCGCACCCTTGTCGATGGTGATAACTAACTCATCCTCATCTACCAAAGCCTGCGTTTCTATCAAAGGATTGTAGTACCCGAGAGCGCTAAGCGCTTCTGATATCATGCCCTCAACGCGCGCCTGAAAGCGCAGGTCGAGAGAATAGTCATCCGGCTCAATCGAGCTGAGGTAGACCTCAACATTAGCAAGTGACTCCCCCTCAAGCCCCTCTATTGACAGATCGACGGCCCAAGTGGAAAGTGAAGCAAATTGCAGGACAAAAAAACACAACAATAATCTGGGCGATAACATCCTGTTTAGCCTTGAAAGCGAAGAAACCACACAAAAAAACGACTGGGGAGCCCAGCAAGACACAACCCGCATATTGTACTTATATTTGAAACTCACGGGCGTAATACTCGTAACAACAATTGAACCCAAGATTCGCGCCACGAGTTGCACAAAGTGCATGGTATAGTATCGTCTATATCTAATAAAGTCTGTAGCAAGCCGAGCGGATAATTTGACAAAGGAGCGCTTAATGTCTGACAAACAAACCATGATTAGCCCGGAGAAGGCCCTGCCTGGTCGCTCAACCCCTCTGGTTGTCGAAGACACCCATTACGTCAACCAGACCAGTCTAACGGCTCCCCTTGCCTCCGACCAAGCTGAGATATTGATCGGCATGGGCTGTTTCTGGGGTGCAGAGCGCCTATTCTGGGGCCTAGAGGGCGTCGTATCCACCTCGGTTGGATACAGTGGCGGGTATACACCCAACCCGACTTATGAAGAGGTCTGCAGCGCTCAAACTGGGCATGCAGAGGTGGTTAGGGTTATCTATCAGCCTGAAAAACTCCCACTCGCAAGTCTCCTTGCCCACTTTTGGGAAAAGCATGACCCAACACAGGGCATGCGCCAAGGTAATGATATTGGCACTCAATATCGCAGCGCTCTGTTCGTCTTTGATCAGCAGCAGATGAACACGGCATGTGATAGCAAAGAACAGTATCAAGCGCTTCTGGGTGGTAGTATTGAAAAACGGATTACGACGGAAATACTGCCTGCTGGTGATTACTACCTTGCAGAAAGCTACCACCAACAATATCTAGCCAAAAACCCTAATGGCTATTGTGGTCTAGGTGGCACAGGCGTTTGCTTCCCACCAAGCTTACAAGCTTGACGTCCACCCATGGGATGATTACATATTCGCGATCATCCCGTTAATTTCCTTGTAGACAGCGAGCTTATTAGGGTCACTGACATCGGGTAGCAGTATCTTGCCGTTGTCGAACTCAAAACACCCAATCCCTTTAATAGTAAAATTCCCTTTAAACAAGGTCTTGACGAACTTTGCGACCTGTAGTGGTCGATACTTTGCAAATTCGCGCAACATGACTACTCCCAATCTCCCTTTACCATTGCACTGGTTACCACTGCACTTTCCCTGTGCAGATGATCCGACCATTGAAACTCCTAAAGACTTCCCCGAGGGGAAGTGTCAAACTAGCCCTAAATTGCTGCATTAATGATGCCAGCTTTCGTATTTCTACTAAGTTTTACGTTGGCAATGGTGAAAACGCCACTTTGGTTTGTCGATACTCAGCATTTTATTAGTTAAGGAAACATATAATGAAAATCAAATTTTTGCTCTCTGCTCTTATGCTTACCGCCCCACTGATGGCTTCTGCTCACAACCTTCAACTTGAGACAAGCCTACCTCAAGTCACTATCAGTAAAGTTGGTGAACTCACTCTAGTTCAAGATAAGATCAATTACCAAAGCTGGAACTCAGAGCAAATGCTTGGCAAGGTTCGAGTGATTCAGGCAATCGCGGGACGCGGCGCGGCGAAAGAAATGAACGCTCCACTGATGGCGGCGATTACCGCTGCGGATTTCCCGCAACAGGACTACCAGACCACAACTATCATCAATCAAGATGATGCCTTATGGGGCACTGGGTCCTTTGTAAAATCCTCCGCAGAGGATAGCAAAAAAGAGTTTCCATGGTCTTCAATGGTGCTCGACTCTGATGGAGTCGCTTTCGATACATGGCAATTAGCAGAAAAATCTTCTGCGATCATTGTTCAAGACAAGCAAGGCAAGATCCTCTTTGTCAAAGAAGGCGCGTTGAGCGAGGCGGAAATCAACCAAGTATTGAGCCTAGTTCAAGATAACATCAATGGTTAAATAACCAGCTAAACCAATAAAAATACTAAAATTCCTGCCTACGTCATCTTATTGAAAAATTGGTAGCGTTATAATATAACGTTACCAATTCTAGGTTTGAGATGATCGACTATGTTGCACCCACATTTTGGCACTTTGCATACAAAGCTGCTTGTCGCGCTGTGCATCTCGCTCATCTTAGGGCTGAATGCTGTCTATATAGATCACCTGACTCATGAGCACCCTCACCAGAACGCTCATGCCCATGAGCATCAGGCTGGCGAGCACAAATACCTTCAGTATTACCTGAAGCGGGTTGATATGGGCTGTGACGGTCATAACCACCCAATCCAATATGACGACTTCCACGACCACCACAACTGCGAGTTGGTCAATTGTGTGAAGAATATCGTCTCTACTTGCATGCCAACATTGAGTTTGCAGACCTTTACTTCTGCGTTCCAGGCAATGATTAAACCGAGCATTATTCCCTCACTCCCTGAGTTTGTGGCGCGTGCCCCACCGGCAGTTCGGTTTATTTCAAACAACCTAACTCATTAATATTTTGTAAGTAACACTTTGGAATTTAATTCACATGAAAAAACTAAAACTAGATACACTTGCTCTTTCAACGCTAACAGCATTTGGCCTTACAGCAACTCCTGTCTTGGCTGACTCAGAGTTTCGCCAGCACGGCTCTCACGTGCACGGTGAAGTTGAGCTGAACGTCGCACAAGACGCTAATGAACTACTGATCGAGATTGTTGCACCAGGTGCAGATGTTGTGGGCTTTGAGCATGCTCCGAAAACAGAACAAGAAGAAGCGGCGCTGAAACAAGCTATCGCTAAGCTTGAGCAACCGACTTCGCTATTTACACTGACGGCGAATGCTAACTGTAGTGTTGAGCATGTATCTGTCACTCACACGCTTGGTGAGGATAGCCTTGATCATCATGATCACGGCCACGACGAGCACAAGCACGATGACCACGATCATGACGAGCACAAGCACGA